>SPJP01000247.1 GCA_006844665.1 Paracoccaceae bacterium
GAATTGTCGAAGTCCAACACTTGCATTGGCGCCTTGTTGGGCCCTGAAACCCATCTGCGGATGCCTGCCAATGACGTCGCCAAGCTGCGCGACACTCTTGGGTCTATCGAGATAGTCGACGCATCGGATATCGTGCGCAGCCTGCGGATGATCAAATCCGAATCCGAGCAGGCAAAGCACCGCTACATTTGCAGCCTGGTCAGCGATGCCTATGAAAATATTGGCAATACCGTGTCAGCAGGGATGACTGAACGGCAGGTTTTGGCTGCTTACCGATTAGATGTTCTGTCCCGAGGCGCGGACACCGTTCCTTATATCGTCTCAACCTCGGGCAAAGAAGGAACAGACGACGCGATCCGGTTTCCCACCGACCGAGCGCTGGTCGCCGGGGATGTCCTGTTTCTGGACACGGGCGCGGAAATCGATGGCTATTACAGCGATTTCGACCGCAATTTCGCGATCACACATGCCTCTGACGCGACCAAGCGCGCCTATGTCTTGGCCCACAAAGCAACCGAGGCTGGCATCCAAGCTGTCAAACCCGGCGCTCGGGCCTGCGATATTTGGCATGCCATGGCGAATGTATTGGAAAGCGGCGGGGCGACGGGGGGCTGCGTCGGGCGCATGGGACACGGGGTGGGCCTGCGCAACACCGAATGGCCGTCCTTGATGGCCACGGACCAAACCGTGCTGCAACCAGGAATGGTTTTGGCCCTGGAACCCGGCTTTGACTTTGCCCCGGGCAAGATGATGCTGCACGAAGAAAACGTCATTGTAACCGTGGAGGGCGCAGAACTGATCACCCGCCGCGCAGCCCCCGAAATCCCGATCCTGTGACCTGCCCTGACCCAATAAACCGCGACCGCCTTGTGGGCGACCTTGCAGGAATGATCCAAATTCCCAGCATCAACCCGTTTGGCCAAGCAGGCGCGCACACGGCCGAAGCCGACATGGCCGATAATTTCGAAACCCGTCTGCACGGGCTGGGCTTGCAGATTGGCACGGCACAGGTTTCAGCCGGACGGCGCAATGTCTGGGGCACCTTGCTCGGCACCGGCGGCGGTCCCACGATCTTGTTGGCCGGGCATTTGGATACGGTGGGGGTGGAAGGCTACACGGACCCGTTCAACCCAAAGATTGCAGACGGCAAGATCCACGGCCGAGGGTCCTGCGATATGAAGGCCGGGTTGGCCGCCTATCTGGAAGTAGTCCGTGTGCTGCAAGAAACCGGCCCCCTGAAGGGAGACGTGATCGTTGCTGGGGTCATCGACGAAGAACATGCCATGACTGGGTCATATGCGTTTGGCAAAAACGGCCCGCCTGTAGACCATGCCATTGTGGCCGAACCCACCCAACTGGCGATCTGTCCGACCCATAAGGGCCAGATCTTGATGACCCTGCGCTGCCAAGGGCTGGCCTCCCATTCCAGCCTGCCCCAAAACGGCAAAAACGCGATCTATCACATGGCCACATTGCTGGGCCATTTGCAGTCTTACGCGCACCAGCTGTCCAAACGCACCCCCGAACGGGATTGTGGCTCACCCAGTTTTAGCGTCGGCGTGGTCCGGGGCGGCGACAACGCGTGCTCTGTCCCGGATTTTTGCGAAATAGACGTCGACCGCCGCACAATCCCCGGCGAAAGCTTTGGTACGGTTATGTCCGAGATTCAAACCGTAATCCACGCTGCAAAACAGGCAGAACCCGATCTACAGATTGAAGTCCTGCCCCCGTTTCTGAACCTGCCGCCCTTGGGCACCGCCCCCGACGCCCCACTTATGGGCGCAATCACATCCGCCTGCCAAAAGGTTACGGGCCAATGCCCCGTTCACGCCTTTCCCGGATCAACAGATGCGCCAAATTTCGGCTGCCCAACGGTCATTTGCGGCCCCGGCGATCTGGCGCAATGCCATTCTTTGAACGAGTATGTCGAGATTTCCCAGATCGAAGACGCGGTCCGGATCTACCTAAATACGATCCGGGCCCTGCAACCTGACTGAACCAAACCGCAAAGGTGCCCTATGGACTGGCGAACAAAACTACTCGATCCCGCGCCCCAGGCGCGCCGTGACTATGCCTCGCTCGCCACACCGGTTTATCGCGGCTCTACCGTGGTGTTTGATCAGCAATCCGCCGTCACAGACGATTGGCGGCAAGCTGAACACGGCTATTCCTACGGGCTATACGGAACCCCAACGACGCTAGAGCTCGCGTCCAGAATTGCAAATTTGGAAGGGGCTGAAGACAGCTTTATCGTGCCCGGCGGCCAAGCGGCTATCGCCTTGATCTATCTATCCTATTGCAAAGCAGGCAGCCATGCGTTGGTGCCCTATTCCGCATACGGTCCGAACAAGGCCATGGCCGAAGGCATGATGCGCGGCCTGAACGTGCAGGTTGACCCCTACGATCCGCTGATCAGCGCGGGCATTTCCGACCTGATCCAAGACAACACCGCATTAATCTGGTGCGAAAGCCCCGGCTCGGTGACGATGGAGGTTCAGGACATCCCCGCAATCGTGCAGGCCGCCCACGCCATGGGCGTGTCCGTCGCGCTCGACAACACATATTCGTCGGG
>SPJP01000246.1 GCA_006844665.1 Paracoccaceae bacterium
ATCCCGTCCTGATCTGTGGGCAGCAGGATTACATCAGCCCTTTCGGGCAATTCCCGCGAAAGCAGATCGGGTTGAAACACCCCTTCGTCAAGGGCGACTACAACTCGTCTATTAAGGGTCACGCCTTTGCGCGGCGCATTTCTTTTGGTTTCATCACTTGGCATAGATAGCTCTGGTCAAAAAATAATGTCTAAATCAAAAATGTGGTACAATTATGTGATGTAGCCGTGCTTTTCAACAAATCCACTTTTTGTGCAAGATAGGATTCAAGTGTTGCCCAGAGAATCTATTTTCCAATCGGTAAAAAATCCTGAATACTGGATCCAATTGGAAGCGTTCTAAATTGGGGGGTCATTTAGTATGGAAAAGAGTTTGCCGAAGACGGATTAATGGGTCCTGACCCTAAACCTATTGAGTGCAAAGGAAATGTTCCGCCAGGGCCTTTGCTGATTGGGCTTGTGGGACGAAATATTTTTCTTGGGTACGGTCGGTAAAGCTTTGCAACTTGTCCAGTGTTTCTAGCGCTGCGGCATAATCTTTGCGGCGGATCAAAGCCTCGGCCACCCAGACTTGGGCATAGGGCGTGGCCAGCACCATATTGGCGGCCAAATAAGCATCTATCGCGGTTTGCATGTCTTCCAGCGCGTTCGGCGCGCCCTTTAGATCCGCAATGCGGGCCAATTGCAGGTTGGCTTGGGCGATCCACTGGGCATAGCCCATTTCCTGCGCGCCTTTCAGGGCGATTTTGGAATGGGCTTCGGCCTGATCAATCTGGTTCAGGAATAGGGATTTCGTCGCGCCGAAAACATGGGCGAATACCAGGTTAAGCTGGGTGCTGTTCTTTTCTGCTTGTGCCAGGGCCCGGGCCGATGTGGCATCGGCGCAGGTTTCGTTGTTTTGCAAAGCATAGACCCAGGCCAGAAAACTGTCGGATGTCAGGACGATGTCCATGCCAAACCGGCCCTGCAGATCGGCCGTCAAGTCGCCCGATTGCAGGCTGCGCACCTGTTCCAAACTGGTGACGGCCTCGGCCAAGTTGCCCATATAGGCGTGGGTGACGCCCAGCATATAGGCGGCGATCACCTTGGCGGGCAGGCTGGCATCCGTTGGGATGCTGTGGGCCAGTCTTTGGGCGATCAGCAGGCAGGTGCCCATCTGGGCGTCCATCAGATGGATGCTCCACAATCCCCAGGCGGCGTTTGCGGTTTCCTCGAAATCCGCCAGCTCGTGACTAAGGGCGCTTGCGGCCTCGTAATAGGGGGCGGCTTCGGCTGTGGGGATGCCGCGCAGGGCGATGAACTGGGCCGCGATCTTGCGGTTCAGGGTCAGTTCGCGCTGCATTCGGTAATGAGACAAAGGCAGGTTGCCCACCATCTGCAGCGCGTCCTGATGGGCGGCGATGGCTTCGGCATGGGCGGCGACGGATACTGAGCGGTCGGCTGCGGCCTCGAAATGGCGGGCGGCGGTGTCATGGATATTGGCGGCGCGGAAATGGCGGGCCACTTGGGCGTGATCGATCCGGGGGCCCGAGGACAGCAGGATTGTTGCAGCGGCCTGGTGCAGTTCGGTCCGGTAATGTAACGGGATCGTTGAATAAATCGCGTCGCAAGTCAGGGCGTGCTTGAAGATATAAGCTTCGTTCTCGCCACGCCGAACGGCAAAGACGATGCCTTCGGCTTCAAGCTCTTCGAACAATTGCATCTGGGCGGGCACGGGGTACAGCATTTGGGACAAATCGGCCAAGCGGAACCGGCGGCCCAGCACGGCGGCGTGTTGCATGACCTGGATCGCGCCGGGCAAGCTGTCGATGCGCGACAACAGCAGGGGCAGCAGGCGGTCCGGCGGGGCGGTATCGTGGTCGGGGGCCAACGCATTTGCGCCTTCGGCAGGGACGTTCAAGGAGAGGTCCGACTGAACGACCAAAGCTTTGGCGAATTCCTCGATCATCAAAGGGTTGCCTTGGGCCTTGGACAACACGTCTGAAACGGTCGCGGGATCCACGGTGCAGGGCCCCAGCAGGCCGCGCAGCAGGGTTTCTGCGCTGGCGGGGTCCAGGGGGGCCAGCAGAACCGGTTGGATCACAGGGTGGTTTAAAACATCGGGCGCGTCATCGGGACGAGAGGTGATCAAAGCGCAGGCGGGGGTATTTTCCAAGGCGTCGATCAGACGGCCGACCGCTTCGCATGTAGAGGGATCGAACCATTGGGCGTCTTCAAAGACAAACAAGACCGGGCGGCTGGGCTGGGATGTTTTCGCAAGGGCTGCGAACACATCCAATGCTTTGTCCCGGGTTTCTTTTGCAGGAACGGGGGGACTCGCGGCTTTTGCATCTGGGGCGCTGTGCAGATCGCCCAGATATTGGGCCACTGGGGCGAAATCGGGGCCGAGGGCACCCAGCTGGGCTTGCAGAACAGGTAAGGCGGCACTGTCGGTCCGCGCGCCACCGCCCGCCCGCAGCATTTGGTCGATCAGGGGCGAGAATGCCGATTGTTGAGCACCCATCACGCCGCGAAAGATCAGAACCTGAAACCCTTGGTCGCGGGCCTGGATAGCTGCTTCTTGGATCA
>SPJP01000245.1 GCA_006844665.1 Paracoccaceae bacterium
CTGGATCAAGGTCACCGTTGCTTTGGCGAAAACCGCGTGCAGGAAGCCGCCGGGAAATGGCCGGATCTAAAGGCGCGGTATGAAGGTATCAAACTCCACCTACTGGGCCCGCTGCAAAGCAACAAAGCCAGACAAGCGGTAGAGCTTTTCGATTCGATCCATTCGCTCGACAGACTAAAGCTTGCACAAAAGTTTGCAGATTTGGCGCAAGAGCGTGGAACTTCGCCCACCGTGTTCATTCAGGTCAACACCGGAGACGAACCGCAGAAAGCCGGAATCCCAGTGGCTGAAACCGATAGCTTTGTCGCCGCCTGCCAAAAACTGGACCTGCCCATAGCTGGTTTGATGTGCATCCCCCCTGCAGATGAAGAACCAAGCCTTCATTTCGCCCTACTTGCCAAGCTTGCCAAAAGAAATGGCCTGAAAGGTCTGTCCATGGGGATGAGCGGTGACTTCGAAAGCGCCATTGCGCAAGGCGCGACTCATGTCCGCGTGGGCTCAGCGATTTTCGGGGAACGGAGCCTGACGGCCTAGCGTTTCAGACGATCCGAGCCTTCGCCAACAATCAACCGGGTTTTCAGACCAACACGGGCCGCGATCCAGTTCAAATGCTGGGGGGCCATGCCGACGCAGCCTTCGGTCGGGTAACCGGGCCTACGCCAGCGATGGATGAAGATGGCAGAACCAGCACCGGGAATCGCCTTTGGCCAGTTCCAATCTGTCAGGATAATCATGTCATAAAGCGGATCTGCACGCGCCAAACGTTCATGCGATCCGGCATGCGGCGCTTTTACCAATGAATTGTACTGCACGTCCTGCGGATCGTCTGACCAAAGATCCCCCGATCGAATCGGAACAGCCCAAGGCGACGGGCTTGCCATTCGGTCTGGCCGGTAAAGCATACCAACCAAGCGGTGTTTGCCCGCAGGCGTGGCACCGTCGCCTTCGGTCTTTGCAACACGTACACCGCCGCGCCCGATTGTACAGGGAAGCAAGCGCCCCATAAACCGCAGGCCCAAGGGGGTTAACACCAAATCAAGTGCGGTCACAAAAGATGCCCGGATCGGGCGGCCTTGGTGGCCAGATAAGCGCTGTTTTCGGACGTATGGCCGGTGCGCAGGGGCACACGTTCAACCACTTCAATACCTTGGGCTTCCATCATCGCGATCTTGGCAGGGTTATTGGTCAGCAGCCGAGTCGACGCAAACCCCATCCGGTTCAGAATATCCGCACCGATCCGAAAGTCCCGCTCGTCATCTTCAAACCCCAAACGATGGTTCGCATCGACGGTGTCAAACCCTTGATCTTGCAAAGCATAGGCCCGCATCTTGTTGGCCAGACCAATGCCGCGGCCTTCTTGGTTCAGGTACAACAGAACCCCTTCGCCCTCGGCCCCCATTTGCGCCAGTGCACCGCGCAGTTGCGGCCCACAATCGCATTTCAGCGAGCCTATCACATCGCCCGTGAAACAGGCTGAATGCAGGCGCGCCAAAACCGGCTTGTTGCGATCAGGGGTTCCGATCTCGATCGCGTAGTGCTCTTCACCGCCATCTACGGGGCGGAACACGTGCACACGACCAGCGTCATGGGACATTATCGGAACCCGAGCAGACACCATTGGATGCATCGGCATCCCGTGCCCCAGATGGGCCGCGATCAGATCGGCGTCTAGCACCGTGCAATCGGGCAACTGAAAATCATCGGTCACATTTTGCATTAGAACCGCAGGCAATAGATGCGCATCCTTTGCCAGCTGGATACCAACCCGTGCAAAACTGGCATCGCTGCCACGTTCCATTTTGAACGGCCCCTTCATTGGGTTGTTCAGATCCTGCGACGGATCAACAACGGCACGCACCCATTTCGCGTTGGCATCACGCGGCAGCCTGATACGGGCAATATCGTGATCATAGGCCATCGCATTCAATGTCTTTGCGCGCCAGCTGGTGATCGCCAGCAAGGGTCGCCCCTGATTGATCATTCCCGACAATGCGCTGAACCTATCGTCCGTCAAGGTTTCCGCCGACATCACAATGGCGCGGCCAGCGGACCCCGTCAGGATCACGGGCACCCCCATCCTTAGGTCAACTCTAGCGCGGCCAATCCGTTCATGAGGAAGGAGGGAGAATGCTTTCATTGCAAATAACTTACCAATACGGTCGAGATGTTGAAACATATTGCCGGAAGTTGACACGTAGCTGTGAACATTTTTTCGAAGCCCTTGTCGAGTGTACTTTGACAACGCATGTCTAGAACAGCGGCGAAAAAGGAGAACAAAATGTCCACGCTTCGCAAGATACTATTGGTAGACGACGATGACGATCTGCGCGAGGCGCTGAGCGAACAGCTGGTCATGACCGAAGACTTTGATGTTTTTGAGGCAGGGTCTGGCGCGGAAGCCACCGAGAAAGCCAAAGAGGGTCTCTATGACCTTGTGATACTTGATGTCGGCCTGCCTGATACCGATGGTCGCGAACTGTGCCGCCGG
>SPJP01000244.1 GCA_006844665.1 Paracoccaceae bacterium
TGACCGAGGCCCTGGCCACCGCGATCAAAGATCAGGCCGCTGGCAAAACCACCTTGATCGAAGCGATGATCAACCAGGAACTGGGCGAACCGTTCCGCCGCGACGCGATGAAAAAACCCGTCGCCGTGGCCGGGATCAGCAAAGACGATATGCAGACCCAAAACGTCTGAAAAACCGCTCACCAACACTGATAAATCAGAGGCGCCCCAACAGGCGCCTCTTTTTTTGTGCGAATTGACCTGCTGTAATGAAATTATCGTTGACTTTTTCACGGACTCGGCGTGAAAAAGTCGTAGTTATTTTCACGACCCATCCGAACAGCCTGCTCAGGACGCCCGCCCATGACCACACTCAGCCCCGGCGCAGATCTGCGCGCCTTGCGCAAATTGCGCGGGATGACCCTGACAGACCTGTCAGACATCTCGGGGCGGTCCGTCGGCTGGCTCAGCCAGGTGGAACGGGACATCTCGACCCTGACAGACGAAGATCTGGCCGAAATGGCCCGCATCTACAAAGTGCCCGTCTCGATGCTGAACGCGGAATCCACCGAAGTAGAGGCCGAACAAGGCCGCATCGTGCGCGCTGGCAACCGGCGAGAGGTCGGAGCAAGGGTCGACGGTCTGTCCGAAACCCTGCTGTCGCCGGATCTGACCGACAGTTTCGAGGTGATCCACTCCGTCTTTGCCGCGGGCAGCACCCTGGCCCAGTTCAAAGAACGCCCCACCCAAGAGGTCGGCTATATCGTGTCCGGCAAATTGGATCTGTACCTATCCGACGACAAATTCACCTTGGGCGCAGGCGACAGCTTTCGCATCCGGGAAGAAAGTTTCCGCTGGGCCAATCCCTACGGCTCGGCTGCCATCGCAATCTGGGTGATGTCACCACCCGTCTACTAACCATTAGTTTTTGAACAAGAATAAGGAGCCCCGCTCATGTCTGATCTGCCATCGACGGCACGTGTTGTAATCATCGGGGGGGGCGTCGTTGGGGTCTCGACCCTGTACCATCTGGCCCTGAAAGGCTGGACAGATTGCGTCTTGCTGGAAAAAAACGAACTGACCGCAGGGTCCACCTGGCACGCGGCTGGCAACTGCCCGAACTTTTCCACCAGCTGGGCGGTTCTGAACATGCAGCGCTACGGGTTGGAACTCTACCGGGGTCTGGCGGGTGCCGTGGACTACCCGATGAATTACCACGTCACCGGCTCGCTGCGTCTGGCCCACTCCCTGGAACGGATGCGCGAATTTGAAAAAGTGGCGGGCCTGGGCCGTGCCCAAGGGCTCGATCTGGAAATCTGCACCCCGGACGACCTAAAGGCCCAACACCCGTTTCTGGAAACCCACGATCTGGAAGGCGGGCTATGGGATCCGCTCGACGGCGATATTGATCCGGCCCAGCTGACCCAGGCCTTGGCCAAGGGCGCGCGGGAACTGGGGGCCACGATCTCTCGGTTCAACCCCTGCACCGGCGTGCGCCGGGATGGCGACGAATGGGTGGTCGAAACCGAAAAGGGCGAGATTCGCTGCGAAAAAGTCGTTAATGCTGCGGGCTACTACGCCCAGCGCGTGGGCGAAATGTTCCGCCCTTTCGGCGGGCGCACCGTGCCCATGGTGGTCATGTCCCACCAGTATTTCCTGACCGAAGAAATCGGCGAACTGGCCGCCTGGACCAAGGAAAACGGCCGCAAGGTCCCCTTGGTGCGCGATGTGGATGTCTCCTACTACCTGCGCCAGGACAAGGCCGGTCTGAACCTCGGCCCGTATGAGCGTAACTGCAAAGCCCATTGGATCACTCCGGACGACCCCATGCCCCAGGACTTTAGCTTCCAGCTCTACCCCGACGATCTGGAACGGCTGGAATACTATATCGAAGACGCCATGGCCCGTGTGCCCCTGCTGGGCACCGCAGGCGTCGGCCGCAACATCAACGGCCCCATCCCCTACGCCCCCGATGGCCTGCCCCTGATCGGCCCCATGCCGGGTGTGCCCAATGCGTATGAGGCGCACTGCTTCACCTTCGGCATCGCCCAGGGCGGCGGCGCGGGCAAGGTCATGTCCGAATGGCTGATCGACGGCGAAACCGAATGGGATATGTGGGCCTGCGACCCGCGCCGCTACACCGGCTACGCCGATCACGACTATTGCCTGTCCAAAGCGCTGGAAACCTACGGCCACGAATACGGCATGCACTTCCCGCACCACGAATGGCCCGCCGGGCGCGACAAGAAACTGTCCCCGGTCGATGCCAAGATCCGCGCCGCAGGCGGCCAGATGGGCGCCTATAACGGGTGGGAGCGTGCAAATTGGTTCGCCAAACCCGGCGATGACACATCCGAAGACGCCACCCAAACCTGGAACCGCCACGGCCCTTGGGAACCCCGCATCCGGGCCGAGGTTGAAGCCGTCCGCGACGGCGTCGGTGTCCTCGATCTACCGGGCTTTTCCCGGTTCAACCTGTCCGGCTAA
>SPJP01000008.1 GCA_006844665.1 Paracoccaceae bacterium
TTTTGCCAAACTCGAGGTACGGGCGTCCCAACCGCAGGATGACAATCCGGCCGACCGTATTTCCTTGCGGGACTATGTGCTCGACACCGAAATCGGCGCTTTTCAGACAGAACGCGGCTTAACCCAGCGCCTGCAGTTCAATGTTGTTGTCGAGGTGCAAACCGTTGCGGGCAGTTTAGCCGATGACGTGGATCTGGTTCTGTCCTACGATACGATCACGGATGCAATCCATGCGGCCTTGTCCGACAAACGCTTAAATCTGCTTGAGACTTTGGCCGAACGCGTGGCCGAGCTGATTTTGATCGAGCCGGTTGCAACCAAGGTTTTTGTTCTGATCGAAAAACTGGATCGCGGGCCCTTCAAACTGGGTGTTGAAATTGTGCGGTCGCGGGAAACGTTGGCCCCTACAGGGCTGGACCCCGATATGCCGGACAGCCAGATTGTGTTCGTTTCACAAGACATGATGCACTCGGCCAATCTTGGGAAATGGCTGGATCATTTGGCGACTAACCGCCCTTCATCTGTGTTGGTGGTTGCTCCAGATGTTAGTTATCCCGGCCCGAAAGTATCAAAGACGGGGGTTCAGCAACGGATTGATTTGCTGCGATTGGATCAAGCGGCGTGGACGCTGGCCGCCTGTGATGCCCGGTGCGTAGTGGCAGATAGCCGTACGGAAATTGATTGGGCTGTGCGCCAGGGAAAACTGACAGTGTGGGCGCCTTCTAAGCTGGTTCTTGATGCAACAGACACGACGCCCGGGCCGGAAGACGTTCTGAAACTGGCAGGCTGGTTGGCCGCAACGCTGGGGTCGCAAACGATCCTTTGTTTGGGCGGGGATGTGCCCCAAGGCGCGTCCGTCCCAATCACCCATATTCCAACAGACCAAGTCCCAGAATGACACTGTACCCAGAGCCCTTGATTTGCGCGGCAGACGTCGAAGGATCGTTTGCGTTGGCCGGTGGCCCGCTGCGATTTGATCGTGTTCGCATGCTCGAAAGGGGCGGTGTTTCCCGGATCATTCCCGCCAGCGAACTGCCGCCTGACGTACATTCGGCCCTTACTTCGCCCCGCGCCCCTATCGCCGGGCTAACGCTGGATAAGTCCCGTTTGATGGGCATTTTGAACACAACGCCGGACAGTTTTTCTGACGGAGGCAAGTATACTGCCACGGAAACCGCAATTGCCCACGCACGGGTGCTGGCGTCCCAAGGTGCCGATGTTATCGACATTGGTGGTGAAAGCACACGGCCCGGCGCGGCATTCGTGCCGGTTGAAAAGGAAATCGCTCGCACCGTTCCTGTTATCGAAGCCTTACGCGCAGAAAATTTTGGACCGCTAATTTCGATCGACACGCGAAAAGCGGAAGTTGGACAGGCCGCAATGCAGGCAGGCGCAGGGCTGATCAATGATGTCTCGGCCATGGAGTTTGATCCGGATATGGCCGCGGCGATGGCAAATTCGCAGGCTCCGGTTTGTCTGATGCATGCCCAGGGCGAGCCAGAAACAATGCAGGAAAACCCTATCTATTCCAATGTCGTATTGGATGTTTTTGATGTGCTGAAGCGGGCGAAAGACAAGGCAATTGCTGCAGGCGTGCAGCAAAGCGCGATCCTTCTGGATCCGGGTATCGGGTTTGGAAAAACCATGGATCACAATATCGCGCTGCTAAAGCATTTGGCGATCTTCCATGCTTTGGGATGTCCCTTGCTGTTGGGCGTGTCCCGCAAACGATTTATCGGCACCATCACAGGTGTCACAGAAGCTGCCGATCGGGTCATAGGCTCGGTCGCATTGGCGCTACATGGTGTATCCGTTGGGGTGCAGGTGTTGCGTGTCCATGATGTCGAACAAACGCGTCAGGCTCTTGCGATGCAAACTGCCCTGACACAATCGGAGTTTTCAGTATGAGTCGTAAGCTATTTGGAACTGACGGTGTCCGTGGACGCGCCAATACATATCCCATGACAGCTGAAGTTGCCTTAAAGCTGGGCGCTGCCGTTGGCCGTTATTTTCGCCGTGATCAAAGCGTCGCGCACCGGGTTGTCATCGGCAAGGACACACGGCTGTCGGGTTATATGCTGGAAAATGCGCTGACGGCGGGGCTGACCTCGACCGGTATGAACGTGCTGCTGCTGGGTCCGGTGCCGACCCCAGCTGTTGGTTTATTGACGCGGTCCATGCGGGCCGATCTTGGGGTGATGATCTCGGCGAGCCACAACCCGCATCTGGACAATGGCATCAAATTCTTTGGCCCCGATGGTTTCAAGCTGTCAGACGAAGCCGAGGCTGAAATCGAAGCGCTATTGCAGGGCGAAATTACCTTGGCACAGCCTGAGAATATAGGGCGCGCCAAGCGGATCGACGACGGCTTGTTCCGGTATATGGAGCGTGCGAAGTCCACATTCCCGTCGGACCTGCGTTTGGATGGTTTGAAAGTGGTTATCGATTGCGCCAATGGCGCGGCATACAAAGCAGCCCCGACAGTTCTGTGGGAACTAGGGGCAGAGGTTATTCCGGTTGGCGTGACGCCGAACGGCAAAAACATTAATGACGGCTGCGGTTCGACCCATGTTGATGCGGCCGCGGACGCTGTTCTTAATCATGGGGCTCATGTCGGGATTTGCCTTGATGGCGATGCTGACCGGGTGATGATTCTGGATGAAACCGGCGCCGTTGCCGATGGCGACCAGATCATGGGCTTGTTTGCGCAGCAGTGGAAACAAGAAGGCCGTTTGGCCCATGACACTTTGGTTGCGACAGTGATGAGCAACCTTGGTTTGGAAAAATATCTTAATTCTCATGACATCACGTTAAAGCGGACAGGGGTCGGGGATCGCTATGTGGTCGAAGAAATGCGCTCGGGCGGGTATACTCTGGGGGGCGAGCAGTCTGGCCATATCGTTATGACGAAGTATGCCACCACTGGGGACGGCCTGATTGCTGGCTTGCAATTTTTGGCGCAGATGGTGTCGACGGGCAAACCTGCAAGCGAGCTTCGCCAGGTGTTCGAGCCTTACCCTCAGTTGTTACAAAACGTACGCTATTCGGCGGGCAGTGACCCCTTGTCGGCCCCGTCAGTCCAAGTAGCAATTGCCGATGGCGAAGCCCGCCTGGCAGGTACAGGGCGCTTGCTGATCCGCAAGTCCGGGACCGAACCCCTGATCCGTGTGATGGCCGAGGCGGAAGACGCATCCCTGATGCAAACTGTAGTTACAGATATCTGTGCCGCCGTGGAAACTGCGCTTTAAACGCAAGGCGCACTTAGTTTTTGGGTCCACGCAAAGCTGCCAGTAGGGCTCGGCTTTGTGCAATGCCGATTCCAACCAGGATCAGGCCAAGGGCAATGAATAGCTGTGGGGATAGATCCTCGCCCAGGAGGACTATTCCGTAGATCACGGCCCAGGCCGGAACCATGTAGCTGGTTGTTGACATGAACAGGGACCCGGCTGTGGTTATGATCCATACCCGCATGACGGCAGCCAGGGCGGTTGGGAAGACAGCAACAAAGACCAAGCTTAGAGTTGCCAGGCTATAGGATACTTCGGGTATACCCTCTTTTACCAATGCGATGGGCAGCATAGCTGCAGCGCCAACAGCTAGGGTTGCACCTGCAAACGCAACCGGCGGCATCTTGGGAGCGCGGCGCGTGGTGACTGATCCAATCGCGTAGCATGCGGCCGCGCCAACGCAGGCCAAGCGCCCAAGCATCAGGTTCGATCCCTCGCCCGATAGCGCGCCGGGGCCGACCAAAACAAGCAGCCCTAGAAAGCCCAAGGCCACACCGATGATACGTCTTGGGCCGATACCTTCTTCTGGGGAAAACACATAGACCAAGGGCAGGACCAGCAATGGTACCGTGCCCATGGCGACGCCCGCAAAAGCGGATGGGACGTGCTGTAACCCCCAGCTTAGCAATGTGAATGGCAAGGCAATCGCGGCCAGTCCCAGCGCGACTGTAAAGGCCCATTCCCGCTTGCCGCCCAATCGCCAGATCGGCTGGCCCATCAGCGCCGCGACAAAGACCAATACCAATGCGCCCAATGTCAGCCGCCCTGCGGTGACCGTCCAAAGCCCGTAACCACGCAGGGCGACAGACACCCCCATAAAGGCCGCGCCCCAAATGATGCCAAGCAGGATCACTAATACCCAATTTGTCAGACCCGGACTTTGTGGGGTCGCGCTTTGGGACGTGGGGCTATGTAGGGTGCTCATGCTTTAGATAGATTCCTCTATCTGCCGAGTCGCAACTGAAAAAGGCGGGACACGCTGATGCGCGTCCCGCCCTTCATCTTATCTAAGCTTATTGGATGCCCCGCGAACAGGGCACCTAACGTCTGCTTAGTTACGCTCTTTGTCGACCATTTTGCCGGCCGAGATCCAAGGCATCATGCCGCGCAGTTTCGCGCCGGTTGCCTCGATCGCGTGCTCGTCATTGGCACGACGGGACGCTTTGATGGTTGGCTGACCAACCGCGTTTTCCAGCATAAAGTCGCGAACGAATTTGCCCTGCTGGATGTCTTCCAGAACGGCCTTCATGCGGGCTTTGGTTTCGTCATACTTCAGAATGCGCGGGCCGGTGACGTACTGGCCGTATTCTGCAGTGTTCGAGATCGAGTAATCCATGTTCGCGATGCCGCCTTCATAGATTAGGTCAACGATCAGCTTCACTTCGTGCAAGCACTCGAAATAGGCCATTTCAGGCGCGTAGCCCGCTTCGACCAGAGTTTCAAAGCCACAGCGGATCAGTTCAACCAGACCGCCACACAGAACCGCTTGTTCGCCGAACAGGTCGGTTTCACACTCTTCGCGGAAGTTGGTTTCGATGATGCCGGAGCGACCGCCACCGATGGCCGAGCAATAGGACAGACCGATTTCCAGCGCTTTGCCGGATGCGTCTTTGTCAACGGCAACCAGGCATGGCACGCCGCCGCCTTTGGTGTATTCGCCGCGCACAGTGTGGCCGGGGCCCTTTGGCGCCATCATGATGACGTCGACGCCTTCTTTCGGCTCGATCAGGCCGAAGTGAACGTTCAGGCCGTGGGCGAACGCGATTGCGGCACCGGGCTTAATGTTGTCGTGGACGTATTTTTTGTAGGTTTCAGCCTGCAATTCGTCGGGCATGGTGAACATGATCACGTCACACCAAGCTGCGGCTTCTGCGATACCCATAACCTGCAGGCCTTCGCCTTCGGCTTTCTTGGCAGAGGCAGAGCCTTCGCGCAGTGCAACAACAAGGTTCTTGGCACCGCTGTCGCGCAGGTTCAGCGCGTGGGCGTGGCCCTGAGAGCCGTAGCCAAGAATGGCAACTTTTTTGTCTTTGATCAGGTTAACATCGCAATCACGGTCATAATAAACGCGCATGATTTTTCCTCCGGTTAGATTATGTTCTGGCCGGAGAATGCCTGCTTTGCTTGGCTGCTTTCTTGCAGTTCTGACGACTTTCTGGAACAATTCATAAAAATCATTCCTCATATTACAAGGTTTGTGAATTTTCATGCCCGATGACACCGATAGGCGTATTCTTCGCCAATTGCAGGCAGACCCATTCGCCAGCACAGCGGAACTGGCCGAACGGGCAGGGGTTTCGGCGGCTGTTGCGTGGCGCCGGTTGGAAAAACTGACCTCGGCAGGTGTCTTGGAAAGTGTCGAGGCTGTGGTGGATTGGCGTGCACTTGGCTACGGGGTAGAGGTTTCGCTAAGGATCACTTTGAACAAAACCCAAACCAACGCTTTTGATGAAATGTCCGCCGCCGCCCGCCTGGTGCCTGAAGTGACCGAGATCCAGACCTTCTTGGGCCGGGTTGATTTGCGACTGACCGTGTTGGCCCGTGACATGGCCCATTACACCCAGACGTACCGCGACCGCATTCTGACCTTGCCCCATATCCAGGATATCGAACAGTTGATGCTGATCAGCACCGTCAAAGATGAACAGGCGTTGCCGATATGAGCCTTGATCTTGATGACCTGGACCGTTCGATTTTGAGGGCATTGGCCGCAGACGCGCGTCAACCTGCCAGCGCAATTGGGCGCTCCGTTGGCCTAAGCCAACCCGCGACTTGGCGGCGCGTCAAACGGATGGAGGACGCTGGCATCCTTTCAGGACGTCGCGTGCGTTTGAATGCGGCGAAGCTTGGGTTTGATGTGACGGTATTTCTAGGGGTAAAGCTGGCCACGAAGGGCCGCAGCTCGGTCGCGGATTTTGAACGCGCCATTTCGGCGGTGCCCGAAGTGCAATTGGTGCAGCACGTTCTGGGGGCCTATGACTACCGGCTGCGCGTGGTGGCACGGGACCTTAGCGATTTTGAACGGATCCTGAGGCGGCGTATCATGACCCTGCCCGGAGTGGGCGAGGTCGAGGCAAACGTTTTGTTAAGCGAAGAGCGCAGGCCAGGGCCTATTGGGTAGCCCAAACGCGCATTGTGATTTGAATGCGAAACCTGTGCTGAGCCTGCCGACCTAAACAAGGGATCATGTGCGAAAAAGCCTTTGCGCAACGCGCAGCCGCTCCTTACGTGTTTATCTAACTTATAGGAGCCCGAAATGACTGCATTGCTTGATGATATTGACCCCGACGGAATGTCAGAATTCTCGGTCGTCTTTACTGACCGCTCGCTGAACTCTATGTCTGCGGCGTTTTGCAAAGTGATGACCGACATCTCGGGCATGTTGCAACAGGTCTATAACGCGGATGCTGTGGCCATCGTCCCGGGCGGCGGAACCTTCGCGATGGAGGCTGTGGCCCGCCAATTTGCCGAAGGCCGCAAAGCGCTGGTCGTGCGCAACGGTTGGTTTTCTTATCGGTGGAGCCAGATTTTCGAAGCAGGCGGATTGCCTTCAGATGCTGTGGTGATGAAAGCGCGCCAAACCGGCAATGACACCAAGACCCCGTTTGCCCCGGCCCCGATTGACGAAGTCACCGCGCGCATTTTGTCCGAGCGTCCTGATGTTGTGATCGCGCCCCATGTCGAAACCTCGGCCGGGGTGATTTTGCCTGATGACTATATCACCGCCATGGCCGCAGCTGCGCATCAGGTGGGCGCGTTGATGGTGTTGGATTGCATCGCGTCGGGGTGTATCTGGGTTGATATGAAGGCAACCGGGGTGGACGTTCTGATCTCGGCCCCTCAAAAAGGATGGAGCGCATCTCCCTGCGCCGGGCTTGTGATGATGTCCGAACGGGCCGGGGCGAAACTGGCGGAAACCCAGTCGTCCTCGTTCGCGATTGATCTGAAGAAATGGCGTTCGATCATGCAGGTCTATGAAAGTGGCAAGCATGCTTATCACGCGACTATGCCAACAGATGCCCTGCGCCAGTTCCGCGATACAATGGTTGAAACCCAAGACTACGGGTTTGAAAAGTTAAAGCAGCATCAATGGGATTTGGGAAATGGCGTCCGGGCGTATCTAGCCGCCAAAGGCGTGCAGTCGGTTGCCGCAGATGGTTACGGCGCGCCGGGTGTTGTAGTCAGCTATACTGAAGACCCAGCGATCCAGAACGGATCGAAATTTGCCGCTTTGGGCATGCAGATCGCAGCGGGTGTTCCGTTGGAATGTGATGAACCCGCAGATTTCCGCACGTTCCGCTTGGGGCTATTTGGTCTCGACAAACTATACGATGTGCCCGCGACCTTAGAGCGGCTAAAAGCCGTGGCTGACCAGGTTCTGTAGGCGACTAGGGTTAGGGGCAGGCTATCCGCTGGCCCCGAGCCCCAAACGCATTGCCATGTGCCGGACCGGTTTCAGGTCGTGCAACATTGCGACGCCACCCCGGCGCAGCGCTTGGACCGCTGAATTGCCTGCCATTGAGGTGCGGTTCAACGCATCTATGC
This sequence comes from Paracoccaceae bacterium, assembly GCA_006844665.1. GTDB lineage: Bacteria > Pseudomonadota > Alphaproteobacteria > Rhodobacterales > Rhodobacteraceae > Dinoroseobacter. The sequence continues at coordinate 7,833 of SPJP01000008.1, forward strand.
CCAGTACGCGGGCCTGAACATCTGGCCAGCGCGTGCGGGAATAGGTTTTTAACATATCCGGGTTGCCAGGATCGTCGCGGTTTTGTTCAGCTAACTTCAGCAAAGCGCTTAGGTCTGCCAAGCTCATGTTCAAACCTTGCGCGCCGATGGGTGGCACAACATGGGCGGCCTCGGCCATCAAAGCGACCCGAGGGCCGTAGAACTGCTGGGCGATTTGGTTGATGATAGGCCACACGGCGCGGCGACTGGATAGCGTCAATGGCCCCAAGACGCCGGCCGATCTTTCGCTGGCCTCGATGTTGAACTCTGTTTCCGGCAACGCGGCCAGCCGTTCGGGCTCGGACCCTGTTGTCATCCAAACGACCGCTGATCTGGGCTGGCCGTCTAAATCTGGCAAAGGCACCAAGGTGAAGGGCCCGCCCGATTTGTGAACCTCGGTCGATACATTGTTATGTGGCTTTGGATGTGTGACTGCAAATGCCAGCGCCTTTTGGCCATAATGGGTCGTGCGCACGTCAATCCCCCAGGCTTGCCGCACGGCAGAGTTTCGTCCGTCCGCAGCCACGACCAGCTTTGCCGTCAAATTGCTGCAGTCGGACAGGCGGACCTTGGCATGGGCCGTTCTAGGGGTCATGCCCGCAAAGCCGACGCCCGGGAGGAAACGAACATTCGGCATCTGTTCCAAGTGCGCCAGCATTTCGCGGCGGATCAACCAATTCGGCAGGTTCCAGCCAAACGGAGCATCGCCAAGATCAGCGGCGTCAAAGGCCTTTTGCACCGGCTCTTCCTGGGTGGCATCCATGATCTGCATCACCTGTAGTGATGTTGCAAAAGGGGCAAGGCGTACCCAAATACCGGACGCCTGTAGCAAGTCGCGCCCGGGCTGCAAAATTGCTGTGGTTCGAATGTCTGCTGTGGGATCGGCTTCTGATGTGACAGGAGGGGCTGGGTCGATGCACACAACGTCAAAACCTGCCGCACCAAAGGCAACAGCCGCAGCCATACCCGACGGACCGGCGCCGCAGATCAGAACTTCTGTCGTATCATGCATCAATTGTCCTCCTGCCAAATAGATAGGGGGCTTGGGGGCATGCGTCGAAGCGACACTCGGCCCCATGGGGCTAGTCCGTCAGGGTTTGCAGGAAGGCGGTCAGGTCATCTGTGTGATGATGAACATGATCGGCTTCGGGCTGTTCCGGCGCGACGTGAACCGTGCGCATGCCCATTTCAAACGGTGCTATTAGGTTGCGCAGATCATCTTCGAACATTGCCGCCTTGTGTGTCTTTACCCCATCGCGTTCAAACACGGCGTCAAAAGCTTGCCGTTCCGGTTTCGGGCGGTAATTGGCATGTTCGACCCCGTAGATACCATCGAACAAGCCCGCCAGGCCGCGGGCCTCGACAACACGCTCGGCGTAAGGGGCGGTTCCGTTTGTATAGATGATCCGTCTGCCTGGTAAGGCTGCGATCGCATTGGCCAGTTCGGGGGCGGGCTCCAAAGGGTGCATCGAGATATCGTGGACCTGCAGCAAAAAAGGGTCGGGGTCCACATCATGATTTTCCATTAAACCAGCCAATGTCGTGCCATGTTCTTTCCAGTATTGGCGGCGCAGGCGATGGGCCTCTTCCAGATCGACACCCAGTTCCTTGATAACATAGGCGACCATCTTATCTTCGATTTGAGCGAAAAGATTGGCCTGCGGCGGGTATAGCGTGTTGTCCAAGTCAAAGACCCAGGTATCAACATGAGAAAATGCAGCTTTGATCATAGTTTTGATTTAGGGCACAGATAGCAACGCGGCAAGCGTCCCTTGGCGAAATCAATACATTGAGATACCTTTGCATACCAAGTCAAAGGAGCCAGTGCCAATGTCCACATCGAGATCACAACAGAGAGACGCCTACGACTTGATTCTGCAGGCTATTGATGGCGGTGATTTTAAGCCTGGCGACAGGTTGGTAGAAAGCGATCTGGCCGATCGGTTCGGCGTATCACGCACCCCAATTCGCGAAGCCTTGCAGCGGCTGGAGACGCAATCTTTGCTGGCCCGGGATGGCAGGTCGTTGATTGTGGCGTCATTGGATCACAACCAAATGGCCGAGCTTTACGCCGTCAGGACAGAGCTGGAAGGACTGGCAGCAAGGTTGGCTGCGCGCCATGCCGCGGTCGAAGAAATCCATGTTTTGCGGGAAATGGTCGCTGCGGATCACGCTTTTCTGGGCAACCCCGAGGCGATGTCAAAGGCGAACCGTCGGTTTCACAAACAGATTCACTTGGCGTCGCACAACCGGTACTTGGTGCAACAGCTCGATCTGGTGCACAGGTCCATGGCTTTGATGGCGACGACCAGTTTGGCTGTGGACGGCCGGGGAGAAGAAGCCCTGCAGGAGCACAGCCGAATTGTTGCAGCGATAGAGGCGCGGGACGAAGACGGCGCGACACAAGCATTGAAAACCCATATCTCGATCGCGTTTGAAGTACGTTTGAAAAGTGACGCAACTGCGTTCTAAGGCTTGGTTCGTGACGGAATTGGGGCCGCAATGATCTGAAAATGACCTGACCCTTGCCCAATTCCCGCCCAATGGCAGGGGCATAAAGGGGCAACGAACACATGCCCTTCACAAGGATCACTGTTATGACTGCCACGTGCACACCCAACCTATCGGCCCGCGATCTGTTGCCTGCCCTTGCGCCGGTATCAGACACGTACAATTCGGATCGGCTTCCGGTTTGGGAAACGAGCGTTGCCTGCGTTGCGGGTTTGGCCATGACAGCCTTTGGCGCGATTTGGATCCTAAGCTCGGCCCCTGCTGCAGCAGAAGGCAATGGTTGCCGGATAGAGGCCTCGGTCGCCTGCACAGGCTGGACGGCTTTGACAGCCGCAGGTTTAGTGGCGTCGGGCCAGTGATTGTTGTTCCGGTATATCTCGTCGCGCGTAGGGCCTTGGCGCGACGCATTGCTGATCGGGTTCAATCCCTTTTGGATTGGCGATTCATGGCTACCGCTTACTAGCACGGGTCGATTTTTGTCCGCGTCCCATGGCTGGTTTTGTCCCAGTGATGAGGATTGCGAGCGGTTTCGAACAATGCCCGAATGGCTGCTGGAGTTGCCAAGATAAAGTACAGAGGCAAGCAAGCGATCCAGGGCAAGAGCCAACGTTGATTTTTTACCGCGACAGAGATTGCGAAGATCCCAAGCGAAATAACTTCCCCGATGACCATAGCGCCAAGAAGCCACGGCAAGATAAAGGGGGACCAGCCCGATAACATGGGATGGTCATAGCCAAAAATCGGTAGGAACATGGACCATAAAACTGGGGCGGTAGTAGCGCTTGCAACAGAGCAAAAAACCAGAACCTGAAAATTCACAAAACCAGAAAAACCCAGGCGTTTAAACAGACGAACTGGTTTGCGCATCATAATCAGCCAAGTTTTCAGATAGCCTTTCATCCACCGAGACCGTTGTTTTATCCAAGGCCACGCATGGCAATTTGCTTCCTCAAAGGTTGTGCTGTCCAGCAATTGAACCCGGTATCCTTCGCCATAAAGCCTGAAGCCAAGCTCTGCGTCCTCTGTCACATTGTGGGCATCCCAGCCGTCCAATTTGTCGACGATATGCCTGCGTAGGAACAAAGTCGTTCCGCCCAAAGGGATGGGCAGATCCAGTGCTGCAAGGCCTGGCAGCATCAAGCGGAACCAAGCGGCATAATCCAGGGAAAAACAACGGGACAACAAGTTCTGGCGCCCGTTGTAAAAGGCCAGGCGTCCCTGCAGGCACGCAACATTTGGGGGTGCGGTCGCAAAGCCAGCTGCAACTTCTAACAGCTGATCAGCCTCGGGCCGGTCTTCGGCATCATAAATGCCAATGATCTCGCCCTTCGCGAAGGGCAGCGCGTAATTCATCGCCCGGGGCTTTGTTTTTAGGCTGCCACGGGGGACGTAGATCACGCGCATATGGGGCTGCAGAAACAAGTCGTCCAACGCAGCCCGAGTGATATTGTCGTCCTCTTCCACCAGAAACATCACCTCTAGCAAAGCGCGCGGGTAGCGCAGTGCCTCGATCGATGTGATCAGCTTGGCTGCGATTTCGGCTTCGCGAAGCAAAGGGATGAACAGGCTGATGACTGGGGCCTGGTCTATTGCTTTGGTATCGACCGGCGTCGGAGCGCCCGATGGGTTGTTCTTTCGCAAAGCTGCCACAGCAAGGATCAGTTTTTGTGTAGATGTTGCTGTCAGCAGCAAAAGAGTGAACAGAAAAAGCCCCTGGGCGAAAACCTGTGGGATCAATGAAACGGATAAGGCAACCAGGGCGAAAGCGCCAACAATCCACAGTGGCGAAACCGGGACCATGTCGCGGCATGTCATGCCAGGCTCGCCCCGGGTTTCGGCGTGCAAAACCAAGTCTTCGCGGTACAGGCGTGCGATACAGCCTTGAATTTCAGACCGGGTCGCAAGGGCCATGATCGGTATGCCAAGGGCGCTTGGAACGTGATGGGCCAATTGATCGAATTTCGAGGGATCTGCGCAAGCGACGACCACGCCCCCAGCAAGTTTTCGCCAAGGTATAAGGCCGTATCGCAGGCAGATGTCGACGCCCACTATGTCTATCAAAGCGCGCGATGGGGGCGCATTCGCAAGATCGGCAAACCCCGCGCCCCATCGTTTGTGATCAGCTTGGCCCAACGCATCCGGTTCAGCCCAGCCCGTGGCCAACAACACATCTGCAGCAGCTGCGTTCTGCGTGCCGGCCATCCGACGCACGGCAAGACGCGCTCGGCTGCTTAGATGTCCCGCCTTACACAGCTCGTCCAATGCGTCGGCAGCGCCGGCGGCATAGATAGGATGAGAACTGTCAGCGCTAAGGCGCAAGGTGGGGGCTGTCATGGCCAGGCTCACAAAAAAAGTGCCCGCACCACTGCGGACACTTAATGCCTAGTCAATCAGAGTTAATGCGCCGTTAATCAAAACTGCAAATTCTACAGCCTATGCCGGTACTCTGGCCTGCATCGCGGCGGCAAACCGTTCGAACAGATAGTAGCTGTCCTGGGGGCCGGGCGAGGCTTCGGGGTGGTACTGAACGCTGAACACCGGACGGTCGGCCATACGGATCCCGCAATTGGACCCGTCAAACAGACTGACATGGGTTTCAAGAACACCTTTAGGCAAGGATTGACTGTCGACCGTAAAGCCATGGTTCATCGAGGTAATCTCGACCTTGCCCGTCTCTAGATCCTTCACCGGATGGTTGGCCCCATGGTGCCCGTGGTTCATCTTTACGGTGCGCGCGCCAAGGGCGAGCGACAACATCTGATGGCCCAAGCAGATGCCGAACACGGGCAGGTCTGCTTCTAAAACGCCCTTGATCATGGGCACAGCGTAGACGCCCGTTGCCGCAGGGTCGCCGGGGCCGTTTGACAAGAAAACCCCATCTGGCTTATGGGCCAGAACCTCTTCCGCCGTTGCTGTTGCAGGCAGCACGGTGACGTCGCAGCCAGCAGAGGCCAAGCACCGTAGGATGTTTCGCTTTGCGCCGTAGTCGATGGCGACAACCTTAAAGCCGGGCTCGGACCGTGGGGTGTAGCCTTCTGGCCAAGCCCAACGCTGTTCGTTCCATGTATAGCTTTGGGCGCAAGTGACATCCTTGGCCAAGTCCAGGCCTTCCAAGCCGTTGAATGCACGGGCCGAGGCGACCAAGGCTTCTAGGTCGAAATTGCCGTCGGGGGCATGGGCGAGCGCGACATGGGGTGCACCCTGTTGGCGGATCGCGCGGGTCAGACGGCGGGTGTCTACGCCGCCGATGGCGATACGACCACGGGCCGATAGCCAATCGGTCAGCTCGGCTGTGGCGCGCCAGTTGGACGAAGCGGTTGGGTCCCATTTGACAACCATTCCCGCTGCAACAGGATCGGCCGTTTCATCATCTTCGGGGGTGATCCCGGTGTTGCCGATATGGGGAAACGTGAAGGTCACGATCTGTCCCGCATAGCTGGGGTCGGTCATGATTTCCTGATAACCGGTCATGGCAGTGTTGAAGCACAGCTCGGCTTGGGCTTGGCCCGTGGCGCCAAAACCTTTGCCAAAAAATAAGGTCCCATCTGCCAGAGCAAGACAAGCAGTTGGGCGGTCTGCGGGGGCGGACATGGGCGACTCCTAAGGCTAAACGCATCGGAACCTATGCGCCTAGGCCGCTGCGGTCAAGCGTGTCTCGAAAAATGAAACACTGTGTTTTCAGGCACTTAATCGAAAGGCTTTCTGTTGTCTTTCTGCGCCTGCAAAGGTAGGTTTGATTTTGGTAACCATAACTGGGTTCTTGTAAAATGTCGCTTCGCGAAAAGCTTTCGAATAACCTGAAGTCCGCCATGAAAAACAAAGAGACAGACAGACTGTCGACTTTGCGTTTGATCAACGCCGCGATCAAAGATCGGGACATCTCCTTGCGAGGCGAGGGCCAGACAGATGGCGCTGCAGATGCCGACATTTTGGCGATCCTGGCCAAAATGGTAAAGCAGCGGCACGAAAGTGCGCGCAGCTATGAAGAGGCTGGACGGCTAGAGCTGGCGGAGCGTGAACTTGCTGAAGTCTCTGTTATCGAAGGATTTTTGCCCCGTCAGCTAAGCGATGAAGAGATTGCAAAGGCGATTGCGGAGACGATAGAGCAGACCGAGGCGGCCTCGATCCGGGATATTGGCAAAGTTATCGGGGCATTGAAGTCCCAGTATAACGGCCAAATGGATTTCGGTCGTGTTGGGCCAATGGTCAAGGACCATTTGGTTTAAGCCGTAGTACATGCAGGGCGAGAGCTTGCCCTGTGGATCAAGTCGGCCGCTGCACTGCGTCAAGGCGTTTAGACAGCTCGGAATGCAGCTTAAGTCGTTCATCTGGGGACAGAAATGCGCCCAACTCTACCTCTCGGTCGCTGCCTCGCAGCGTAATGTAGTTTTCAACTTTTCCCTTTGGATGCAGCTTTAGTTCTACCCAATATGGGTTGGCATCCCATTTTTGATCCGGGCCACGTGCATTTCGACGCTTAATCGCTATGCGTTCCGGGCTGAGTGTCAGCTCTTCTGTTAGGTTAAGATCCCGCAGATTACGTTTGATCCCCAGCCACATGCCGGACAAGGCGATCAACAAAAACGGCAGGATGCCCCACAGCGCGAAGCTGCCCAAGAGTGGCAAAAGCGGCAGGCACAGCAGCACGGCGGTCACCCCTATAAACCATGCGAACCCTTGAGGCGTCATAGATTTATGGGGCCACAAGCAGACTGAGTGTGTGGTGCTGTTTGATGGGGCAGGGGACCATTCATAAGGCATGATAGAATTCGTGGTTAGAGATTGAGTAGTTGACCCCAACAACCTGTCACGTTCGGGCCCAGGGTCAAGAATTGCAGACCCGTATTCAACGAAAAAGGCCCCGGATCACCGGGGCCTTTTCTAGTCTTGCTTCGAACGATCCTAGCCTAGTGGCCCGGAGTACGATCCCACTCTTCCTGAGTAGGCAGGATTTCGAAGGTATGCTCTGGGGGTGGGTTTGGAAGTGTCCACTCCAGCGTGTCAGCATGCTCGCCCCAATAGGCAGGCTCGGTCACTTTGCGGCCCCGTGTGACAGTGTAGAATACAATGCCAATGAAGAACAAGAACGACGCAAAGGACAGGAACGCGCCCCAGCTTGAAACGTAGTTCCAATATGCGAAGGCTTCCGGGTAGTCGATGTAACGACGTGGCATACCCTGACGACCCAAGAAGTGCTGTGGGAAGAAGGTGATGTTTGTGCCGATGAAGAAGGTCCAGAAGTGCAGCTTACCTGCCCATTCAGGATACTGACGACCAGACATCTTGCCGATCCAGTAGTAGATACCTGCAAAGATACCGAATACCGCGCCCAACGACATCACATAGTGGAAGTGCGCCACAACGTAGTATGTATCGTGGTAGGCCCGGTCGACAGCGGCTTGCGACAGCACGATGCCAGTTACACCGCCAACGGTGAACAGGAACAAGAAACCTACTGCGAACAGCATTGGCGTTTTGAAGCTGATCGAGCCACCCCACATTGTCGCGATCCAGCTGAAGATCTTAACGCCTGTCGGCACCGCGATAACCATGGTCGCCAGCATAAAGTAGCTTTGCTGGGTCAGGGACATGCCCACGGTGTACATGTGGTGTGCCCAAACAACGAAGCCCAAGCCGCCAATCGCGATCATCGCCCAAACCATAGGCAGGTAGCCGAAAACTGGTTTCTTCGAGAAGGTCGCGATGACGTGGCTAACGATGCCAAACGCAGGCAGGATCACGATGTAAACTTCGGGGTGACCAAAGAACCAAAGGATGTGCTGGTACAGGATCGGGTCACCGCCACCGGCAGGATCGAAGAAGGTCGTGCCAAAGTTACGGTCGGTCAAAAGCATTGTGATCGCACCGGCCAGAACTGGCAGAGCCAGAAGGATCAGCCATGCGGTGACGAAGATGGACCATGCGAACAGTGGAACCTTGAACAATGTCATGCCAGGGGCACGCATGTTCAGGAAGGTTGTAATGATATTGATCGCGCCCAAAATGGACGAGGCACCAGATACGTGGACCGCGAAGATCGCTAAATCCATTGAATAACCGCCCTCGTTCACGGACAACGGTGGGTACAGAACCCAGCCAACCCCAGCACCGGCCTGCCCGTCGCCACCAGGAGCGATGAGAGAGGCAGCCGCCAAAGACGTGCCCGCGATAAACAGCCAGAAGCTTAGGTTGTTCAAACGTGGGAATGCCATGTCGGGTGCACCAATGTGCAAAGGCATGAAGTAGTTGCCAAAACCGCCAAAGAGCGCTGGAATCACCACAAAGAACATCATCAAGATGCCGTGGCCGGTGATCAAAACGTTCCAAAGATGGCCGTTCGGGGTACATTCGCCATCGGCAATAAAGCGTGCGCCTTCTGCGCACATATACTGCACGCCGGGCTCCATCAGCTCCAAACGCATGTAAACGGTGAAAGTTACCGAGAGTAGACCCGCCAAACCTGCTGCAAGCAGGTAGAGGATCCCGATGTCTTTATGGTTCGTGGACATGAACCACCGGGTGAAAAACCCCCGGTTGTCTTCGTGCCCGTCGCCATGAACGGCTGCGTCCGCCATGTGTCACTCCTGAATTTTTTCATTCTGGGGTATGGCTGGCCGCTTTCGCGATATTCCACCCCTGTTTCCGAACCACGGTGTAGCGGGCCAAGGGGGCTGCGGCAAGATAAGCTGCACAGATGCCGCAGCAATGAGCCTTACATCCCGCCGAATTGGGCGCAAAAGTCGCAGGATTCTTGCCAGATCCAGCGGGGCTGGCGCTTGAAATATACAAAGGCTTAACGTTTCAGGTCTTAAGAGCCCCGCTCTTAGAGCGAGGCTGCTTCACATCCGACTCAATCCCTGTCGAACTGTCCGTCTGATTTTAGAGCGTCTTTAGGCCAGGGCAGCCGCAGTTAGAATACAGCGATGTTGTCGATATAGGCGCCGACATTGTCTTCGCGGCCAGTGCCCTGAAGCTCTAGCCGGTTGTCACCATCACCAGCGCCGCCGACGATTTCAAAGCTGTAAGTGCCCGGTGTCTTGCTGTCCGGATTTGCTTGCCCAACGATTTCACCGCCGAAATAGACATCTACGCCATTGCCGCTACTGGGGTCAGCCGCGGTGAAAGAAACGGTATAGGTTTGGCCGTCAACGGCTTGGGTCAAGTTCTGACCGATGCGCATATTGCCAGGGCTGGCATCCATATCGAGCGAGAATGCGCCATCGGTTGCGGAGACACCGGCGTAGCCGTCATGCACGACCTCGAACCGCAGGTCTCTTACCTCGTCCCAGCCCGCCATGACATCGTTATAGGCGTAAAATCCCCATCCGGAGGCAATCATGCCTTCAATGTCTTCAAAGCTGCCATTCGCGATGGTCAATCCGAAAGAGGTACGCATCAACCCGGGACTGTCGGTCAATTCGCCGGCGATATCACCAGATAGGTCTTCGACCCCTGGTATGACCGTCAGGCTGGCTGCGATTCCCAAACCCATCAAAGCGCTGGTCAGAACGACCCAATCGACGGTTACCGCACCGGATTCATCTTTAAGAAACTGCTTCAATAACATTCGACTTCCTTTGAGTTTGTGTTAGCGGACAGAAACGGCATCTAGCGAAACGCCATATCCGTCATCCGCGCCGATCCCTTCGATCATCAGCATGTTCGAGCCGTCTCCGGCCCCGCCGATCATGTCGAATGAGAATTGTTCCATCGTTTTGCCAGCTGGATCCACTGTGCCGACTTCTTCGCCGCCCCAATAAACCGTGGCGGTGTTGCCAACATGGCGGTCCGCGGCTGACAGGCTCAGTGTGTATTTTTGGCCGTCGATCGCGTCGTCCAGGCTGCGGCCAACCGTCAGATGCTGTCCTCTGCCAGCTTCCAGATCCAGCCAATAGTCCCCATCGGCGGCTTGAATCCCCATATGACCACTTTCGACGATCTCAAAACTGTTGCCATCCAACAGATCCCATCCGCCGTAGGAGGAGTCTCTCGAATAGAATCCCCAGCCCGCAGCCGACAGGCCCGAGACATCTTCGAAGCTTTGCAGTTTCAAAAGGTCAAATGAACTTCCAACAATGGATCTGGTGTCGTTTAGCTGCACGGCGATATCGCCAGACAAGTCTTCGACCCCGCCAGACACAGTTAAGGTCGCAGCAATACCAAGACCCATCATTACGGCGGTCAGAACGACCCAATCCACAGTGACGGCACCATCTTCAGCAGATGCAAAGCAACGAAGGCCGCTCATTTGATAACTACATTGTCTACAATTGCGCCCAACGAGTCATTCCGTCCGACCTCGGTCATCCGAAGGGTGTATTCCCCGGCCTCCGAAAACCGCACCGGCATGCGGTAGTCTTCGAAGTCTCGGCTGTTTGGAATTACGGATTTTTCCGCCAGCGCTGTTCCATCCTGGTCGATAACCTCCATCAAGAAGCCTTCGGTGTCATTTGGCGTTGCGATGGCGGTGCGCAGGGCGGCTTCTAGGGAAACCACCGTGGACAGCGGTCGGTCAACCGTGAACGACTGGGTCAGTGTGCTGACATCGCCCCTGTTCCAGCCATCCAATTCAGCCACAAGGCTTGCGCCTGCGCCGGGAATGTAGACACCGGCGGCCAAAATTTCGATGTCGACACCACCCCAACCGGTAGCACGCTGTTCGAACCCGCCATTTGTTAGCCGAGACGACTCAAAGTTCGTTTGCATAAGGACGGCGTTAGAGCTCATCTCTGTCGAAACATCGCCAGAGAGATCTTCAATACCGCCGGAAACGGTCATGTAGGTTGCAATCCCTATACCCATCATGGCGCTGGTAAGAACAACCCAGTCGACGGTGACGGCTCCGGATTCGTTACTTAGAAATACGGTTATTCCCGACATTTTCTCTACCTCACTAATAAACACCCTTGGGTTGTGCAATTAAATTTTGACGTAAAAAGGGCACAACAGAGTTTAGTTCTGGGCAGAGGTTTTGTAGCAAAATCAGCTGGTTATGCGTGATTTCGACGTTAGAAGAACTGCGGATAAGTGCGTTTAAGGGCGTTATCGACATCCTCAATAGTGACCGGCAACCCCAGATCTACAAGGCTGGTAACCCCGTGTTCCTTTATTCCACAGGGGACAATACCATCGAAATGGCTTAGATCTGGTTCGACATTGATACTAAGGCCGTGAAAACTGATCCAGCGCCGCATTTTCAAGCCAATTGCCGCGATCTTGTCTTCGCGAATTGACCCATCCGGGTTCAGCGGTTTGTCTGGCCTTGTTACCCAAACGCCAACCCGGCCCTGGCGGCGTTCCCCTGTCACGTTGAATTCCGCCAACGTGGCAATGACCCAGTCTTCTATCTTCATTACAAAACGGCGCACATCTTTGCCGTGTTTGTTCAAATCAAGCATAACATAGGCAACCCGCTGGCCAGGACCATGATAGGTGTATTGCCCCCCACGGTGGGACTTGAAGACGTCAAATCGATCTGAATCAACCAGGTCGGTCGGGTTGGCCGAGGTTCCGGCCGTGTATAGGGGGGGGTGTTCTAGCAGCCAGATGGCTTCATCGGCCGTGCCCTTGCCGATCTCTTCGACACGGGCTTCCATTTCTGCCACGGCGGTGGGGTAGGGGACGTAACTATCTGATGTGATCCAACTGACCATTTTGTCCTGCCGATGATAAAACTTGGCGCCCAACTTGGACCTAAGGCAACAGCCCCGCCGAACGGATACTGGAAATATAGCTACGCGAAACCGGAATTTCCGGTCCATGGGTCAGCGTCAAAAACGCGCGTTCGCCTCGGCGTTCTGCTTTTTCCACCTGTTCCACGGCGATCCAATGGGATCTGTGAACCTGCATGCCTTCAACAGAAGTGGTTTCTCGGATGGCATCGCTAAGGCGCATAAGAACCATGGCTTCGCCTTGGGTTGTGCGAACACGTACATAATGGTCCTCGACAGACAAGGAAACCAGCACGCCCCGTTTTTCGTGGGGGATGCGGTCAAAAAGTGGGGGCAATGTGTCTTGCGACATGGCTTGCAGCTTTGCGGCATGGGACGCTGCATTTGCCTGTTCAAATAAGATGTGAATAATAAATGAAATTACTGACGCCAATAAAAAGATCGTAATGGACAGCTTTGCAAAGCCCCATCCATTTGGAAGGCCTTGGAATGTTAGCAGATTTATTATCATGACGAAAAAAGCCGCTGCCAAACCAGTGATCGTACTTAAAATGGCCAGCGCAACATAAACCGAAGAAAAGGATGTTCGCAGCCGTTTTTCCAGGAGTTCGCCAATGAAAAATCCCTGTGTATAGGTCCATGTGATGATTAAACCCCAGAACAACACAAGGGGCACAGGGCGCAAAAACTCGGACGTTTGAAACGGCGCTGCAAGCGTCGTTGCGACGGTTGTGCCAAGCAACGAAATGACCGTTACAGGATGCCCAACATGGGCCAGCGTTTTACGAAGCGCGGATTGCAATTGGCTGTCAGGCACGTAGTTTTCCCGTGTTTCGCGGCTTTCCAAGTGACGAGATCCATGGGTTCTGTCGGATGTGTCTAACCACAGACCAATCCAAAAGTCGAGCTTGATATGCACCTGCAAACGTTCTTTGAAGCGCCGTCCCACATACAGTTTCACCTGATTTTGGGCCTTGTCGCGATTTCTCTGGGGCCTATTGCCCTCTACCGTCGCAAACGGGACTGGATTCACAAGACGATCGGGCGCGTGTGGGTCGCCGTTATGGCTTGTTTGGCGTTGTCTGGTTTTTCCATTCACAGCATTCAGGTGATAGGTCCTTTCGGCCCAATTCATTTGCTCTCTGTTTTGGTTCTTGTGACGCTAACAATTGGGGTTTGGCAAATCCGTCATCGGAATATCGCTGGGCATCAAAGAACCATGCGCCAGCTGTATTGGCAGGCATTGGGGATCGGCGGATTGTTCACGTTTTTTCCAGGGCGACTGATGAATAGGGTTATGTTTGCTGACGCCCCATATCTTGGCTGGTTTGTGATCGGCGCTGGTTTGATCGTCATCATGGCGGTGGCCTTTCAAACCCGAAAGTCGCACCCTCGAAATCCCGCTTGAACCGGGCAATTTTCCTCTTTCCTTCCCTGGCGCTCTTCGCTAGAGACGCGGCACCAAGCTTCGAAAGCGGTCGTGGCGGAATTGGTAGACGCGCAGCGTTGAGGTCGCTGTGGGGTAACACCCGTGGGGGTTCGAGTCCCCCCGACCGCACCAGGTTGGGTAAAAAACATTTAAATCAAATAATTAGCTTCGGCCTGAGTAAGCTTATCCACCTTTTTACCCACCTTTTCACCGTTGGTAGAAACCGATTGTCATCCCAGGCGTAATCACGCAGCACGGGGGGCATTCTGAACAAGGTGGGCTTGTACCGGCAAACAAGAACGTGTCCCGTCTTTCTTCTGTGCTAATCGACGGGAACAACATTTGGATAGGCAGGACATGGGCTACCATGTCGAGCATGTAA
>SPJP01000108.1 GCA_006844665.1 Paracoccaceae bacterium
TCTCTTTCTAAGCGGCGTCCGCTTTTGCCGCGGACCCTTCGGGATCCATGATGCGTTTGTCAGATGCGATGATCTGAACATCGGTGATGCCGACAAAGCCTAGCACATGTTTCAGATAGCCTGTTGCGAAATCAATTGGGCCGCCGACCTCGGTCCCGCCGGAGGTGACAGAGATATAGGCGCGCTTGCCGTCGAGCAGACCAATGGGGCCGGTGTCGGTGTATTTGAAGGTGATCCCCGCGCGGGCGATCTGGTCGATCCAGGCTTTCAGGGCGGAAGGGATGCCGAAGTTATAGATCGGCAGGGAAATCACCAAGGTGTCTGCCTCTTTCAGCTCCTGGATCAGGGTGTCGGACAGGGCGAGGGCGGCGGATTGATCCGGCGTCCGGGCGTCGGCGGGGGTGAAGTTTGCGGCCAGCCAAGGCCCCGAGATGCCGGGGATGCCATCGCCAAGATCGCGCTGGGTCACTTGGGTGTCGGGGCCGGAGATACGATCTGCGATGCGGTCGGCAAGGGCGCGCGAGGCCGAGGCTTCGTGCAGGGCGGAGGTGTCGATACGCAGGATATGAGAGGCATGAGCCATGAGCTTGGTCCTTTGGGATTATGTGTTCTTTCTAACAATTGAGCATTGCAAATCCGAACTCAATGTCCTCAGATGCGCAGGCTATGTGAGGACATGCACAGATATGCCGATTGATACCTGGGACGAAATCCGGATTGCCTACCAAGTCGCGCGGCTTGGGACGGTCAGCGGGGCTGCGGATGTGTTAGGGGTGCATCATGCGACAGTGATCCGCCATATTGACGCGTTGGAAGCGCGGCTGGGAGTCCGGCTGTTTCAGCGCCATGCGCGGGGGTATAGCGCCACCGATGCGGGGCGGGATCTGCTGCAGGTGGCGGGGGCGACGGCGGAACAGTTCGAGCAGCTGGAGGGGCGGTTGCATGGGCATTCGGCCAGCGTGTCGGGCGAGCTGACGGTAACCTCTATTTCCATCCTGTCGGATATTCTGACACCGGTTCTGGCGAAATTCCGGGCCGAGCACCCGGAGTTGCGGATCAGGTTTCTGACTGACACACGGCTGTTCCGGCTGGAATATGGCGAGGCCCATGTGGCGGTGCGGGTGGGCAAGCCTTCCGAGGACCCCGACAATGTGGTGCAAAAGCTGTCGGTGCGAAAGACGACCCTATATGGCACGCGGGACTATGTGGAACGGCACGGGTTGTTGGGGCCGGATCAGTCGACCAAGGGGCATATTTTCGTGGGCAGCAGCGACGCGACATCCCGGGCGCCGTTCTTGGTTTGGCTGAACCGAAACACGACGCCGGATCAGATTGTCTATCGGACCTCTTCTATCGAGATTGGCTTTGATGCCGTGCTTGCGGGTGTGGCTGCGGGCTTTTTGCCGTGCTGGACCGCAAGGCATAACAAGGATTTGGTGGCCCTGACGCCGCCACGAGATGAATGGGACACGCCGATCTGGCTGGTGACCCATGTGGATTTGCACCGCACCGCGAAAGTGCAAAGCTTTACTGCAGCGCTGAAGGCGGCCGCGGTGGATTGGAACGACTAAAATGGCACTATCCTTAAGCGAAGGGGCAAAGGGGCATTTTGCGATGCTGGCCTTTTCGGCGCTTGTTGCGGGCTCGTTTTCCTTGGGCGCGATGACGGCCAATGATCTGGACCCGGTGGTGATGAACGCTTTGCGGTTCTGGCTGGCGGCGGCTGTGATCGGATCGGTTCTGTTGGTGACCGGCGGGCTGCAGCGGCGGGCCACCAAGGCCCCCTGGCGCTATTTCATCGTGGGCGGTCTGTTCGCGATTTATTTCGTTTGCATGTTCGAAGGGTTGAAGACCGCGCCGCCGATATCTGCGGCGGCCGTGTTTACCTTGATCCCGATCATGTCTGGGATCGCGGGCTATGTGTTGATGCGCCAGATCACGACACCGCGCATGGCGCTGGCCCTGGCGCTGGGCGCTGTGGGGGCGCTATGGGTGATTTTCCGCGCCGATCTGGGGGCCTTGATGAGGTTTCATGTGGGGCGGGGCGAGATCATCTATTTCTGGGGCTGCGTCGCCCATGCGTTGTTCACGCCGATGATGCGGTTTCTAAACCGGGGCGAGGGGGCGATCCTGTTTACCTTTGGCACCCTGTTGGCGACCGCAACTGTGCTGACGCTATACGGTTTGCCCAAGATCATTGTCACCGATTGGGCGGCCCTGCCGGGGTTGGTGTGGGTGACGATTGTGTATCTGGCGGTGATGGCGTCTTCGATCACGCTGGTTTTGTTGCAGTTTTCGTCCCTAAGGCTGCCGTCGGCCAAGGTCATGGCCTATACCTACCTGACCCCGACTTGGGTGATCTTATGGGAGATTGCTTTGGGCCACGGCGCGCCGACCGGTTTG
>SPJP01000109.1 GCA_006844665.1 Paracoccaceae bacterium
GTCCAGGACGGGCTGGATATCATGCGCGCGATTGCCCTTGGGGCTGACTTTGTCATGCTGGGCCGCGCTTTTCACTTTGCCGTCGCCGCCCTGGGCGATCACGGCGCAGCCCATCTGATCCGCATCCTGCGGGAAGACATAACCGCAAATATGGGGCAAATCGGCGCGAATTCTCTGCACGAGATCCGCGAACAACTGATCACGCCCCCTTATTCGGTTTCGAAGACACATTAAAATCCCTGCTCCTCGGGGACAAAATGAAGCATTGGAAGGCTTTTCTGAAATGACAGACTTCAAAAAAATACTGATCGCCAACCGCGGCGAAATCGCAATCCGCGTTATGCGCGCCGCCAACGAGCTGGGCAAGAAAACCGTCGCGATCTATGCCGAAGAAGACAAGCTAAGCCTGCACCGTTTTAAGGCGGACGAGGCGTATAAGATCGGCGCTGGCATGGGCCCGGTTGCAGCCTACCTTAGCATCGAAGAAATCATCCGGGTTGCCAAAGAATGCGGCGCCGATGCCATCCACCCCGGCTATGGCCTGCTGTCGGAAAACCCCGACTTTGTTGACGCGTGCTTTGACAACGGCATCACCTTTATCGGTCCCAAAGCCGAAACCATGCGCGCCTTGGGCGACAAAGCCAGCGCCCGCCGCGTCGCGGTCGAGGCCGGTGTTCCCGTGATCCCAGCGACCGAAGTGCTGGGCGATGACATGGATGCCATCAAGACCGAAGCCAAAGCCGTCGGCTATCCCCTGATGCTGAAAGCCAGCTGGGGCGGCGGCGGACGCGGGATGCGCCCGATCTTTTCCGAAGAAGAGGTCGAAGAAAAAGTCCGCGAAGGCCGCCGCGAAGCCGAAGCCGCCTTTGGCAATGGCGAAGGTTATCTGGAAAAGATGATCATCCGCGCCCGCCATGTCGAAGTACAGATCCTTGGCGACACCCATGGCAATATCTACCACCTTTGGGAACGCGACTGCTCGGTCCAGCGCCGCAACCAAAAGGTCGTCGAACGCGCGCCAGCCCCTTACCTGTCAGAAACCCAGCGCGAACGGATATGCGAACTGGGCCGAAAAATCTGTGCTCATGTGAACTATGAATGCGCCGGCACCGTGGAATTCCTGATGGATATGGACTCGGGCGAGTTCTACTTCATCGAAGTGAACCCCCGCGTTCAGGTCGAACACACCGTCACCGAAGAAGTCACCGGCATCGATATTGTCCAGGCCCAGATCAAAATCGCCGAAGGCAAAACCCTGTCCGAAGCCACAGGCACCGCCAGCCAATACGACGTGCGCCTGAACGGTCACGCCCTGCAGTGCCGCGTCACGACCGAGGATCCGCAAAACAACTTTATCCCAGACTATGGCCGCATCACCGCCTACCGCTCGGCCACAGGTATGGGCATCCGTCTGGATGGCGGCACCGCCTATGCGGGCGGCGTTGTCACCCGCTATTACGACAGCCTGTTGACCAAGGTCACCGCCTGGGCCCAAACACCCGAAGCCGCGATTTCCCGCATGGACCGGGCCTTGCGTGAATTCCGTATTCGCGGCGTGTCCACCAATATCGCCTTCGTGGAAAACCTGCTCAAGCACCCCACATTCCTGAACAACACCTACCACACCAAGTTCATTGACGAGACGCCAGACCTGTTCGCCTTCAAAAAGCGTCGGGACCGGGCGACCAAGATCCTGACCTATATCGCGGACATCACCGTCAACGGGCACCCGGAAACCGAAGGCCGCCCCAAACCCGCAACCGATCTCCTGCATCCCAAAGCGCCCGCCCGCAAAGTGGACCAGCCTCCAAAAGGCACGCGCAACCTGCTGGAAAAAAAAGGCCCGCAAGCCGTTGCCGATTGGATGAAAGCGCAAAAGCAGCTTCTGATCACCGACACCACAATGCGCGACGGGCACCAAAGTTTGCTGGCAACCCGCATGCGCTCGATCGATATGATCCGGGTCGCGCCCACCTATGCCGCCAACCTTCCGCAGCTGTTCAGCATGGAATGCTGGGGCGGCGCAACATTCGATGTGGCCTACCGTTTCTTGCAGGAATGCCCCTGGCAGCGCCTACGCGATCTGCGCAAAGCCATGCCCAACGTGATGACACAAATGCTGCTGCGGGCCTCGAACGGGGTCGGCTATACCAACTACCCCGATAACGTGGTGCAGGAATTCGTGCGCCAGGCCGCTGAAACCGGCGTGGATGTGTTCCGCGTCTTTGACAGCCTGAACTGGGTCGAAAACATGCGCGTCGCGATGGATGCCGTGCAAGAAGCCAACAAAGTCTGCGAAGGCACGATCTGCTATACCGGCGATATCCTGAACCCAGAGCGTGCGAAATACGACGTGAAATACTACGTCGATATGGCCAAGCAATTAGAAGCCGCCGGTGC
>SPJP01000110.1 GCA_006844665.1 Paracoccaceae bacterium
AATCCGGCGCGCACCGGGGGCTTCGGATTTCAAAAGCATTACCGCCACGAAAAAACTTTTGAGCACGGGGCTCCACGCTTTGAGATATTCAGCAGGCGGGCAAAGATGGAACTGCCAGGCTTGTTCGTCCGTCACCAAATCGTCCAAAGTCATCGTGTAGGGTGGCGAGACAGAGGCCAACAAAACGCCATCCGAGAGGCAGGCGACTGCCTTGGAAAGCTCGCCTAATATACCGTTAAACCCGCCCGTGGTATCTTTGCGCGCATTGGCTATTTCAGCTTCTAGCTTGCGGACCTGTGGAAAGCGCGACCGTGACATTTGATAAGCGATGTCGAGCCAGTCTTCGCTGTTGGAAATCAACGCATTTAGGGCGTCAAACAGCGCCGGGAAAGTGGCCTCACCCATGATCTCGGCAATCACGAGCAAGACGCCTTCAAGATACTCCTGAGCCCGCGCTTCGAAAAAATCGCTGCCCTGGTTCTTTGAACCAACGACAAGGTTTTCCGCATAGACCTTTGAGCGCGAGACCACCAGTGGATTGTCGATGTTTATCGGAGCCAGCGGATTTATCCGGTCTTGCGGCAGTCCATGTAGGCCCACCGGGTTCCAATAAGCGCAGTATTTGCCGTCCGCCGTTTGGTCTTGCGACAGGTACGCGCCCTCACCTTTGGGATCGAGCATCATCAGCGAGTGATGGCACGTTCCCGACAGCAAGTTGCGGCAAATGACGTCGCGCATTTTGCCCGCCCGCGCGCCTGCGACCAGGCTGAGCCCAGCCGGGCCATGGAACCAAACCGCGCGGCCTTCAAAATACCCCACAAAGAAGGATTCGGGGCGCTGTTCAAAGAGCCCGGCGCGGGCGAGATCTTCATAGGTAGCAAACTGGGCTGACCCGAAACGGTTGTCTTCATTGCTCCCACGCATCAGCGACGCCCTCTGAAGAGGTTGGTCAAGACGCCCATGGCCAGCGAGACAAAGGCGAGGCCGAGGCCCATCTTCACCGCAAAGAACATCAGAGGATAGGCTGCGAGGTACAGCAGCCAATAGATGATCAATGCCGCTTCGTGTTCATAGCGTTTGTAGATCGCATCAATGATCTGCCCTTCAAATGCGTTCCAAAGGTCGGGCGTCCAAAAAATCGCGGCATAGACGCCAATGCAGGTCGCCAGCCATTTGCCACTGCTTGCAATCAGCGGGCTGGGCGGCTTGCCACCGCCCGACCCGCCACCAAATCCCATAAGCCAACTCATTTGATATCCTCCAAGATAGAACCGCGCGCCATGGCATCCCATGGGCCTTGATCGGTGATGTCGGGATTGGACGAAGACGGCTGCGGCGACGCGGACGCCTTGGTCAGATTTGCAAGGGGAACGAACTGACCGACATGGGCTGCGAGGGCCCCTTCAATGGCGGTGTAGTTGTTGTATTCCGCATCCGTCGTTCGGTAGCTGTTGGCCACGCCGACCACGGCATATGTCGCTCCGCCGTCGCGCGAGACGATCAGCGGCCCGCCCGACCCGCCGGGAATCCCGTCACATCCCGACGTGATGACGATTCCCGTGGACCCTTTTGGCACATCGCCGGTGTCTTGGTGGGCGGTGGCCTGACAGCGGACGCCAAAGACGGCATAGCGCGCATGGCGGCCAGGGTCCTTGGCCCGTTCATCAAAGAGCGGATGCTGCGCGTAGCGCGGCAGGTCACGGAAACGGTACGCCCCCATGTTCAATAGGATCTGCCCTTCTGCGCCGTATAAATCCCCGGGCGTCAGGGCCACGGGCAAAACCGCCGCCGCGTCGCAGGCCGGGGTTGCCAGCTCTGCTACGGCATAGTCCAAGCCCAGCCGGTTGCGCGGGGCCATGCTGCCCATATGGATCGCCTTGAAGTCATAGGCCCGACCGCAGGCCGCCAGATAGATGCGCCCGTCCGAGGGCGCAGGCGGTTTCTCCGTTAGCCCATGGGGCCCGTCCCATTTGCCCCGCTCTGCGAACAAATGCCCCGTGGTCAGCACGACAGACTTGGAAATCAACGCCCCGGTGCCTTGCCCGGCATGGTCCCAAAACACAGGGCCAATGCCCGACAGCTTCGACGGCAAAGCCGCGTCCCCCAGATCAAAGACCTGGGAGAGAAAAGCGACCGGCGTCCGATCATCCCGCCCCGGCGCAGGCGCGTAGGGAACGGCCAACCCGCTCTTTGGGGCCGGTGCGGCATCCTTGGGCGGCACAGGGGCCGGAACGTCAGGTGCCTGGGCAAAGCCGTCCAAAAGCCAGTCCGGCAGATCGATCTTTTCCATCGCGGTGGTAAAGATCATGGCGCAACACAGGATCGCCGCCACAGGGATTGGCCAATGGCCCAGAATTGTTTCAAACCTAGTCATCGGATTTGCCCTCCTG
>SPJP01000106.1 GCA_006844665.1 Paracoccaceae bacterium
CAGGGCCCGGTTGGAACCGGCGAGCGTTTTAAGGGGGATTTAATACTCTTCTGCCAAAAGCGGTCTGTGGAACAAAATACGCAGATATCGGATAGGGTCGATCGACCCTTTCAGGCCTGGATCCTACCTTTTGCAATGGGGGCGTTCAGCCTTCTTGCCTCTGCGTGGCTCACATTCGGTGTGCAGGACGTCAAAGCAGGGCAGCCTGTCGCCGTTGTGTTTCCACCTCATTGGCATCAGCTCGATGCCTTCCAGGCAAGCGCAATGCTTGAGGTCGATCTTATGACAAAAGGAAGCTTCCCGTTTGTCATGATCGTCGTACCGCGCACGGACCATGCTCTCGACCAGTTCCGGAAGATCGGGGCACTTTTCATGATGAAAACAACCGTAAGGCAGATTTGCACAGACGGAAGTGTAACATCCTAGGGGCAAGTGAAGAAAAATGTCGATAATCAAAGCCGTTATAGCAGCAGTTCAAGACGCCAATCGGGTCCAATCCAGTGATCTGGATCAGTTGCGCCGCAAGGCATCTGCTGGTTTCGTGATCTATCTTTGGGTCATGACATGTTTCGCAACGGCTCTCACCTTGGGATGGTCCGGAAATTGGGTTCAAGTCTTCTTCGTCAACGCGGTCCTGGCGGGCGGCGCGACCTTCGCCTGGCGTGCCTCTGCAACGTCTCTGCGGACGCGTCTGATCATTGCCAGCAGTATGACCAGCAACTGGATCATGCTGGTCTATGCAAGCACGGGCTATGCCAATGGCGCATTCGTTCTGGATGCGCATATGATCTATTTCATCCTGAATACTTTGTTGCTGACCTATTTCTGCTGGCGATCCATTTTGGTCGCCAGCGCGATTACCCTGGTGCATCACATCGGGCTAAGCTTTCTTGCCCCACTTTTGATCTGGCCTTCGTCCTCCGTTGCCTTAATCCATTTGATGAACCACATCGCCATGGCTGGCCTGATCGGCTCGGTCGTCATGACTGTGTCCGTTTCGGTCTGTCGTCTGTTTGGTAAATCCGCCGCCGCGCTCTCATCGCTCAGCGAAGAAATGGTGCAGCGCGAAAGCTTGGAAAAAGAACAAGAAGAAGCACGCAAGAAAACCGCCGCGAAAGAAGACCAAGAACGCGCCCATCAAGAGGCTGAGCGCCTTGAAAAAGAAGCCCGTGACGCAGAACAACGCGAGCGGGAGGCCGAAGCGCAGAAAGCCGAACAAGAACGCCTTGTTCAAGAAGAAACCAAAACCCGCGCCTTCGCGGCCGAGCAAAAAATGGTGGTGGATACGCTCGCGTCGAGCCTTAAGCGACTTGCCTTAGGGGACCTTGATGTCGAACTGAAAGAAGCCTTTCCCGGCAGCTATGATCAGCTTCGGGTCGATTTCAACGAAACCGTGGACCGCTTGTCGAACCTGCTTGGATCAATCAGCGCCTCGACACGATCAATCGCTGGCGGTGTAGAAGAAATCACTGGCGCATCTGGCAACCTGTCCATGCGAACCGAATCTTCGGCGGCAACGCTGGAAGAAACGGCAGCGGCGTTGAACGAAATGACCGTGTCAGTGCGGTCTGCCGCAAACGGCGCAGCTGACGCCCATGCACTTGTCAGCGATGCAGATGACAAGGTGAAACTGACCTCCCAAGTTGTCGAGGAGACCGTGACCGCAATGGGGGCCATCGAAAGCTCCTCTGCTAAGATCACCAAGATCATTAGCGTGATGGATGAAATCGCGTTTCAGACCAATCTGTTGGCATTGAACGCTGGTGTCGAAGCAGCCCGTGCCGGCGACGCTGGGCGCGGCTTTGCAGTTGTCGCGTCCGAGGTAAGGGCGCTGGCGCAGCGGTCGTCGGAAGCCGCGCGCGAAATCGACGATCTGATCTCGGCATCGGTGCAACAGGTTCAGCGCGGTGTCGACTTGACCGGCCGCGCCGGCGGAGCGTTGGAATCGATCGTGACGTCGATCTCCGACATCTCTCAGCATGTCAGCAATATTGCGACTTCGGCAAACGAGCAGGCAAACGGGATTGATGAAATAAACACAGCAGTGGCGCAGCTGGATCAGTCTCAACAGCAGAACGCAGCAATGTTTGAAGAAACCACAGCAGCCTGCGAAGCGCTTAATATAGAGACAAGCGGCCTGGAAGAGCTCGTGGGTCAGTTTACTATCTCAAATCCCGCAAGCATGCCATCAACTCCTTCGGAGATTTCAAAGGATATGGTGGCCTAACTCTTCTACCTAGGGTCAGGACCCATTAATCCTGCACTGCTGGCGCAAAATCCTCTAAATCTCAGGGGTTTGATCTGCGCAGATCAGTGTGGTTCACTTTTCAAGCGGATCGAGCCGCTGAGATGACGAGGAT
>SPJP01000107.1 GCA_006844665.1 Paracoccaceae bacterium
GAGTGGCCCGACCGTCTGGGCGACAACCTGGCCTATGTGGCCGATGACGACGGCGCTATTGCGGGCTTCTTTTCCATGACCCGCGACGGCCATCTGGATTTCGCCTATGTGGCCCCCGCCTGGATGGGCAAGGGCATCGCCACCCGCCTGTATACCACCCTAATGGCCGACCCCGATCTGGCCCGCATACCCCGGTTCGAGGTCCAAGCCAGCCATTTCTCCCGCCGTTTCCTGCTAAAACAAGGCTGGTCCGACGCCCCGGCTGAGACCATCGACCGTTTTGGCCGCAGACTGACAATTTTTCGAATGACCCTGACGCGCCCTTAGGGCCAGAGCCCCGCGACCCGCCGCAATCCTAAGCGGGATCGAAACACTCAGAACCCTCAAGCACAGCCACATCCATCGCAAAACTCCAGGTGACTGAAGCTATCAATGGGAAAGAATTTCCAATATCCAAACCCTGATGAGATTTGCGTCGGAAAAGCCTAGATGTCGAACTGTATGCAGGAATTTTGGAAGGCAATCGCGTGCCGGGCAAAGTGCGCCCTGAGAGTTTTCAAGGTTCGTGTCCTCGGACTTAAAGGCAGCTCTACCCCTGGCAGCGACGCCCGCCGGATGACCATGCGGCTCTGCCTGTATTGGAGTGTGGGCTGCTTGGCTTGGGCGCTTGCGACCCCCATGGCCATCCCATCAAACTATTCGATCAGTGCTTCTGTAGGCGCAGTAGCATTCATCGGGGCCAGCTTGTTGATCTTTTTCCAGATCGTGTTGCTTATGCCTTTTCGTGACAACAAAGACGACTTTCAACTCGACGCTTGGCGTCTGGTTTTTGACACGATGGTCTCAGCCGTCTTTATGATACTCGTCTTCTCGGTGCTGTATCGGAATGTGGGCTTGCTGTCTGAAGGGCAGATCGTACGCCCCAGCTTGCTGGATGCGATTTACTTTTCCTCGGTAACATTTTCGACTTTAGGATACGGCGACTTTGCCCCGCATCCATCCGCGCGAATGATTGCAGCCACTCAAGCGCTACTGGGGAATCTTCATCTGGGAATGATCGTAGGGGCCACATTTGCCGCTATCAAACGTTAGGATTCTAGCTGATCAGCAAAGCGACCGAGCCAACAATCATCAGCACACCTGCCAATGGCAGCGTGTATGCTTGAAACTGACGATATCTTTCCTTGCTCATGCGCATTTCTCCTGCACCGCATGTAACATTATGTAACACTAGTAGGCCAAGATTGCAAATCCGTTAAGGATCAGTTCGGACCAGGAACGGTCGCCTCGGCCAGTGGCAAAAACGTAAGAGTTTTAGCGGGACCGTTAGGTTAATCCCATGGATCGGTGGTACCGGCGGTATCCTTTATCCCATCAAAACGTTGTGGATCAAAGGCCCTATTCCGCCGCCGTCTGTACCAAGCGCCCAGTTTTGCGCCAGGCGCGGCAGGCTTGGCCAAAGGCTTGGAACAAAGGCCGCGACACAGGGTCGTTTGCGGCATTCCATTCCGGGTGCCACTGCACCGACAGGGTAAAGCCCGGCGCGTCTTTGATATAGATCGCCTCGGGCGTGCCGTCGGGGGCGTGGCCGTCAATCACGATCCGGTCCCCGGCCACATCAATGCCTTGTCCGTGTAGCGTGTTGGTCATCACCTTGTCAGCTCCAAACACAGACGCAAACGGCCCGTCCGGGGTCAGGGTCACCTGATGGCGCAGAGCGAATTTTTCCTCCAGCGTTCCGTCGGGGGGCATGCGGTGATTGTCGCGCCCGGGCAGATCCCGGATCTCTGGGTGTAAGGAGGATCCGAACGCCACCGCGACCTCCTGATAGCCGCGGCAAATGCCAAAGATCGGCTGGCCGACCGCGACGCAATCCTTGATCAGATCCAGCGCCACCCGGTCGCGTTCGCGGTCAAAAGCACCATGGGCATCCGTCGGGGCCTGGCCATATTCTTCGGGATGCACATTGGGCCGCCCACCGGTAAAGATGAACCCGTCGCAGGTCTGGCGCAGGGTATCCATGCACAAAATGGCCGGATCCGTGGGCACGATCAACGGCACCGCATCACAGACCTGCGCCACCGCTTCACACGTCATGCTGCCCGCGCCAAAGACCTTATATGTCTCGTTGATCATATGGCTGTTGCCAATAATACCGATGACAGGGCGCGTCATAGCCTTAACCTTTTGCTTGGATCTGGCCCCTTCATAGGCCAGCCCCGCCCCCGGCGAAAGATACTCTGCCGCAAAAACCCTTAATATAGGGAAAACATCGGACCCTTTTCGGAAACAGCGCCCTGATCGGGGAAACGCGCCGCACCTGAATAGCGAAAATTTAGGC
>SPJP01000009.1 GCA_006844665.1 Paracoccaceae bacterium
GTGGCGACAATCGCTGCCCATTCATCGCTGGCATCCGGGCCCCGGGTCAACGCGATGCGCTGTCCGGCCGACACCAGCCGCGCGGTGGTTTCAGAACGTTCAAGATAACGGAACAGCCAGTACAGCCCGCCTGCGGTTTTGCCCAGCATCGCGCTACTCCTCCAATACCCAAGTGTCTTTGGTCCCGCCGCCTTGGGACGAGTTCACCACCAAAGAGCCCTTTTGCAACGCCACCCGCGTCAGCCCGCCCGGTGTAATGTCGATCCCGCCCGGCGACATCAGCGCAAAGGGCCGTAGATCCACGTGGCGCGGCGCAAGACCCTGTTTGGTAAATATCGGCACGGTCGACAGGCTAAGGGTCGGTTGGGCGATATAATTGCCAGGCCGTGTTTTCAGCTTGTCGCGGAAGGCGGCGATTTCCTTTTTGCTGGCCGCAGGGCCCACAAGCATGCCGTAACCGCCAGAGCCGTGGACCTCTTTCACAACCAGTTCAGACAGGTTGTCCAGCACATAGGCCAGCGAATCGGCATCGCTGCACCGCCATGTGGGCACGTTTTTCAGCAACGCCTTTTCGCCGGTGTAGAATTCAACGATTTCCGGCATGTAAGAGTATATCGCCTTATCATCGGACACCCCGGTGCCCGGAGCGTTCGCGATGGTGATCCCGCCCGCGCGGTACACGTCCATGATCCCCGGCACGCCTAGCATGGAATCCGGGCGAAAGGTCATCGGGTCCAGAAAATCGTCATCCACCCGGCGGTAAAGCACATCAATCGCCTTGTACCCTTGGGTCGTGCGCATCGCGACGCGGCCGTCCACCACGCGCAGATCATGGCCCTCGACCAGTTCGCAGCCCATTTGGTCGGCCAGGAAGGAATGTTCGAAATAGGCCGAGTTATGGATCCCCGGCGTCAGGATCGCGACCACAGGCTTGCCGGTGCAGGCAGGCGGCGCACAAGCCGCCAGGGACCGGCGCAAGGATCGGGGGTAATTGCTGACAGGCCGCACCCGGTTTTGGGAAAACAGCTCGGGGAACATCTGCAGCATGGTTTCGCGATTTTCCAGCATATAGCTGACGCCCGACGGCGTGCGCGCGTTGTCTTCCAGCACGAAAAACTCGTCTTCGCCGGTGCGCACCAGATCAGTGCCCACAATATGGGTGTAAACCCCACCGGGCGGCGTCACCCCGATCATTTCGGGCAAGAAGGCGTCGTTTTTGGCGATCATTTCCGCCGGAAGACGGCCCGCTTTGATGATTTCCTGGCCGTGATAGATGTCGTGCAGAAACGCGTTGACCGCTTGCACCCGCTGTTCAATCCCCCGGCTTAGACGGGCCCATTCGCGGGCCGCAATAACCCGTGGCACGATATCGAACGGGATCAGGCGTTCTTCCGCCTCGGCCTGGCTGTACACGTTGAAAGTGATACCAGACAGGCGGAACAAAGCCTCGGCCTGATCGGCTTTCTTATGCAGGCGTTTGGGATCTTCGTCCTTAAACCACGTGTCATATTTTTCGTATGGCGCCCGAAGGGTTTGGCCATGCCCATGCATTTCATCAAACGGGGGATTATCGCTCATGGTTGAAAGGGACGCCTTTCTGGCTGGTTGCCACTTGCTGTTGGACCTCCATCAACCGCAATCCGCGCCGAAAACGCAAGGCGAAACACGATTCACCGTGGTTTGGTGGCCAAGATCACAACACTTATTTGTGTTTCGGCCTGTTGCTCTTCCCTCTGTGCGCCCCGTGTTATAAGAGCCGCGCAGCAATGCGAAGGAGACCCAAGATGGGCTATAAAGTTGTCGTCGTAGGTGCCACCGGAAATGTGGGCCACGAAATGCTGAACATCCTCGCGGAACGCCAGTTCCCCGTGGACGAAATTGCCGCGTTGGCCAGCCGAAAATCGCTGGGCACCGAGGTCACGTTTGGCGAGCAGACTTTGAAAACCCAAGACTTGGCGCAGTTCGATTTCACGGGCTGGGACATTGCTTTGTTTGCCGTGGGCTCTGCCGCGACAAAGGAATACGCGCCGGTTGCAGCGGCCGCTGGCTGCGTTGTGATCGACAACAGCTCGCTGTATCGCTACGATCCAGACATCCCTCTGGTTGTGCCAGAAGTGAACCCGCAGGCGGTCGAGCGTTACACAAATAAGAACATCATCGCGAACCCAAACTGTTCGACCGCGCAGATGGTTGTGGCCCTTAAGCCCTTGCACGACCGTGCAAAAATCAAACGCGTGGTGGTCAGCACCTACCAATCTGTGTCTGGTGCGGGCAAGGCTGGCATGGACGAGCTGTGGGAACAGACCAAAGCGGTTTACAACCCGGTGAACGAGGTTCCGCCTTCGACTTTCACCAAGCAGATCGCCTTTAACGTGATCCCGCATATCGACGTGTTCATGGAAGACGGCACCACCAAAGAAGAATGGAAGATGATCGCCGAAACCAAAAAGATCATCGACCCGTCGATCAAGGTTACAGCGACCTGTGTGCGCGTGCCGGTTTTTGTCGGCCACTCGGAATCGGTCAATATCGAGTTTGAAGAGTTTCTGGACGAAGACGAAGCCCGGGACATCCTGCGTGAAGCGCCCGGCATCATGGTTGTCGATAAGCGTGAAAACGGCGGCTACACCACGCCGGTGGAATCTGTTGGCGACTTTGCCACTTATATCAGCCGGATTCGTCAGGACAGCACGATCGAAAATGGTCTGAATTTGTGGTGCGTTTCCGACAACCTACGCAAAGGCGCGGCCCTGAACGCCGTACAGATTGCTGAAACTTTAGGCGCACGCTGCCTGAAAAAAGGCTAAATGAAAACTGCCAGAGGGGGTTTAGAAATCTATAACCTCCTCTGGTTCGACCTGCCGCTCTTGCCCAAGCATTGGGCTGCGGGAATCGCCTGAAACAGGCCCCTTGCCCCGACGCCCCCGCCGAATTTCAGCCGCCAAGGCGTCGCGCACGATCTGACCCACCGTTTGGTCGCGATCCCGCGCCAAATCACAGGCCGCCCGCAACATCGGTTCGGACAGTTTTACGGTAGTCTCTAAGGTAACAGGGCTGTGCATCATGGCCCGATCTTGTACCGGTCATGGTTAACGGACGGTTAAGCCCCCGGAATCCTATTGTCAGGAGACTAGAACCGCTCGGCGCGCAGAACTTCGCAATCGGTAACGGACACAACCCCGATATGGCGCTCGACCACCTCAAAGATCGCCTCTAGCAGCCCGTCCAAACGCTCTGGCCGGATGATACACACCACCGCGACCATCCCGCCTGAAATCTGCCCTTCCCGTGTCCAGACGCCCGACCGGCCTGATCCACCATGGACAGACAGCACGGTAAACCCGGTCACGCCTGCTTCGGTCAGGGTCTGGGTCAAACGGCGGCTCATCGGTTCTTCGATAATGATTTCAACACGTTTGGCGTGATGGCGTTGCATGATTTATCCCCCGGTAAAACTAGATGCGAGCGCGATGTATAGCGGAATGCCCAGCGTCAGGTTGAACGGGAAGGTCACCCTCAAAGACAAGGTCAGATAGACCGCTGGGTCGGCTTGCGGCAGGGCCACACGCATGGCCGCAGGCACCGCAATATAACTGGCCGAGGCGCTAAGCACCATGAACAGCGCCACTCCCCCGGTGGACACGCCCAAAAGCAAGCCTATGGCCAACCCGAACAATGACCCCACAATCGGCATGCTAACCCCGAAAAAAACACCCCCGCCGTCATCACCGACCGCGCCTGACGCAAACCGCGCCCCGCGACCAGGCCCATGTCCAGCAAGAACAAGCACAGCACGCCCTGGAACGGCGACACGAAGGACAACACGATCCCTGCGCCCAGCGAGGCCAACAGCAACCCGTCGATCCCGTGATCGGCCACCGCCGCGCCGCCCTTAAAGCCAATCGCGAACAGCAGATACAGCGACAAGGCCTTGGCCGCCGCTTCGGGCACCGACAGATCCGATCGCGCCAGGGCCGCGAACAGGCCCAATGCAAACGACAGAATGATCGGCGAAAGTTAATTATCCGCAGCTAAACTAAGAATACCGTCCCTGACCCACCTTTTGACCCCGCCGTCGGATCTAGCCGGGGCAGGACCGGAATCAAGTGTTAAACTGTCTCAAAAAGGTTGGATTTCGGCTCGTACGAATAAAGACGGCCTTCACTGATCGAATTCCACAGCCCGTGCAGGGTCAAACGTTCTTGTTCGACGGCTTCTTTGACAAAAGGAAAGGTCAGCAGGTTTTCCAAGCTGACAACAACGGATTCCTTTTCCAGACCCTCTTGCTTGTCCTTTATGCCCTCGTTGCTATTCACGCGCTCGTATCCGGGGCGCAGAATATCCAACCACCGCCCAACAAAGCTGGAATCGTTGGCCAAGGTTTCGTTCTTGCCTTCGCACATCTGAATGCAGCCTTCCACGCCGCCGCAGCTGGAATGGCCCAGAACCAACACATGGGCGACCTTTAGATAGGACACCGCATATTCAACAGCCGCCGAGGTGCCGTGGTGATCGCCGTCAGGCTGGAACGGCGGCACCAGATTGGCGATATTGCGGTGAATAAAGATCTCGCCCGCGTCGGCACCGAACATCTGCACAATGTTCACCCGGCTGTCGCAACACGCAATCACCATCGCCCGAGGCCGCTGGCCTTCTTGCTCTAACCGATTGTACCAGAATTTGTTCTCTTCGTAATCCGTGGCCCGCCATCCATGATAACGCTGTTTCATATATTTCGGTAAAGGCTTGGCTCTGTTCATTCCGGTCTCCGGCGGTTCGTTTGGTCCCCAGCGGTTTAATTGCGTTTTCATGAAAAAACGAGCGATTTTGCGCGCGGCATGAAAACCCTTTCTTAGCTATCGCTCTGTAACGTTGCCTTTGGTGGACGAATTTGGGCCAAGGTGGACGAAATGAAGACAAAAAACGCATCCGCGTCGCGGAAGGATCAAGACATGCGGCGCATAAGTGAACTGCAACAGACCGAACAACCCCGGATCGACGGTGATCGCTTGGTCGAACTTTATGTGGCGATGGGCGAAGCAGGCGCGCGGCGCACAATGACCGACGCGTTAGAGGCAATCGGCGAACGGGTCACTGATCTGTTCAGCGCGCTGCAAAAGGGACGCTTCGATCAGATTACAACGTTGTCCAAGGAAATCTGGGAAATCGCCATGCCCGTTGGCCTGACCAGCTGCGCCTTTGTGGCCGAAGATTTGATGGATTGCGCAGGGACCGCCGATATGGCGGCGACCTCGGCTGTCCTGAACCGGCTGGCGCGGGTTGGTGCGGCCTCTGCCCAACAAAGCTGGTCCATCCGCGATCTGTCCAGCTAACCGCCCCTTGCAGCGACCGGCACAATAGCTAGGCTTGGCCCAAATTCTGGCCGGAGCCTTCGATGTCCCAAACTGAACTTTCTTTCGCCCCCGATACCGCCGATGCGGTGCCGGTCATTGTTCTTGATACCCCCGGCTTTGACGATTGGCTGGCCAAGCAACCCGGCACTGTTCAGACTTGGGTCACGGCCCAGGGATTTCGCCCGACCGCAGGCGCCGCCCTGATCCTACCCGGCGCGGACGGCCAGATAGACCAGGTCCTAGCCGGGCTTGGCGATCCCACCAAGCCTTCCCGCAAACGCTTTGCCCTGGCCGAGGTCGCCGCCAAACTGCCCGAGGGCACTTATAAATTACAAGGCCTTAGCGATCCGAATGCCTTGGCCGAGGCCGCTTTGGGCTGGCTTCTGGCAGGCTACAAGTTCAACCGCTACGCCGGATCGGCCCGTCCCGATGTGCGCCTGGTCGCCCCTGCAGGCTTAGATGCCGCGCGCATTCTGGCGATTGCCCAGGGCGAATGCCTGACCCGAGATCTGATCAACACGCCGTCCAACGACATGGGCCCCGCCGAGATTGAGGCCGCAGCCCGCGATCTGGCCGAAACCCACAGCGCCCAGATCACCGTGATCGAAGGCGCAGCACTGCTGGATCAAAACTTTCCCATGATCCACGCCGTTGGCCGCGCCTCGACCCGCGCGCCGCGCCTGATCGACATGCGCTGGGGCGAGACCGGACCGCAGCTGACCCTTGTGGGCAAGGGCGTGGCCTTTGACACCGGTGGTCTGAACCTAAAGCCCGGGGCCTCGATGGGCCTCATGAAAAAAGATATGGGCGGGTCTGCCGCGACCCTTGGTCTGGCCCATATGATTATGGCGATCGGCCTGAAACTGCGCCTGCGGGTGCTGATCCCGGCGGTGGAAAACGCAGTGTCCGGCAATGCGTTCCGCCCCGGCGACATCCTGACCGCCCGCAACGGCAAAACCGTAGAAATCAACAATACAGATGCTGAAGGCCGCCTTGTTCTGGCCGACGCCCTAGCCCTTGCGGCCGAAGAATCCCCAGATCTGATTGTCTCTATGGCGACGCTGACCGGGGCCGCGCGGGTGGCCGTTGGCCCGGATCTTGCGCCGTTCTTTTGCGATGACGAAGGTTTCGTTGCCGCCCTTGCAAGCTCTTCCGCCGCCGTGCGCGATCCGGTCTGGCGCATGCCGTTCCACACCCCGTACGAGGACATGATCGAACCCGGCATCGCTGATCTGGACAACGCGCCTTCCGGTGGGTTCGGCGGCGCGATCACAGCCGCCCTGTTCCTGCGCCGCTTTACCGCCGATCTGCCTTATGCGCATTTCGACATCTATGGCTGGCAGCCCAGCCCCAAGCCCGCGCGCCCCAAAGGCGGCGTTGGCCAAGGCACCCGCGCGCTGCTGGATGCCCTGCCTGCGATACTGGATCTGTAGATGACCGACCGACGCCGCCTAGGGTTCAACGGCCATGTCGCGCTGGACAGCCTGCGCGGCAAGGTCGACGCAAAACGCTTTACCCAAGGGTCTGCCGCTAGCATTCATTCCCCCGTTGCAGCGTTGATGCCCGAACCGGGGGGCGGTGGGCTGTCAAAACAGCTGATCTATGGCGAGCCCGTTGTGGTGATCGAACGCGGCGCGCAGCACAGTTTTGTCCAATCGCAAACCGACCAATATGCCGGATATGTCGCGACCTCGGCCCTTGGCCCCGTCTTGACCCCCAGCCACCGGATCACCGCCCACGCCAGCCACGCCTATAGCCGGGCCGATTTCAAATCACCTGTTCAGGCCGGCTTAAGTTTCGGCTCGCGGGTTCAGGCGCTCGGGCAAACCGAGCGTTTCATAGAAACCTCTCTGGGCCATATCCCGCGCCAGCATCTAACCCCGATTTCCGATCTGGCACCCGACCCCGTCACCTATGCGGAACAGTTTCTGGGCACCCCCTATCTTTGGGGCGCCAACAGCGCTTGGGGGATCGATTGTTCGGGGCTGGTGCAAACCGCAATGCTGGCCTGCGGGCGCGATTGTCCCCGCGACAGCGATATGCAGTTTGCAGAATTGGGCACATTTTTGATCAATTGTGCATATCCGAATCGCGGGGATTTGGTGTTTTGGAAGGGTCATGTCGGAATCATGCGCGATGAAACCACCCTTTTGCACGCGAATGCCTACCACATGGCCGTCGCGTCGGAACCTTTGGACCAAGCCATCGAACGGATCGGCGCCCAGGAATTCGGGGCAGTCACCGGGTTCAAGCGCATTTAGTCTACTGCGCGGATCAGCTTGCGTTCCAAGACCCGCAGCACGGCCTTTAGATCATGGCCCCGTTTCAGGATCTGGCCGTCCATCCCAACGACTGAATACTGCCCCTGCCGATTGGCCAATTTCGGCCTCTTTTCAATACGATACAGGGGGTTTTCAGCCGTGCGGCGAAACACCGAAAACACGGCCACGTCCCGCAGACCGGAAATCCCGTAATCTCGCCACTCACCCGCTGCCACCATGCGCCCGTAGAGCCCAAGGATGACCGTCAGTTCTTGGCGTTGAAAATTAACCGTTGCCGGGGCAGAGAATGGAAAATTTACCGGAGTTTGCACTGTCATACACAAATGTTGGCCCGCAAACGTCAACAAATCAAGCCTTCTGACGGGATTAGCCATTAACCCTGCCATAATGCTGCCCTGAATAGACCTGCAAAAGAGCCAGTTGCTTCCTTATCCGAGCCCCGATTGATCCGCATAACAGTTACATCAGAGCAAACGCTCTATCCCCGGTGCCGCGAAATCATTGCCCCCACCAGTTTGCGGCACCGGGTTCTTTCTTTTAGATCAGATCGTTACGACGCATTCTCGGCCTCGATCTCGCCGATATTGGGCGGTGTCCAACCGCGATCCAGACGGCTGTGAAACGAATTCTTTTCGCCTTTCAACGCGCGCTCTTGTTCGGCCATAAGCTCTTTGGCTTTTTCAACATAGGGCTCGTTTTCCGCACTCGGGATGTCGGGGTCATAAAGACCAGCCAAGGCGACCAGGGCCGTGCGGTCGTCATTTACAAAGCTGCGGGTGAACAATTCGGCATCATAAGGGTGCATTCCAAGGGCCTGCAGGGCAGACCGCCCGGCCCGAACCGATGAATCGAACGTGTCGCGGATAATCTCTCGGCACCCGGCGGCATAGAGCTCGTACACGTGATCCCGGTTCATGGCCCGCGCTACGATTTTCACATGGGGGTAGTTCGTTGTGCAGTAATGGACCAGTTCGGTGATCTGTTCGCGGTCATCAATGGCCACCACCAGCATCGCGGCGTCCTGAATCCCGGCGGTGTGCAGCAGATCTGGCCGCGTGGCATCCCCAAAATAGGCCCGAAACCCAAAAGTTCGCAGCATTTCCAGCTGAGCAGAGCTGAAATCCAGCACCACCGTTGTATGACCCGAATTGCGCAGCATCCTATTGATAACGCCACCAAATCTACCGTGACCTGCAATGATCACGCTGCCCTTATGTTCGATCTCATCCGGGTCCTGGTCGCCTCCGGCCGCAAAACGAGGGGCCACGACACGGTCAAACAGGATGAACAAGGCAGGGGTCAGCAGCATCGACAACGCCACCACCAGCAGGATCTGATCGGCAATCGCCTTGGGGATCACGGCGCTGGCGACGGTGAAACTTAGCAAAACGAATGCAAACTCACCGGCCTGGGCCATACCCAGGGTCAGCAGCCAGCGATCTGCGCCGTTGATTTTGAACATCCAGCCCAGAAAATACAGAACAGCGCCTTTGGCCAGCAGCAAGGCAAGGGTCAGTGCGATGATGCTGCCCAGGTTTTCACCCAACAGGCCAAAGTTGATCCCGGCCCCGACGGTCATGAAAAAGAGGCCCAATAACAATCCCTTAAATGGATCAATGTCGCTTTCCAGCTCGTGCCGGTATTCGCTATTGGCCAAAACGACGCCCGCCAGGAAGGTGCCCAAAGCCGGGGACAGGCCGACGATTGTCATCAAGGCGGCGATGCCGATGACGATCATCAAGGCCGTGGCGGTGAACAGTTCGCGCAGCCGGGTGACAGCGACGAATCGGAACAAGGGGCGGGTCAACACGCTGCCGCCGACGACAACAACGCCAACCGCACCGACCGTGATCAGGGCCTGCTGCCAAGCCGCGAATTGCCCCATGAAATCAAAGGATTCCCCATGGTCCCCTCCCCCGTGGCCATCACCGACATGATCGGCTGCGTGGCTTAAGGCCTCGATCAGTTCAGGCATGGCCAGCAAGGGCACAAGCGCGAGCATCGGGATCACGGCGATGTCCTGGGCCAGCAGAACTGAAAAGCTGCCCTGGCCGCCGTCGGATTTCATCAGCCCCTTTTCCTGCAATGTTTGTAACACGATAGCGGTAGAAGACAGTGACAGAACCAGGCCGATTGCCAGTGCGACAGTCCACGGTTGGCCCAGGGCTAAGGCGGCGGCCATCACGACCCCGGTGCTTAGGGCGACTTGCAAGCCCCCCAATCCCACTAAACGGTGGCGCATTTGCCAAAGCATCTTTGGCTCCAGCTCTAGCCCGACAAGAAACAGCATCATGACAACGCCGAATTCCGCGAAATGCTGCAGGCTGACTACATTGACGCCAAAGGCCCCCAGCAAGGGGCTGATCACGATGCCCGCGATCAAATAGCCCAGAACGGACCCAAGCCCCAACCGGGTTGCGATGGGCACCGCGATGACCCCGGCGACTAGGAAGACGAAGGATAGAATTAGGATATCTTGCATATCAGGTGTCTCCGGGGATGAGCGAGGAGGAACAGGTCAGCACCGGGGCCGCGGCCTCGATCGCATCCAGATCTAGTGTGTCGTCGCGCAGTGCTGTCAAAATCCTGCGGTACCCGTCGACATGGCTAGCGATCTGGGTGTCTTCTTCGGCCTTCAGCGCGGCGTAAAGGACGTATGGCGTCGCAAAGCGCATTTTGCACAACCGCGCCGTCTGTTCGAGCGGCGTCAGAAAGGTGCGGAGCGAGAAATGTTGGTATCCGGCTTCGGTATAGGCGTCCTCGGGTCCGGCAGCGCTGATGGCCAGCATCATGGTCTTACCTGCCAGCTCTGTGCCTCCTTTGCCGTAGGCAAACCCTTGTTCCAGCACCAAGTCTTGCCATTCCTTGATGATCGAAGGGGTCGAGTACCAAAACAGCGGGAACTGAAATACGATCACATCATGATCGCGCAAAAGTTGTTGTTCTGCGTCCGCGTCAATGACCTGCCTTGGATAGCGCGCATAGAGATCGACAAATGTGATGTCGTCTATTTGCTCGGCCGCTTTGGCCATGCGTGTGTTTACGCGGGAATATCTGGCGCCCGGATGGGCATAGTACACGAGAACTCGCGCCATGCTGACTGCTCCTATCGGTTTGGCCCAAAAGGCCTGTTGAGGCCATAAATTGCAAGTCGCGCGTTGGTTTCGGCGCTGTTTTTTAGGCCTTGCGGCGGTCAGGCAAAGGTTCCGTGGCAAAACCAGCCTTCGGACAGGGCGGCGCCATGGGCATAGTACAGCCACAGATGCGCGCCGCCCGTCGTTGTGACCCGCCAGTAGTCGCGCAAGCCAGACCGCCACGCGGGATCGTCCAGCCACCATTCGGGGGCCACCCGTTCAGGGCCCGTGGCCGTGCATAAGCTATGGGTCTGTCCGCGCCATCGGAACGTGTCCGGCGGCAGCAGGCTTGGGGGAACATGGACAGGTTCGGGGGCAAACAGAACCATGGGGCGCGGGGCGGCGGGCATGGGCCAATTCTGGGCGGCGTCAGACCATGCGGCGGCCAGAATTTGTGCTGATTTTTCAGGGATATGGCTGTCAGACGGCGCGCGGCGGGTGATCGCTTCCAACCCGATGCGCGCGCCCAACCGCCCGATCAAATCATCTAACCCTGCGCTTTGCGCCTGGGCGACATCGCCGACAAAAGGGCCCCGATGAGGCTGGGCGTGGGTCGGTTCGGTCTGGGTGGCCTCGACCCGGATGATGTCGATCCCAAAACCCGGTTCGATCTGGTCCAGCTTCATCCCCAACAGGGGGCGCATCCGGTCAGGATCATGGGTGGCCCGCGCCAGCCCCAGATCAAAGATCTGTCGGTTCTGGTCCACGCGCATCAGCTCCAGCCGCAACCGCCGGGCCCCCTGACCATGGGCTTTGAGCTTGGCACCGAGGGGCGGCAGCAAGCGGTCAAACGCGGCCTCTATATCGCTGGTTAGCCCAATGGGGTCAGGCAGGGTCAGACGGGTGGCAAAGCCCACCGCCGGGGCAGCTGGGCTGATCGGTTCGGACACCCGGCCCAAGGCCTGATCCAGCCGCAACAGCACATCAGCGCCAAAGCGGCGGGCCAGAGCGGCGCGGGGCATTCCGGCCAGATCCTCGACCCGGCGCAGACCCAGACGGCTCAGGCCTTCGCGGGCGGCACCCGGCAGGCGCAGGGCAGCGATGGGCAATGGGGCCAATGCGGCGTGCATCTGGCCCGGCGGTGCGATCCGGGCACGGTTATGGGCGGGCACGGGCAGCACGGGCGCCGCCCCGCCCCGCGTCCAATGGCGCGTCTTACCAGCCCGGGCACGGGTTGCGCGGGCTTCTTGATCGATGGCATCGCCGCTGCGCTGGTGCTGCGCCCCCTGCCCGGCATAGCGCGCAAGGGCCCACGCCGCGCCCAGCGTGTCGCCAACCCCGGCCCGCACGGTCAGCCGCAAATCGGCACAATCGCTTTCGATCTGGTCCAGAACCCGCGCCTCGCCGCCAAACAGATGGGCGCAGCCTGTCAGGTCAACAACCAGACCTGCGGGAGGCTCTGACGCGACCCAGGGGGAAAACTTGCCCGCCCAGCGCCGCAACACCGCCAGAAACGCCGCCTCGGCCGCTGTGTCGGCTGTACGGGTGACAAGGTTGGGACACATCGCCA
Source organism: Paracoccaceae bacterium (assembly GCA_006844665.1). Taxonomy (GTDB): domain Bacteria; phylum Pseudomonadota; class Alphaproteobacteria; order Rhodobacterales; family Rhodobacteraceae; genus Dinoroseobacter. The sequence continues at coordinate 12,281 of SPJP01000009.1, forward strand.
TGGCATCGCGCAAGGGTTGGCCACGGCTCAGCCCCTCGGCCTGGGCCTGAGCGCAGAGGCTGGACAGCTGGCGCGTGTTGCCGACCTGATCGACAATCGCCAGGGGCGCGTCAGACAAGCCGCGATCCTCTCGCAACACCCGTTCGGCGGCAAGGCGGGGAAACCACAGCGACAGAATACGCTTGGCCCTTGGATCGACGGTGGCAGCCATGCGATACCCAAAATGTTCATGTTGTGTTCTTATATCGAAAACACGACGGCAGAGTCGAGTCCCCCGCCAGGTAGCCCGTCGTCAGGCAGCGCCCAGCTGGATCACCCGGCCCTGGGCGGCCTTTGCGTCTTCGGCATCATGGGTGACCATCAGCACCGGCAAGCCCCGCCGTTTGGCCACATCAAACACCAAACGCCTGACCTGCCCGCGCCGTTCCGTATCCAGACGGGAAAACGGCTCGTCCAGCAGCAAGGCGCAGGGCTCAGACAACAGCATCCGCATCAGGGCAACACGGGCCTTTTGCCCGCCCGACAAGGTGGCGGGATCTCGGGCAGCAAAGCCTTCCAGGCCGATTTCTTGCAAGGCCGCGTCAATCCGGGCGCGGCGGTCCTTGACCCCAGGCGCAAGGCCAAAGGCCAGATTGTCCCCGACGCTAAGATGCGGGAACAGCAAATCATCCTGAAACAGAATGCCAACATGGCGGGCTTCGGGGCGCAGATTGGTGATGTCCCGGCCATCCAGCAGAACCCGCCCCGTCGCCTTGAACGCGCGGGGTAAGGTGCCGATCACCATGGACAAAAGCGTCGATTTACCAATGCCAGAGGGGCCCATAACCGTCAGAACCTCGCCCGGGGGAACATGGGTATCCAGCGCCAGCAAAGGCTGACCGCCTTTGCTGATCTGAATATCGGACAGTGTCAGGCCCTGATCACGCATCGCGCATTCCCATTCTGTTGCGCCACAACAGCGCCGGTATCAGCAAAGCCATGGCAAAGGGCAGGAAAGAGGCCAGTGTCTGGGCCAAGCCGTAGACCCCAATGGCCCGACGGTCCCCGCCTGCCGCCAGGGCCACGGCCTCGGTCGTTAGGGTCACCACGCGGCCGCCGCCCACCAACAAAGTCGGAAGATATTGCCCAACCGACACCGCAAAGCCAACGGCAAAAGCTGTCAGAACCGGGGCGATCAGCATCGGCAGCCGGATCCGCCACAGCACCCGGTCAGGCCCAGCGCCCAAGGCCGCCCCGATGGTGCCAAAGCGAGGCTCCCACGCGCGGAACGGATCGGCGAGGGACAAAAACACGTAAGGCAGCACAAACACCAGATGCGCCGCCACCACCGGCCAGCGCCCCATATCAGCGCCAGAAACCAGTAAAAGCGTCTGCAAGCCGGGCAGGAACGCGATCTGCGGCACGATCAGGGGCAGATACAGCAACCAGACCGCTCGGTTAGAAGGGCGAAAGCCGTAGCGATGCTCGGCCTCTAGACAGCCGATGACCAAAACCAGCGCGATGCTTGTGGCTGCGGCGGCCAAGACAAAGGTTTCCCACATGGCCGCCAGCATGCCCGGGATGTGGCGGTCCCATGATCGCATGGTAAAGCCGTCCGGCAGCAGGTTCGGAAAGCTCCAAAACCCGGCAAAGGACCAGATCGCCAGTCCCAGCAGGCCCAGGATGATCGCGCTGGCGGCAGCCACGGCTGCAAAAAGCCCGACGCCTTGGGCAAGCGGGTCAGCCGCCCCCCGGTGCCCGGTACGCACCCAACGGCGGGCCAGCCAGCCCACGGCGAATTCCCCCAATCGCCAAAACGCCATGGCCCCCAACACCAAGGCCAGTTGGACCAAAGCCCCAGCGGCAGCTTGCAGGCGGAAGGCCAAATCAGGGTCAGACATCCAACGGGTAATCTGAACGGACAAGGTCGGTGGCGTGTTTGGACCAAGGATAACGGCCACGTCCACGACCGACATGGAATAGGCCAGCACCACGTAAACCGGCAGGCGGATCTGGGCATAGACCCGTGGGAACACCGCCTTGAGCCACCCGCTGACCCGCCGGTAGCCCAACGCCCGGGCAACAGCCAGACTGCGCGGCGCATCTGCCTGCCCCAAGGCGGCAAGCGTCATCAGCAATAAAAACGGAACCTCTTTCGCCACAAGACCGGCCATCAGCGCAAAGCCATACGGGTCTTGGACGATCAGCAGATCCGGGGGCTGGTCCCATCCGGTCAGCCAAGGGGACATGGCGCGAACGATCCAGCCAGAGGGCGCGATCAGAAACGCGATCCCAAAAGCCGCCGCCGCATGAGGCACGGCCAACAACGGCGACAGCAGTTTTTCCAGCCAGCGAAAGGCAGGGGTCCCCGCCCAACCGGCGCAAATCAGGGTGACCAGCGCCAAGGACAGAACCGTCGCGCCAATCCCTGTGACAACGCTAAGCCGGGCTGCATCCATGAAGCCCGGCCAGTCAAGCAAAGCGTGGAAGGCATCCAGCGACAATCTTGCCTGCCCCGCCCCGGGCAACCAGCCCAAAGCCGGAGCAATCGTGCCCGCCAAACCCGCAAGCACTGGCCCCAAAAGGGCCAGCACTGTTAGGATTGGAAGCCAGGAAAGCTTGACGCCGCCACGCAGCACTTTGGATTACTCGGACACGCCGTAACGGATGATCCAATCCGCTTCAATCCGGGTCATCCAGCTTGGGTGCGGCTCTGGCAAAGCGGTGCCCAATTGCGCTGGGGTCAGGGTGGCGACACCCAGATCCAATGCGTCAAATGCGGCCTGTTGGTCATCCTGCAGCGCGTCCATGTTCAAAACGGTACCGTAGCCCAGAATTGATGGGTCTTGGGCGCGGGCTTGGGCTTCGGGCGACAGAAGAAAATTCGCGACAACCATGGCGCCTTCTGTAGCGCTGGAGTTGTAGGGAATCGCCACAAAGCTGGCATTGCCCAATGTGCCCTTGTCCAGAACGAAGGTTCGGGCGGTTTCAGGCAGCTGGAAATTCGCAATCGCAGTGGACGCTTCGCCGGGACTGAAGGAAATCGCCAAATCAATCTCGCCATCGGCGATCAATTGCAGCTGGCGCGGGCCGGTCTGAGGATAGGCGCGGCCTTGACGCCACAGCGTTGGGGTCAGCTCTTCCAGGAAATCCCACAAGGGTGCCGTCACAGAGGCATAGTTTTCGTCTGTTGCCGGGGCCTGCAAGGGGCTTGCGTCGTCAGTCAGATCAATCAAGGCCTGCTTCAGGAAGGTCGAGCCCAGGAAATCCGGTGGTTGTGGGAAGGTAAAGCGACCGGGATTGGATTTTGACCACTCCAGAAGCGCGTTCATCGACGGCAAAGGGTCGGCCAGACGGGCTGTGTCGTGGATGAAGACCACTTGCGCCATAGCCCATGGGGATTCGTAGCCTTCGACCGGGACAGTGAAGTCGGTTTGCACCGTTTTGCCATCGACATCGACAACGGCCCAGTTGGGCAGCTGTTCTGCAAACGGGCCGAACAACAGGTCTTGCTCCTTCATCGCAGCAAAATTCGCGCCGTTGATCCAGATCATATCAATCGCGCCACCAGTGTCCTGGCCTGCCGCTTTTTCCGCCAACACTCGGCTGACCGCATCTGCCGTGTCGGTCAGCTTCACATGGGTCAACGTCACGCCGTACTCTTCGGACACGCGCTGACCGACCCAGGCCAGAAAATCATTGGTCGTGGTCGATCCGCCCCAAGCGTTCCAGAACACTTCTTGCCCCTTGGCCGCAGCGGTTACAGCGGGCCAATCAGCAGGATCAGTATCGGCGAGCACCAACGAAGGCATGGCAGCAAGGCCAAGTGCTGCAATAATCGTAGACAGTTTCATGTGTTCTCTTTCTTGTGGGCAGTAACTGGGAAAACTTTGCGTGCCAAAAGCACGCGGGACAACGCGGTCACAAAGCACAAGGCGCCGAAGCCCCAGGCCAGTGGCGCGAAATAAGCAGGCAGCAGGCAAAGAAGGACGAAAAACCCTATGGTTTCAGTCCCCTCTAACAAGCCGCCGGTGAAATACAAAGATTTGGTGCCGCGCGCATCGGTCTTCATCTGGTGCTTTTCGGCCAAGATCGCAAAACCCAGAAAGCTGGTGCCGTTGACGTAAAAGCTGGTCAACAAGAACGCACCCGCCGCCCCATTCACGCTGGGATCAGCGAAAACAAAGGCCAAGGGCACGGCCCCGTAGAACAGAAAATCAGCGGCGATATCCAGATAGCCGCCAAAATCTGTCTTCTGGGTCGCCCGGGCAACAGCGCCGTCCAAGCCATCGGCGATCCGGGACGCCAGCAAAGGGATCAGCGCCAGAAACGGGGTTCCAAGCGCGATCAATGCGGCTGAAAATATCCCCAAGCCCAGGCCAATCAACGTCACCGCATTGGCCGTCAAACCCGTTTTAGCAAGTGCTCGCCCAACGCTGTTCAGCGTGGGGTCGATCAAGGGTCTGACGTGAATGTCTAACATAAACGGGCCTTTGGTTGCGATCCCGCGCTTTGTGACCTGTCTGAGGAAACATTGCAATTTGCCCCACGGGTTTGTGACCAGACTTGTGAGAAGGTTACAATTGCTGCGTCTCTGGTTCGTCCAACGCTGAAGAAAGACGCACAAAAGTTTCCTGTGGGGCAGTGTTCGTCAAGGTGCCCAAGAATTGATCCAGCTGCGTGAAACATGCCAGCGCGTTGTCCAGCGCCGGGTCGCCGCCGCTGGTATATAGGCCCGATTGCACCAACAGCTCTGCCTCTTTGCATTTGGCAAGGATCGCCCGCCCTTTGGACAACAAGGCGTTTTCATCAACCGAGGCCGCATCAGGCAAGCTGCGCGAGACCGAGGCCAGAACATCGATCGCCGGGAATCTTCCCCGTTCTGCGATTGCGCGATCCAGAACGATGTGGCCGTCCAGAACGCCGCGCACTAGATCCGCGATGGGTTCTTCCATATCGGACCCCGCCACCAGAACCGAGAAGATCGCCGAGATATCGCCAACGCCTTCAGGCCCGGTGCCGGCGCGTTCGGCAAGCTCCATCACCAATTGGCTGGTCGAGGCCGGAAATCCCCCGCGCCCCAACCGCTCGCCCGACGCAATCGCAATATCCCGGTGGGCCTCGGCAAACCGTGTGATCGAATCCGCGACCATCAGAACCTGCGCACCCATATCGCGGAAATGTTCGGCGATGGTCATCGCGCTCCATGCGGCGCGGCGCTTTATCAGCGGGCTTTGGTCAGACGTCGCGGCCACAACGATGGCCTTTTTCATCCCTTCCGGGCCCAGGATTTTGCGGACAAATTCCCCAACCTCGCGCCCTCGTTCACCGATCAATGCGACAACAACCATATCGGCCTGCACACGCTGGGTAATCGACCCCAGTAAGGTGGATTTGCCAACGCCAGACCCTGCGAACAGGCCCAATCGTTGCCCACGCACAAGGGGCAGAAACGTATCAAGTGCCGAAACGCCGGTTGTGATGCGGTCCCCCAGCGCCTTGCGCTGAAAAGCCTGGGGTGGCGGGCGGCGGATAGGTTCGCCCACAAGGCCCAGTTTCAGATCCTGACCGTCCAATGGCAGGCCAAACGGGTCGATCACGCGGCCAAGCCATTCAGTGCAAGGGCGCAGATTGCCATCACCCAAATATTCGACAGCATCGCCCAGCTTGATCCCATCGACCGCGCTTTCCGGCAGCACCGATACGCTGTTTGCCCCCAATTGGATGACCTCGGCCGTAACCATATCTGCGCCGCGCAACGCTATCGACACCCGATCATGCAGACCCGCGATGCGCGATAGGCCTTCAACTTCGACCAAACCGCCATTCAGCGCCGACACCCGTCCGAACACCTTGTGCAGCGGCAGGTTTTGGATTTTGGCTGCCAGCCCTTCGAAACCCCATTCCATTTTCACGGTCCTTTCTGGTCCGATTCGAAGCCCGCTGCTTCGCTTACTGTTTTTAAAGGAATCAGGGTTAAGCCTTAGTTGAGCCATTCGAGGGAGAAGCCCCGATGTATGAAAATTTATCCATTTTACGTTTGTCCAGCGCCCTTGCTGGGCACGCGGCACAGCGCCAAGATTTGACCGCCCGCAACATTGCGAATGCGGACACCCCGGGATTCAAGGCCCAAGATCTGAACAGTTTTCAGAATACCTTCCGTTCCGCCTTGCAGTCGTCTGGGCCAAGTGCGGCTGAGGCTCTGAACTTCGGGGCTTCGGTCACCGATTTTAGCAGCGAAACCGCGCCCAATGGCAACAACGTGTCGCTGGAAACCGAAATGATCCGCACCGCAGAAATCCGGCACCAACATGATTTGGCTTTGTCGATCTACCGGTCCTCTCTCGGAATTCTGCGCACCAGCTTGGGAAAGGGGCGATAGATGTCTGATTTAATAGGCTCTCTTGCGATGTCGGCCAGCGGGTTAAAGGCCCAGGCCGCGCGGCTGAACACCGTTTCGCAAAACATCGCGAACGTGGACACACCAGGTTATCGCCGCAAGCTGACCAGCTTTGAAAACGTGCTGAATCCAGAATCTGGCATGCCCAAAGTTCAGGCCATGTCCGCCGGGCTGGACCAAAGCGCACTGACTGTCATCCACGACCCAAGCCACCCGCTGGCCGATGAAAACGGCAATTACGATGGGTCCAATGTCGACCTGACAATTGAACTGGCCGATGCGCGCGAGGCCCAGCGCGGATACGAGGCCAACCTGCGAAGTTTCGACAATGCCCGGCAGATGACGAAGTCATTGCTGGATCTGCTTAGACGCTAACACTTAACCCAGAACGGAGACCAGAATGGACATCCGATCCTCTGCCGCAGCGCAAATCTATGCGAACGCGCAAAAGGCCACATCGCCGCAAACCCAAGACCTGGGAAAAACCGCAGGATCTGCCTTGGGCAATTTCGCAGAAAGCCTGCGCCAGAACGAACAGGTGGCCCAAGCCGCCATGACAGGCGGCGCCGATCCCCATGCCTTGGTCCAGGCGCTCGCCCAAACAGAGCTGGCCGTCGAAACAGCGGTGACCGTGCGCAACAAAGTGGTCGAAGCGTATCAAGAAATCCTAAGGATGCCGGTCTGACCGATGCAGGAGATCATTTTCTACGACACGCTTAGGCAAGGGCTTTGGATATCGGTGATGATGTCCACCCCGGTACTTGTCGTGGCCTTGGTCACCGGCCTTACCATCGGACTGTTCCAAGCGCTAACCTCGGTGCAGGAAATGACCCTGACCTTCGTGCCCAAAGTCGGCGCAATGATGTTGGTGTACTGGGCCACGATGAGCTTCATGACAGACATGCTGGTCAGCTTCTTCCAAGCCTCACTCATCCCCCTGATCGCGGGGTCATAGGACGCAAAATGGACAGCGCAATTTACACAGCCCTCAGCCGCCAAAGTGGCCTGAAAACCCAGATGGACATTGTCGCGAACAATATCGCGAACGCCTCGACCACCGGGTTCCGCCGCGAGGGGCTTATTTTTTCCGAATATGTGAAACGCACTGGCGACGAAACGGACAGCCTATCAATGGTTCGGATTGGGGCGCGCAACACCGCGTTTGATCCGGGCCAGATGACCCAAACCGGCGGATCCTTTGATCTGGCCATTGACGGCGTTGGGTTCTTCCAGATCCGCAATGGCGGCGGATTGGCACTATCTCGGGCCGGGCATTTCTTTCCCAACGCCGCCGGGCAACTGGTCAACCCCGACGGGTTGGCCCTGCTAGATGCGGGCGGAACCGAGGTTACCATCCCGCCGGGCGCCCGCGACATCGCCATTGCTGGCGACGGAACCCTGAGCGCCGATGGCCAGCCTGTTGCCCAGCTGGGACTTTGGAAGCCTACAGACATCAACGACCTGACCCGCATCGGCGGCAATCTGTTCACGGTCGCAGGCGATCTGGAACCAGCCGACGGCCAACTGCGCCAGGGGTTTTTAGAAGGGTCAAACGTCAACCCGATCCACGAAGTGGCCAAACTGATCGAGGTTCAGCGGCGATACGAATCCGCGCGTTCGTTTCTAGACAAAGAAGACAGACGAATATCCTCGGCCATTCAAATGCTTGGCAAATAAGTAGAAAGGACACGACATGCGTGCACTCCAGATTGCTGCGACCGGCATGAATGCGCAACAAACCCGGGTCGAGGTGATTTCAAACAACCTCGCCAACATGAACACCACCGGCTACAACGCCCGGCGGGCCGAGTTTGCGGATCTGCACTATCAACAAGTCACCGGGCCGGGGTCCATTACGGCCTCTGACGGAACTGTGTTGCCTACGGGCGTACAGCTTGGCTTGGGTGTCCGAGCCACATCGGTCTCGATGGATATTTCCCAAGGCACGGTCGCGCAAACTGGCGGCGACTTGGATCTGGCGATCGAAGGCAAAGGCCTGATCGAGGTTTCACTGCCTTCCGGCCAATCCGCCTATACCCGCGACGGCGCGTTGAAACGGTCTGGCGAGGGGGTGATCGTAACCTCGGACGGCCATCCAATTGTCCCCGAAATCGTCATACCCGAAGACACATATCGCCTGACCGTCAGCGCCGACGGCGAGGTTTACGCTCATTTTCAAGACAGGGTCGAACCGGAACAGTTGGGCCAGATTACCCTGGCGGCGTTCACCAACCAAAAAGGCCTGGAAGCAATTGGCGGGAACCTGTTTCTTGAATCGAACGCTTCCGGGCCGCCTATCATCGCAACGGCCGCAAATGATGGGATGGGCAGTTTCCGGCAGGGCTATCTGGAAAATTCCTCCGTTGATGCCGTGCGCGAAGTCACCCAACTGATCGAAGCGCAGCGCGGGTACGAGCTAAATTCCAAAGTGATGACCGCCGCCGACCAAATGATGGCAGCTACAGGCAACATCCGATGATCAAGGCACTCGCCCTTGCCTGCTTGATCTGCTCCCCCGTCAGCGCCGATATCGTCGTGGCAAGTCGCACCATTGGCAGCAACAGGACGCTTTCGCCCGGGGATCTGACCCTGACCCGCGGCACCGTTTCAGACGGATTTTCCGCTATAGATCAAGTTGTTGGAATGGAAACCAGCGTCATCATCTATGCTGGCCAGCCCATCACATTTCCATCCCTTCGACTGCCAACACTTGTCGAACGAAACAGCAAAGTGGCGTTGGTTTTCTCGATCAACGGGCTGGAAATCGCCACCGAGGGCCGCGCCTTGGGTCGGGCCAGCCACGGCGAACAGGTCCAAGTTCTGAACCTGTCTTCTCGCAACACAGTCTCAGGCATCGCCACAGGTTTTGCGCGGGTCAGTGTATCTCCTCAAAACTAGGACACCAAATGGCATCTAAATCCTTACTTTTCGTCGCCTCTTTGGTTGTAGTCTTTGGCTGTGACCGTTTGGAAAATGTCGGCCAAGCCCCAGATTTCACCCCAACGCAAACCGCGCCGGAATATTTTGCGATTGCGCATGCTGGTTTGCCGGAAACGTTAGATCATCCAACACAAACCGCCAGTGCGTCACTTTGGGCGCGGGGGCGAAGCTCTCTGTTCGGGGAAC
>SPJP01000056.1 GCA_006844665.1 Paracoccaceae bacterium
AACCAGTAACCTTTCCGGATCGATCGCCGACTTAACGCTGGCGTTGTGCCGGTTGTAACAGTCGATCACGTGATCCCGATCATTAATGTTTCCCTCGAAGGTTTGCTCAACAAACATCTTGCTGCCGAGCGACTCTGGTTCACCGGATCGTAGCAGGGGAAGGATCGTACTCGACATGCTCTCAAACCATTTATCGCTGTCCCTGACGGATAGGATGATCTTTGCATCTTCATAGTGCGCGGCGAGTTCTCTCCAGAAATGCGCGCCGGGCCAATCAACACTCGCGTTATATCCATCGAACATCTTGTCCCAATCGGGATCGGCGCCCTGTGTAAGGGCAATCCATTGATCAACGCGGTCTTGATGCGGCAACACTTCGAACATGTGATAGCAGGGGCCGTAGCCGAGGATCTCAAGCGCCTTCTTTAGGGATTCTGTGCCAGTTCGGCCAAATCCGGCTCCGATTACAGATAGCGGCATGGGATTGTTCTCCGGTTCGCAGAGCACAAGCTGCGGGAAAGCCGGGCTCATTCTACAACTTTAGTTGGTAACACACATACTGACTTGAAGATAGAATTGCCTAGCGTGGCGAGCAGGCGACGGGGCTTCTCATAACCTTCATGGCATATTTCGCTGTCTCGGTCGGCATCTAATTGGAACTGGCCAATGCTGAACTCCGGGCACTAATTGTTCAACGAAATTGCCAAAACTCATACATTTATGGCCGGGTTACAATCCACGATATCTAACCGTTTTAGGTTTTCCGATGCAGACCTTGCCCCCCATTCTGTGAAGGCGAGCAAGGTCTTTTCGTATGCTTAGCCCTGCAGCGCGGAGCTGATCACCTCTTTGATTGTTGTGGTTGGGCGGCCGATCAGGCCGGAGAGGGCTTTGGTGTCGTCAAACAACCAGCCCTCTTGCGACACGACATCTGTGTTGGCAAGCAGGCCTGCCAGCGGTTCCGGCAAGCCTGCCGCCACCAGGGCCTCGGAAAAGGCGGCTTCGGGGATGTCGACATAGGTGATCTCTTTGCCCGCCAGCCCGGCGATTGTTGCGGCAAAATCGGTGTAGGTGAAGGCTTCGTCACCTGCCAGTTCATAGGTTTTTCCTTCATGACCCTCGGCCGAAAGAACCACTGCCGCCGCTTCGGCCAGATCCGCGCGGGTGGCCGGTGAAAACTGGGCATCCTGGGCAGAGCCGTAGTGCTGACCGGTTTCCAGGATTTGCGGCAGAGCCATAAGGAAGTTTTCCGAATACCAGCTGTTTCGCAGCAAGGTATAGTCAAGCCCGGACGCTTTGATCGCCGCTTCTGTGCCCACATGTTCAGGGGCCAGGCCGATCTTGCTTTCGGTTGCTTTCAACAATGACGTGTAGGCGATGAATTTTACCCCGGCGGCTTTGGCGGCGTCGACGACATTGGTATGCTGGGGCAGGCGCTGGCCCACCTCCGAACCTGAAATCAACAGCAGGCGTTCAACCCCGGCAAATGCGGCGGTCAGTTTTTCGACGTCGGAATAGTCGGCAATCCGTACGCTATATCCTTTGGCGTCCAGGTCGGCCGCGGCCTCCTGTCGGCGTACCAACACGGCGATGTCTGAGGCAGGAATACCTTTGTCAGACAGGGCGCCCAGGACGAGTTGGCCCAACTGGCCTGTTGCACCGGTCACAAGATATTTAGTCATAGGTATTTCCTTTTCTTTGAACATAGGTCTCGAATCGAGTACTGGTGTCATATAGAGACCGTGTCTGGTGCCGAAAAGGAGGCACATTCCCCGCTATAGGGTACCTAAAGGGAACCATGTGCGTCCCAAACGGGTCCGCCAAAGGGGGACCAAGGCTGCCCAGAAAGGACGAAGCATGAGCAGTGCGATCAAGAACCGGATCGAAGATTTTAAAGAAATGGGGTTTGATCCGCAAAACTGCCCGGTGCGTCAGGTTATGACCCATGTGGCTGCGAAATGGTCGCCCCTGGTTCTGCTAGAGCTTGCAACGGGGCCGAAAAGGTTCAACGCCTTGGGGCGGTCCTTGCCGGACATCTCAAAGCGGATGTTGACCCAATCGCTGCGGGATCTTGAACGCGATGGTCTGGTCTTGCGCGAAGTCTTTGACACAAAACCGCCCTCGGTGGCCTATAGCCTGACGAAACTCGGGGTTTCGTTTCTAGAGCCCCTTCACGCCATGGTCGATTGGTCCACCGAAAAGTTCGAGGAAATAGAACAATCGCGAC
>SPJP01000121.1 GCA_006844665.1 Paracoccaceae bacterium
CGCCGCGTCCCTTTCAGGTGTTGTCGCGGACACGGACGGCACTGTCTACGGCGGTGCCTTCATTCCGGGCGGGAACACGATTTGCATGACCTTTGAGGTCACTTTGGAAGAATGGCTGCCAGAGGAATCTGCTGCGTAGCCAAAGTTCGATAGAAATGGGAATACACATGTCATCAAAGATCATTGGCTGGGCTCACACAAAGTTTGGCAAATCAGAGGCTGAAGACGTCGAGGCATTGATCGCCGAGGTTACAGGGGCCGCTCTGTCACACGCAGAAGTCCAGTCGCAAGACGTCGACGGGATTTTTGTGGGTGTTCTTAATAATGGGTTCTCTAAGCAAGGGATGGAGGGTGCGTTGGTTGCACTCAACATGCCTGAACTGACCCACACTCCTGCGGTTCACCTGGAAAATGCCTGTGCGACAGGGTCAGCAGCTCTATATGCTGCGATGGATTTCATTGAAGCGGGCCGAGGCAAGATTGCCTTGGTCATTGGTGCCGAAAAGATGACGGCAAAGCCTGTCGCTGAAACAGGAGATATTCTACTTAGCGCATCCTACCGAAAAGAGGAAGGTGACATTCCTGGTGGGTTTGCTGGTGTTTTTGGCCAGATCGCTCAGAGCTACTTCCAACGTTACGGTGATAAGAGCTATGAGCTCGGACTGATCGCCGCCAAGAACCACGCAAACGGTGTGTGCAACCCTTATGCACACATGCAGAAAGACTTTGGTGTGCCGTTTTGCACAACCGTGTCCGAAAAAAATCCTTACGTGGCAGCCCCACTGCGCCGGACCGATTGCTCTTTAATCTCAGACGGCGCCGCTGCCATTGTTTTGATGCATGAAGATGTAGCACTCGATGCGGCGCGTGCCATCGGATTTCGTGCCAGGGCGCAAGTCAATGATATTCTGCCTCTGTCGCGCCGTGATCCGACTTCCTTTGAAGGTGCGCGGCGTGCTTGGGCAGATGCACGCGAAACAGCGGGCATCTCGATGAGCGATCTCGATTTTGTCGAAACCCATGACTGTTTCACTATGGCCGAGATGATCGAGTATGAAGCAATGGGTCTTGCTGAACCTGGAGAAGGCGCAGCCCTGATCCGCGACGGCTATACCTATAAAGATGGTATTTTGCCAGTAAACCCATCAGGTGGATTGAAATCCAAGGGTCACCCGGTTGGGGCGACCGGCGTATCGCAGCATGTGATGGCTTGCATGCAGTTGATGGATGAAGCCGGTGGCATGCAGATCAAAGGGGCCGAGACGGCAGGCGTTTTCAATATGGGAGGCGCAGCTGTGGCCAACTATGTTTCCATCCTGGAGCGTTCTAAATGAGCACCGCTGCTCCCAAAGGCGGTGTTGCTCCTCACACCCGTCGGGTGATGAATTTGTCCCACGTCTTGCACCAATCTGCCCGCCGATTTGGCAATGAAATTGGCCTGGTTTGGGGCGGCGATACGTGGACTTGGAGTGAGGTAGACGCACGCGTCGACGCAATGTGTCTGGCTTTACAAGACAAAGGGATCACCAAGGGGGACCGCATTTTAATTCAGTCCTCTAACTGCAACCAAATGTTCGAGAGTATGTTCGCTTGCTTTCGTATGGGCGCAGTCTGGGTACCAACAAATTTTCGGCAGACTCCGGATGAGGTTGCTTATCTCGCAAAATCCAGCGGTGCGGTGGCTATGATCTGCCACGCCGATTTCGGGGGCCACGCTACGGCTTCAAAGGCTGCAGCACCAGCCATTGAGACCGTGATTTCAATTGGCGCGACCGATTGGGCGGAAGACTATGAAACTTTAGTGGAAGCATACCTCAATATTCCTTTCCAGGTTGCAGAAGTCGAACATGATGACCCCTGCTGGTTCTTCTACACCTCTGGGACGACCGGTCGTCCCAAGGCAGGCGTCCTGACCCACGGCCAGATGGGCTTTGTGATCACCAACCACCTCTGCGATCTGATGCCTGGAACGACTGAGGTGGATGCCTCGCTTGTCTTAGCTCCCTTGTCACACGGCGCTGGTATCCACCAACTTGTGAACACTGCGCGGTCCGTAAAGACCATCATGCCCAGTGCCGCTGGTTTTGACGGTGACGAAATTTGGTCGTTGGTAGAGTACTGGTCTGTCACCAACATTTTTACCGTGCCCACCATAGTAAATATGTTGATTGATCACGAAGCCGTTGACAAATACGACCGTAGTTCCTTGCGCTAC
>SPJP01000054.1 GCA_006844665.1 Paracoccaceae bacterium
TGCCGATCATCCGCATCAGGAAGATCGCAACAATATTGGCGAGAATGATGGCGACCACGCCACCGGCACTGCCCAAGCCCACATCAAACTGCAGCAAGGACGAAACATAGATCAGATAGGTCAGGTTGGTCGTTGCCGTGCCCGGCCCACCGTTGGTGGTCACAAGAATTTCGGCAAAGATCGACAACAGGAAAATCGTCTGGATCAAGATCACAACTGTGATGGCCCGTGCCATATGCGGGAGGATCAAATACCAGAACTGGTTCAGCCAGCTGGCCCCGTCCATTTCGGCGGCTTCCATTTGTTCCTGATCAAGAGATTGCAGCGCTGTCAGCAGGATCAACGTCGCAAAAGGCAGCCACATCCAGGAAACGATAAAGATGATCGAGGCCAGCGGGATTTGGCCAAAAAAGTCGATCGGCTGAAGCCCAAGAGCGTTCGCGAAGGCGGCGAATATTCCGTTTACGGGGTTCATGAACATGTTTTTCCAGACCAAGCCGGACACGGTCGGCATGACGAAAAACGGGGCAATGACCATGATGCGGATGATGCCTGTTCCAAACATTGGCCGATCAAGCAGCAAGGCAAAGCAAATCCCGCCAATTGTCGTGATGGCCAAGACACCGCCCACAAGAATAAGCGTGTTAAACATCGCGGCGCTAAAGCTTGGGTCGGTAAAGAACCAGTAATAGTTCTCCCAGCCGACAAAGGGGTAATTGCCGGGTTGCAGCAAATTATATCGCAGGAATGAAAAATAGATCGTCATTGCCAGTGGCACGATCATCCAGCCCAAGAGCAGAATGACAGCAGGAGAGATCATCAGCCGCGCGGCAGTTCTGGACGCTTTGGTTGACATGCGGGGGTATCCTCCACGAAGACATGCGTATTAGAATTTGAGGAAAGACCGTAACATGTCTTTGCCAAAACACTAAATTTCAGGTGTGAAACGAACGCTGGGCCGAAGCATGACGCCCCGGCCCAACATTCTGGGAGTATAGCTTACTTGATGTAACCAGCGCGGGTCATTTCACGAACCGCAAAGGTCTGGCTGTTTGCCAATGCTTGCTCAACAGTTGACTGACCTGCCAGAGCAGCAGCAACTTGCTGGCCGACATAGTTGCCAATGCCTTGGAACTCTTCGATCGCAACGAACTGAACGCCTGTGTATGGAACAGAGAGCAGTGTTGGATCTGCAGGGTCAACCGAAAGAATTGCATCTACAACTGCTGGCGCAAATGGCGCAGCCTCAACGCGGCGTGCATCTTCTTCGATGGACTGACGTGTGCCGCTTGGAACAGCAACCCAACCTTTGGTTTCGCCAACCATTTCAAAGTATTCCTGAGATGTCGCCCATTTCAGGAAGTCCTTCGCAGCATCAACACTCTGCGAGCTTGCAGGGATCGCAAGGGCCCAAGACCAGAACCAGCCGGTTCCCTTGTTTGTGGCCTGCATTGGCGCTTTGAAGAAGTCGGTTACATCCGCAACAGTGGATGTTTCTGGATTGCGTACGTCGCCAGCGGCGGACGTCGCATCAACCCAAGTGGCGCACTTGCCGTCTTTGAACAGCGCACGGTTTTCGTTGTGACCGTTTGCTGATGCACCGGGAGGGCCCGATTCAGTCATCAGATCGACATAGTACGTAACGGCTGCATTCCACTCAGGGGAATCCAGCTGTGGCTGCCATTCTTCGTCAAACCAGCGCGCACCGAAGGCGTTCGCCAAAGTGCCAACAAAGGCCATGTTTTCACCCCAGCCGGCTTTGCCGCGCTGACATGTGCCATAGATGCCGTTGTCTGGGTCATGTAGGGCTGCCGCCATCTCAGCAAATTCAGTGTAAGTGACTTGTTCAGTCGGAACTTCAACACCGGCCGCTTCAAACAGATCGGTGCGGTAGAAGGTGAAGGATGTTTCTGAATAGAGCGGAACAGCATAGAGGCTGCCATCTGCAGACAGACCGTTACGGACGAGCTGGAAAATGTCGTCCAGATTGTAATCCGCATCGTCAGCAAAATCGTCCAGAGGAGTCAGCCAGCCTTTGGCGCCCCAGATCGGTGTTTCATACGCACCGATGAACATAATATCGAACGATCCACCACCTGTTGCGATGTCTGTCGTTGTGCGCTGACGCAGAACGTTTTCTTCCAGTACAACCCAATTGATGGTGTTGCCCGTTGCCTTCTCCCAAG
>SPJP01000053.1 GCA_006844665.1 Paracoccaceae bacterium
CCACCCTTGAACACCGGGACATTGACCTAGAGGATCTGGTGATCTTGCAAACCAACGTTGGGGCGGGCGGATGAGACTACTGCTTGTGGAAGACGACGCCGATCTGGCTGAAGCCATGTTGACGGCCCTATCGGACGTGGGGTTTGTCACGGATCACGCCTCATCCGGCGAGGACGGTCAATACTTTGCCGAGACTGGCCAATACGCGGCGATGATCCTTGATATCGGGCTGCCGGACGTGGATGGCCTGACGGTACTAACGCGATTGCGCAAAACCGGCCTCAAAACGCCCATTCTGCTGCTGACCGCTCGCAACGGATGGCGCGACCGTGTGACGGGTCTGCGCGCGGGGGCGGACGACTATCTTGGCAAGCCCTTTGAGCCGGAAGAACTGCTCGCCCGGATTGACGCGCTGATCCGGCGGTCCAGCGGACAAACCGATCCGGTGATCGCCGTGGATGATCTACATATCGATCTATCTGCCCGCAGCGTCTCTCGGTTGGGGCGCACAGTGTCTTTGACAGCCAGCGAGTTCCGGGTGCTGGCCTGCTTGGCCGTGAACCGGGGCAAGGTCCTGTCCAAAATCGACCTGGCCGAGCAGATGTGGCAGGAAGAAACCGACCGCGACCTGAACACCGTCGAAGTGTTGATCGGACGGCTTCGCAAAAAGGTCGGCGCAAGCACGATCCAGACCCGGCGCGGACATGGCTATGTCATCCCTTAGACGCCCGTCCATCCGCCGCCGAGTGATCTTGAGCGGGCTGGTTTGGGGGGTGCTGACACTGTCCGTCGCGGCCGTTGTCTTGGTGGGTCTCTTTCGCAGCCATATCGAACGGCAAGCGGCGGTCGAACTGGATGGCCACTTGCTGCAACTGATCGCGCTGGCAAAGATGGAACCGGAGCGTGTGGTTTTGACCGGTACACTGGCTGATCCACGCTATACGCTGCCGGTGTCAGGGTGGGTCTGGCAGATCCGCGATGGCCAAAACATCTTGCTGCAATCTGCCTCTCTTGGACCGATTGACGTGGGATCGGCACCCCTCTCGCCCCCGATTGAAACGGCTGCGACGTTCCAAGGCCCCTTGGACCAATCTCTGTTTGGCTTTGCGTTTGATCTCACCCCTCGTGGCGCGGACGCGACGCTGACCTTTGCCATCGCCCGACCGCAACAAGAGTTGTCCGAAGCGCTGGCGCAATTCAGACGTCAGGTTTGGGTCCTCTTGGGGCTCTTGGGCGTTGGGCAGGTCCTGACCGTCCTTTGGCTGACACGGGTCACGCTGACCCCGCTCGATCATCTTCGCCGCCAGGTCACCGCGATGCGCGACGGGACGTCCGCGCCTCCCGCACAGAACGCGCCCTTGGAACTCGAACCGATTGCCGAGGAATTGGGTGCCCTCGAACAGCATGTCACGCGGCTGATCGAGCAAGGTCGTGGCCGCGCCGCTGATCTTGCCCATGCAATCAAGACGCCACTCGCGGTCTTGCGGCAGCTGCATGCGGGCGATCCACGCCCCGGGCTGCAAGATCAGTTGAAAAGCCAGACCGCCCGGGTCGATGCCGCCCTCGAACGCCATCTGGCCACAGCTCAAACGGCTGGCCGCGCACGTGTGGCAATCGCTGTGGCACCGATTCTTGCCGATCTCGAATTTGCGCTTCAGACGGCCTTTGCGCACCGCAACATCCAATGCGACATATCCGTCGATCCAGAAATCGCGGTGCGCTGCGAGGAAAACGATGCTTACGAGATACTTGGCAACGTCTTTGAGAACGCCTTCAAAAATTCGTCCACCCGCATCGTGATCCGCGCGGAGGTTACACAGCAGGGGACAACGATCATGATCGAAGATGACGGTCCGGGAGTGTCACCAGATATGATCCAGCGCATTCTGCAAAGGGGCGTCCGGTTAGATCAAACTGTCGAGGGTCAAGGCATAGGCCTGTCAATCACGCAGGACCTTCTGGACACCTATCGCGGATCGCTGACCCTTGACGTCTCTGCTCTTGGCGGCTTGCAGGCCATGGTCGTTTTGCCCTCTGCCCAGACGGCATCAAGTTGAACGTACATGGTTGACAAGTGTGGGTCCAAAATAGTCAACTGACGACTGTCGCTCGTCTCCAACATCGATCTCTTCGGTGTGGCCAGTCGCTCCAGACTATAACTGCAGGTGCAAAAT
>SPJP01000055.1 GCA_006844665.1 Paracoccaceae bacterium
CGCCCATATTCAAGGCGACCGTGCTTTGCATCACCTGGCGCAAAGCCTCTTCATCCAGGCCTTGGCGGCGCGCTTTTGTGACCCGAATGATGCACCACACAAGGCCAGCAAGACCCACAAGGGTGACCAAAGCGCCTAATACGATCAAGAATTCCATGGGTCTGTCCTTTGCGTCATTCGAAAGCTGCCTTGGCAGGTAGCCGAGCCCCACCAAAGGTGCAAGCATGGGGTTGCGGCCCCGGGCGGACGTCGTTAGCCAAGACGTCTGGATCCAGTTCTGATTTGCCGGAGAAATTCCCATGGATATGACCGAAGACGCCCCCTCGGATGTCACCCGTATCACGCGCGACGAGCTGCGCGCTTTTGTCGAGCGTTACGAGCGGCTTGAGCAGGAGAAGAAAGACATTGCCGACGGTCAGAAAGAGATCATGGCCGAAGCCAAGGGCCGGGGCTATGACACCAAGGTGCTGCGCAAGATCGTGGCGATCCGCAAGCGTGACCCTCAGGACATTTCCGAAGAAGAAGCGATCCTAGAGATCTACAAAGAAGCCCTTGGCATGTAAATAATGGCTGTGGCGTCACATGAAGGTGTGGCGTCAAGAGATTGGAATATCAGGGCAAAATGGCTCGGACATTCGGCATGGAGGCAATGGCGTCGATGTCTTGTTCATAGCGCGCCGACAAGATGTCCATGATTTTCGCCGACCAGCCCGGCAGATCAATCTCGTCTTCCATTTCCTCTTCCAAGGCGAATTTGTCCAGGAATGCCGTCACGATCCGGCGGCGTTGCTGGACCGAGCGGGGCGGGTGGCTTTCCATATAGGTCTGCATCCGGGTCATGCCCTCTGCCGACATGATGCTCTTTAGCAGCGCATCATCACCCTTTAGCTTCAGTTCGAGCGGGTGGTCACACACACTTTGCAGAACCTCGGGCCAGATCAGCGGGGTATCTTCGTTGCACCAAGCGGTGATGGGGGCATCGGGAACGGCTTGCCCAAGCTCGACCAGAACGCGTTTCCAGCTGAGCGAATTCATGTCGATCCGCTGGCGCCAGGCGGTAAAGTCGTTTTCGCCCTGGTGCCGGTGGAACATAGTGGGGATATGGGTGGCCGGGTCCCGCAGGCCGATGCAAAACTCGACCTCGAAATCTGGGAACAGGTTGCGCAGCCACTGGGCTTTCATCCCCATCTTGCCGTAATATTTCCCCTCGTGGAAAATCTGTGGCGCCCCGCAGATGAAGCTTTCATAGCTGAACACGATCCGGTCGCCTTCAGCGTCCCCCAAGATCGTATCCAGCACCACATCCTGCATTTCCTCGGTCGCCTGTTTTCCGCGCAAGGACACAAGTGTGTCCCGCAGAACGCCGCGATAACTGTCAGGTTTTGGAACTAGAATGTCATGCTTCGAGAGTGTTTTTGTATTTTGCAACAAAGACTTAAGCAGAAGGTCTTCGTCGGTATAATGGGCGCCAATGTGAAAGACGATTTGCATGATTGGATATGGAACTCGTGAAATTTTCGCCTGTAAGACCCCTTATATAAACGCCTGATCGGGCGAAGGGCACCCATGTTTGAAAAAATCCGGAACTTTCTTAAAAATTCGGTAAAAAACGGGCTTGCAGAGCCGACGCGTTCGCACTAAATCACCCCCAATGCCCCTATAGCTCAGCTGGTAGAGCATCTGATTTGTAATCAGAGGGTCCGCGGTTCGAGTCCGTGTGGGGGCACCATTTTACATTCGGACATGTTTTTACCCGCTAACACCTTGAACGGTAAGGTGGTTTTTGGAGTTCTATACCCTTTGTTTCGGGTGTATGGGAGACGGTCTGTAAAGGCTAGTTTTAGCACCAAACGGCGGTAATCCATGATGCCGGAAGTCCAAAGGTTCCAAGGGTTTGACAGGAACGCGAGGGCGAGTTCTATTATTTGCGAACGCTGTGCGCCTGAAAGCCCTGTTTGGGCGCGTTTCTCCTCCATCAAAAGCTTGTCTTTCTCCAGTGTTTCCAGCTTGCGTTCATAGGCGCGTGTGGCGTGCGGGCTGGTCGTGTCGGCGAGTTTGTCCAGCA
>SPJP01000050.1 GCA_006844665.1 Paracoccaceae bacterium
CCTCCCCACATGGGGGCGTGCTAATGGTGATGGGGGATGACCATTCGGGCGAGAGCTCTACCGTGCTGCACCAGTCCGAATTTGCTATGGTTGATGCTTACATGCCGGTTTTGAACCCGGCTGGTGTGCAAGAGATCCTGGATTACGGGGTTTTGGGGATAGCCTTGTCGCGGTTTTCCGGGCTGTGGGTCGGGCTAAAGGCGGTCAAGGACACAGTAGAGGCCACGGCCGTTGTCGATGGTTCGGTGGACCGCATCACGCCCGTGTTGCCCGATTTTGAGATGCCCGAAGGCGGGCTAAATATCCGTCTACTGGATGACCCGGTTTCCCAAGAGCAAAGAGTGGTCAACTACAAGAGGTTTGCTGCCGAAGCCTTTGGACATGCAAATAAAATCGACAAACGCGTGTTGGGAAAGTCAGGCGCAAAAATTGGCATCGTTGCGGCGGGTAAAAATTGGCTGGATTTGGTGCAGGCTTTGGCGAGTTTGGGGATATCCGAGGCCGAGGCCGAAATGCTGGGCTTAACCACCTATAAGGTAGGGATGACTTGGCCCCTGGACACGCGCGGCTTTGCGGATTGGGCCGATGGCTTGGATTTGATTGTCGTGGTCGAGGAAAAGCGCAAACTTATCGAAGTGCAAGCGAAAGAAGCTTTGTTCGAAAATAGGACAGCGTGTCGCGTATTCGGGGCCAAAGGAGAAAACGGGGCAGAGCTGTTCCCGACCCATGGCACTTTGGACCCGGTGTTCATTGCGCGCATGCTGGGGCAGATTTTGCTGGATGAAGGCCGTGGAACCGACGCGATCCGCGCAGGTCTTGCCCGATTGGAAGAGGCTGAACGGGCCAATAATGCACCTGAACTTGCGGTCAGAACCCCTTATTTTTGCTCGGGTTGTCCGCATAACACGTCTACGAAAATTCCCGAAGGCTCCCGTGGTGGGGCTGGAATTGGTTGCCACTATTTGGCCCAATTCATGGATCGAGATTCGGTCGGGTTTACCCAGATGGGTGGTGAAGGCGCGAACTGGATTGGGGAATCTGAATTCAGTACACGCGAGCATATTTTCCAAAACCTGGGCGATGGGACCTATAACCATTCGGGTATTCAAGCCGTACGGGCCGCTGTCGCCGCCGGCACAAACGTAACCTATAAGATCCTGTTCAACGACGCGGTTGCCATGACGGGTGGCCAGCAGAATGAAGGGGGATTGAGCGCCCAGCGAATTGCCCAAGAGCTGAGGGCAATGGGGGTCAACGAGATTGTTCTGGTCTATGATGAGAAAGAAGAAATCGATTTTTCCGGCTTTCCAACTGGTGTAAAGCGCTACGAGCGTGCGGATCTGATGAAGGTCCAGCGGGAAATGGCACATATCAAGGGTGTGTCGGCGCTGGTTTATGTGCAGACATGTGCCGCTGAAAAACGCCGTCGGCGCAAACGGGGAACCTTCCCGGATATTGACCAGCGGGTCTTTATTAACACCGATATATGCGAAGGCTGCGGCGACTGCGGTGTTCAATCCAATTGCGTATCGATTGTGCCCATCGAAACCGAATTTGGGCGCAAACGCGGAGTAGATCAGTCATCCTGTAATAAGGATTTCTCTTGTATATCAGGGTTTTGTCCGTCATTTTTAACCTTAAAAGGCGCGAAGTTGCGCAAGCAAGCGGCGTCGAACCTTGAGCTGCCCGACCTGCCTTTGCCCACACCGCCCACGATTAATGGAACGTATAACACGGTGATCACCGGCGTAGGCGGGACAGGCGTCGTGACCATTGGGGCGACACTTGCTATGGCCGCGTATCTGGACGGCAAAGGCAGCGCTTTGATCGAAATGGCGGGGCTGGCGCAAAAAGGAGGGGCCGTGAATATCCACTTACGGGTGGCCGAAAGCCCAAGCGATATTACTGCAATCCGGGTTCCGGTTGGCGAAGCAGATGCAATTATCGGAGGCGATTTGGTTGTTTCAGCCTCGCCCAGCACATTGGGGTTGATGACGCGGGGACGCACGGGCGCGGTTGTAAATAGTCACGAAATAATAACCG
>SPJP01000049.1 GCA_006844665.1 Paracoccaceae bacterium
CGCCGTTCCTTTGGCGCTTCAAGCCCTCAGAGCCCCCGTGCCTTGGGGGCTTTTGCTATTTCCCAACACCTGTCGCCCGCGTCCGCTCCGCCGCCATGGTACAATTACGCGCCCCTTAATTATGGAGCGCAACACAATGACATGGGTAAACTTTCAGACCGTCCGCGAAGGCTTGGACTTTTCAGACGTGCTCGAGCATTTCGGGTTCGAGACCAAAGCAAATGGCCGGGCGCAGGTGAAGATCTGCTGCCCGTTTCACGAGGACGCAAACCCGTCCTGCGGGATCAATCTCGACAAAAAGGTCTTCAACTGTTTCAGCTGTCAGACCAGGGGCAATGTCCTCGACTTCTTTGCCCAGATGGAAGGGTTCGACCCGGCCAAACCGGCCGAGCTGCGCAATGCAGCCCTGCTGGCGGTCGAGACTTTTGGGATCGATGGCGGTGTGCAGGAGGCCAAATCCGGCAACCAGCCGAAGGCCAAGCAAAGGCCCGTAAGAGGCCAAAAACGCACCGCTCAGCCCCCGAAGCCTGCCGAAAGCTCAGAGGTCAGCGATGCGGCCCCAGGCCCCGTGTCCGAGCCAAAATCGGCGTCTGACGCGGTGTCCGATCCTGTGGTGAACCCGCCGCTGACATTTGAGTTGAAGCTCGACCACACCCATCCGTTTCTTGCGGAACGCGGGGTGTCCAAACAGCTCGTTTCTGACTTCGGTCTTGGCGTTGCCAAGAAGGGTTCCATGATGGGGCGGCTGTGCTTTCCCATCCATAACGAGGCCGGGGAGCTGATCGGCTATTCCGGGCGTTGGGTGGACGAGGACAAACCCAAAGACACCCCGCGCTACAAACTGCCCAAAGGGTTCGAGAAAGCCCAGGTGCTGTTCAACTTGAACCGCGTCTTGGCCAAGCGCGAGGAAGGGTTGACCACGACCACCGTGGTGATCGTGGAAGGGTTCTGGTCTGTGCTGCGTTTGCACGCAGCAGGGATCCCCGTTGTCGCCAGCTTTGGCGACAGCCTGTCGGAGGCGCAGGTCGACCTGCTTGTTCAAGCAGGCACCACCAGCGCCGTCCTGATCTTTGATGGCGATGAAGCCGGTCGCAAAGGAGCGGTGCTCGCGCTGCCAGTCCTGGCATCCCGGCTCTTTGTCAAAACCGTTCCCCTCGAGGATGGCGTCAAGCCAGACACGATGGGCGCGGATATCCTGGCCAGCCTGCCCCGCTACGTGCGTAGCTAAATGGGGCAAGCCAGCCAGAGGGGGTCTCAGTCTTGAGACCCCCTTTTTGTGTGGTTGGTTTTGGTGGCTGGGTCTTCCCAGACACCGTTCGATACGGGGGGCTGTTCAGCCCTCCCAGTTATCGAGCTCGTTCGGCCCCCGATTGTCGAAGATCCGAAATCCGCCCAAAACTGCCCGGCACGTATGTGCCGTTGGCTGTTTTGGTTAGCGGTTTCGTGCATCGCGACCCAATGGCTGCGCTGGTACGCTGCTGATAAGCCGTAACCGGAATTTCGGAGGTAAGCTGCAGACATTGGGTCGCGATGTAAATCGACGACAATCGGGGGCCAATTCGTCCCAAGCTATCAACGCGATAGACTGATAGTGAGGGTGTAGTTCCTAGGATGTACCGGGTATGTAGACCCGGAAACCGTGGTTGGTTTAGGTTATAAAATGAAAGCGGCGTGTTCCGGAGAATCGGAACTAAATTACACACTTTGTGACACACAGCACATTTGTAACTTATTATTATATTTTAAAAACAGTAGGTTAATGAATTAGCCAAACCCCCTCCTAAGGGGCAGGTTGCAGGTTCGAATCCTGCCGGGGTCACCAAATGGCTTGTAAAATTGGCCTGTTGCAAAGCTTCTTCCGCTTTGAAAGCTTGGTGTTAGCAACGATTTCCATGCCCAGGTTGGTCCGGACATAAACAAAGGGATTTGCGGGATGAAGCTTCTTCGATTTGGCGCGCAGGGTGCCGAGAAACCGGCTGTTTTGGACGAAAACGGTGTGATCCGTGATCTGTCCTC
>SPJP01000010.1 GCA_006844665.1 Paracoccaceae bacterium
CGGAATAGAAATCGACATTCGGGAACAGCTTCTTTTCCGAAAAATACGGATCGGCCAAGGCGGCGGCTTCCAGCTCTTTCGCGACCTGCAGCACGGGGTTGTTTTCAACGCCCAGCAGCTCCAACACTTCGTCTGCGGACTGCTTCATCACAGTCGCCCGAGGGTCGTGGTTTTTGTAAACCCGGTGGCCAAAGCCCATCAGACGGAACGGATCGTCCTTGTCTTTGGCCCGTGCGATGAATTCTGGAATACGGTCTGGCGTGCCGATTTCTTTCAGCATTTCCAAGCAAGCTTGGTTCGCGCCACCATGGGCAGGACCCCACAGACAGGCAATGCCGGCGGCGATACAGGCGAACGGGTTCGCGCCCGAAGAGGACGCCAAACGTACGGTCGAAGTCGATGCGTTCTGTTCGTGATCGGCATGCAAGGTAAAGATCCGGTCCATCGCGCGCGCCAGAATTGGGTTTACCTCGTAATCTTCGGTCGGAACGGCAAAGCACATCCGTAGGAAGTTGCTGGCGTAATCCAGATCGTTGCGCGGATACACGAAGGGTTGGCCGATCGAATATTTATAGGCCCAGGCCGCGATGGTGGGCATCTTGGCGATCAAGCGGATCGAGGCCACTTCGCGCTGATATGGGTCGGTGACATCGGTGCTGTCATGATAGAAAGCAGACATCGCGCCAACAACACCGGTCATAACGGCCATCGGGTGGGCGTCGCGGCGGAAGCCTCGGAAGAAGTTCATCATTTGCTCGTGCAGCATAGTGTGGTTCGTCACCAGCCACTCGAACTCTTCCAGCTCGGTCGCACTTGGCAGCTCGCCGTACAGCAGCAGGTAGCAGACCTCTAGATAATGGGATTTCTCGGCCAGCTGGTCGATGGGATAGCCCCGGTGCAGCAGCTCGCCTTTGTCGCCGTCAATATAAGTGATGGTCGATTCACAAGCCGCAGTCGAGGTGAAACCGGGGTCATAGGTGAACGCGCCGGTGCTTGCATAAAGCTTGCGGATATCGAGTACATCTGGGCCAACGCTGCCCGCGTAGACAGGTAGGTCTACGGATTTGTCGCCAATCGTAAGGGTTGCGGTTTTGCTGGTCTCAGCCATGAAAAATCCCTTCTTCAAAGACCTCTCTTACGAGAGATCGTGTTATTCTTGCCGAGAACCGGCCAACGAAAGGCGGGGCCGAGGTTACCCCTCGGGCGCGCCGTGGCTTGCATCTTGCAGACGGGCGATAGTCTCGTCCCGTCCGATCACAAGCATCATATCGAACACGCTGGGCGTCACGGTGCGACCAGCCAATGCAGCGCGCAGGGGTTGAGCAAGCTTACCCATCTTTAGGCCTTTGCTTTCCGCCGTTTGCGTCACAATCTCTTCCAGAGCTTCTCGTGTCCAGCTAGCATTTTGCAGGTGCGGCGTCAATTCGCTCAGTATACCACGGGATACTGAATCTAGGGCCTTTTCGGCCTTATCATCAGGGGTGAAAGGACGTTTAGCGGTAACAAAATGAGCCTTTTCCAACAAAACCGGAAATGTTCTTGCGCGATCTTTCAAACAATACATCGCTTTTTGTAACAGTTCTTGCTGCACCTGCGACAGGATTGGCTGTTCGGAAACCGCCAAAAACGCCTGAATTTCATGCACTATTGCGCTATCTTCCATCATTGCGATGTGATGGCCCGACACGTTATCCAGCTTTTTCAGGTCCAGACGGGCAGGGGCTTTTCCGATTCCATCAAGGCCGAACCATTCCAGCGCTTGGGCGTCGGTAAACACTTCGTCATCGCCATGTGACCAACCCAAACGGGTCAGATAATTGCGCATGGCGGCGGCTGGATAGCCCAGTTTTGCGTATTCTTCGACCCCAACAGCGCCGTGGCGTTTGGACAGTTTCTTGCCGTCCTCGCCATGGATCAACGGGATATGGGCAAAGACTGGCAGATCCCAGCCCATGGCGGTGTAAATCTGGGTCTGGCGGGCGGCGTTGTTCAAATGGTCGTCGCCCCGGATCACATGGGTCACGCCCATATCATGGTCATCCACAACAACGGCCAGCATATAGGTCGGCGTCCCGTCCGAACGCAGCAGCACCATGTCGTCCAGCTGATCATTGCGCACGGTCACATCGCCCTGCACCGCATCTTTGGTCACCGTCACCCCATCGCGCGGGGCTTTCAGGCGCACGACGAAAGGGGCATCAGGCAGATCGGTCGCATCGCGCCACGGGCTTTGGAACAGGGTCGAGCGTCCTTCGGCCTTCGCCGCATCGCGGAAGGCTTGGATTTCATCCTGGGTCGAAAAACACTTATAGGCAGTGCCGTTTTCCAACATCTGCCCTGCGACTTCGGCATGGCGTCCAGCACGCTCGAACTGACTGATCGCGTCGCCGTCCCAATCCAGGCCCAGCCATTCCAGGCCTTTATAGATGGCGGCTGTGGCCTCGGGTGTGGATCGCGCACGGTCTGTGTCTTCGATCCGCAGCAAAAAGGTGCCGCCATTGGCGCGGGCATAAAGCCAGTTGAACAGCGCCGTGCGGGCCCCGCCGATGTGCAGATAGCCGGTGGGCGAAGGGGCAAATCGTGTAACGACTTTACCAAAGGTTTGAGTGGCCATGTGGCAGACCTTTCCGGGTGGGTTAACCCTTTGGAAACCATGTTTTGCAAGTGTTGGCGCGTGTTTAGGCAATCCCAACGGCAAGAACAAGCCGACGAAGACTTTGATCCGCTGGCTGAACCGCCCAGCCTTCTGCCTTGGGCGCCTGTCGCCATGGGGCTGGGCATCTGTATCTTCTTTTCAGTGCGGTTTGAACCACCCCTTTGGGCGCTGTGGCTGGGATTCGGGGTGGCTTTCACGGGGGCAGCACTGGTCTGGCTTGGCCGCATCCCTTGGAACTGGCGGCCCTTTGTTTGGGGGGCCGTTTTGCTGGCCTTGGGCTTTGCGATTGCGGGTTTTCGCGCCCACTCGGTTGCCGCTCCTGTCCTATCCCAACGCTACTACGGCCCGATCGAAGGGCGGATCGTGGCGATTGATGTGTCGGGCAACGGTGCTGTTCGTTTGACATTGGATCGGGTCTATTTGGGCGACACAGCGCCCTGGCGCACCCCGGCCCGGGTCCGTGTGTCATTGCACGGCGTCCAGGATTACCTGACACCAGAACCCGGCCAATTTGTTATGACCACGGGCCATTTGTCACCGCCCCAAGGCCCGGTGGAACCCTACGGCTTTGATTTTCGCAGAATGGCCTGGTTTCAAGGGCTTGGCGCGGTGGGCTACACGCGAAACCCGGTGCTGCAATACGCACCGGCCGACCGGTCCGGGGCCGCTATGATGCTCTACCGGACGCGATTGGTCTTGTCCCACGGCATCCAAGACAGACTATCGGGCCCCCGGGGGGGCTTCGCTTCGGCCATCATAACGGGGGATCGGGCGGGTCTGGACCAGGACCTGGTCGAGGCGTTGCGCCATTCTAACCTTGCCCATTTGTTGGCCATTTCGGGTCTGCATATGGGGCTGTTGACCGGCCTGGTGTTCTATATACTGCGCCTTGGCTTTGCCCTGTCACCCCATGTCGCTCTGCATTGGCCCACCCGCAAGATCGCGGCTGTTGCGGCCTTGGCTGTGGGCACAATCTATCTGGGAATATCGGGCGCAAATATTGCAACCCAGCGGGCCTTTATCATGGTGTTGGTAATGTTTGTCGCAATCCTGATCGACCGCCGTGCGCTCTCGCTTCGTTCGGTCGCCGTGGCCGCAATGATATTGCAGATCTGGCGGCCCGAGTCTGTGTTGGGGGCCGGGTTTCAGATGTCTTTCGCGGCCACCACAGCCCTTATCGTCGGTTTTGATGCGTTGCGTCGACTGGGGTTCACCCGCTTGCCGGTGCTGATCCGCCCGGTTGCCACGATTCTGGCGTCTTCCGCCATTGCGGGCCTGGCAACAGCCCCCTTTGCGGCGGCCCATTTCAACATTTTCGCCAGTTACGGGTTGATTGCCAACCTATTGGCGATTCCGGCGATGGGCTTTGTCGTGATGCCCGGCGCAATGTTGGCAGCAATTCTGGTGCCCTTCGGTGCCGAGGCATTGGGCCTGTTCATCATGGGTCAAGGCATTGATTGGATTCTTTGGGTTGCTCAATTCGTGTCTCAAATGGAAGGCGGCGTGCGCCTCGTGCCCATGCCCGGACCTTGGGTGGTTCCGCTATTCGTCACCGGCGGGCTAATGCTGTTTTTGGGGCCGGGTAGGGTGGTCAGATCTGGCGCGATGCTTCCATTAATGGCCAGCGCGGTGTTCTGGGCCGGGTCCGATCGCCCCGATGTGCTGATTTCCCAAACTGGGGCGTTGATCGGCGTGCGCACAGCAGAAGGCTTAGTGCTATCAAAAGAAAGGGGTGAAAGCTTTGCCGCGGAAAACTGGCTGCAACATGACGGGGACGTCAGCGAACAGGCTGTAGCATTTGCCCGGCCGGGGTTCGATCATGCCCGCGCGCGCAGCGATTGGGATCTGTCTGATGCGGATCTTAAAATCATCCAGTTAAGGGGCAAGAACGCGGCGGAGGTCGCCCCAAGCCTGTGCCGTTCCGGCGTTTTGCTGGTCAGTCTGCGTCCGGTGCCAGATCAAACAGGACGATGCCAAATGTTCGATGCAATAAAACTGCGCCAAACCGGCTCGGCAGCATTGGTGCTATCGGAAAAGGGGCCAAGCTGGGTCTATGCAAACCAAGTCACAGGTCAACGCCTATGGACGGACCGAGATTTGCAAAACAGACGTCCGCAGGATCAGTAGGATCGGATCAACCCAACCAAACGGCCTTGCACTTTCACCCGATCGGCATCCAGAAACTGAGTTTCATGTAGAACATTCGCCGGTTCCAACGCAATCGTACTGCCAGTGCGGCGAAACTTCTTCAGGGTCGCGTTCTGATCGTCCACCAAAGCCACGACAATATCGCCATTATTGGCCGTGTCCTGTTCGCGGATCACGACCACATCCCCATTGTTGATGCCCGCTTCGATCATGGATTCCCCTTTTACTTCCAGGGCATAGTGGTGGCCGCTGGCCGCCATTATGTTTTCGGGAACCGCGATTGGATTATCGTCATCCTCCATCGCCTCGATCGGTTGACCTGCAGCAATCCGACCAACCAGCTGAACCTGAGACGCAGGCGCGCGCGTCACTTCCATGGCTTCTGGCGGCGGGGATGAGTCCTTCAGTGACCCTTCGATCACATGGGGCGTAAAGCCAGTCGGACGGATACGGGTTTTCGGTTTACTTGCAATCGAGTCGGGCAATTTAACGATTTCCAGGGCCCGCGCCTTATGGGCCAACCGACGGATGAAGCCGCGTTCTTCCAAAGCTGTGATCAGTCGGTGAATGCCGGATTTGGACCGCAGATCCAGCGCGTCCTTCATTTCGTCAAAACTGGGTGGCACACCATCCCGTTGCACGCGTTCATGAATAAACTCAAGCAGGTCCAACTGTTTGCGGGTCAGCATGTCCGAAATCCTTGTTTAGCCAAAAGGTGCCCGTGGGGTGCAGTTATCCACAGAACATTTCGATACGTTCTACCCTTGTTCTTGTTTTGTGTCAATATTGTCTACAAAGGCAGCACTTCGATTGCGTCGCCTTTTTGGGCAGCTTTTGCGTGGGGCGGGCGGATCGCAAGGCAATTCGCATCGGCCAGAACGGTCAAAAGCGAGCTGTCCTGCCGGTCAAAAACCGTTACCTGTCCGCCTTCTAGTCGGGCACGCACATAGTGTTCTCGAGCGCCGTTAGCAGATAATTCATGGGAAAGATTTGCGCTTCTGTAGGGCTGATGGGCCGGCAGACCTTGCATACGATCAATCATTGGGAAGATGAAAACTGTGCCACAAACCATTGATGAGACCGGGTTTCCGGGCAGTCCGACCATAGTCATCCCACCCATTTTCCCCGCCATCAAAGGTTTGCCCGGCCTCATCGCGACCTTGTAGAATGTCTGATCCAATCCAAAGCTTTGGGCTGTGCTTCGGACCAAATCGTGATCGCCCACAGACGCACCACCAATAGTGACCAACAAGTCGGCGCCTTGGGCAAGTTTGTAGGCTGTTGTCAGGCTTGACGCCGTGTCGCGGGCAATAGGCAAAACACGAACTTCCGCGCCTTTGGATTCGAAAAGTGCCTTCAACCCCAATGCGTTAGAGGCGATGAACTGGTCCTTACTCGGGTGCTCGCCAGGCATCACCAGTTCATCCCCGGTACTAAGAACTGCGATAACGGGGCGTTTGTAGACCATCAGCTTCGGTACGTTCATGGACGCCAAAAGCGAAATCAACCCGGGTGTCAGCACCACTGGCGCTTTGACCTTGGCCCCCGGTTCAAAGTCTCCTCCGGCTGGGCGAATATATGACTTTGTGTCTAGGTTTCGGTGAAGCGTGATTTGGTCGGCCTCTACGTCAACATCTTCTTGGATGATGATCCGCGTCGCCCCTTCCGGAACAACGGCTCCGGTGAAAATACGAACGGCTTGGCTCGATTTGACCAGGCCATCAAACCTGTGACCCGCCGAGGATTCTCCTTTGACTTTAAGCACTTGGCCCGGTTCTGCCTGTGCCACGGCGTAGCCGTCCATTGCGGAAGATGCAAAGGGCGGCTGCGCCCGGGTCGAGGTGACTGTTTCTGCAAGAACCCGACCAGATGCTGCAGCCAGATCAACAACCTCTGTTCCCAAGGGCTGGACCAGATCAAAAAGTTTAGATTTGGCCTCGGTGACCGAGATCATTCTGCCTCGATCCGGCCGGATTTACCGCCATCTTTCAGCGTGACCCGGATTGCTTCGATCACCATGGTTTTGTCCACGGCTTTAACCATGTCGTACAAAGTCAGCGCGGTGACAGACACTGCCGTCAGTGCCTCCATTTCTACGCCCGTTTGGCCGGTGGTTTTGACGGATGCAGTGATCTGAATACTGCACGTGCTGTCATCTGGCACCAGGTCGATGGACACTTTGGTGATCGGTAGGGGATGACACAAAGGGATCAGATCCGAGGTTCTTTTGGCCCCCATGATCCCGGCCAATCGCGCGACCCCCAGGACATCGCCTTTCTTTGCGCGCCCTTCCATGATCATCGCGAAGGTTTCGGGGCCCATGCGGACGGCCCCTTTGGCAGTCGCGATCCTGTCGGTGATGTCCTTGCCGGACACGTCCACCATATGGGCGGCCCCTTTGGCGTCGAAATGGGTTAGCTCTGCCATATCAATTCGGCGCCTTTGTTGGATTGGCCAAAAGGGTTCTCGTGGCCAAGGTGACATCGGCTTGGCGCATCAAGCTTTCGCCAATCAAGAAGGTGCGGGCCCCGTATTCCGACATTGCTGCCAGATCGTCCGGCCCGGACAGTCCGGATTCAGACACCAAGAGCCGGTCGCTTGGCGCACGGCGCGACAGCTCTCTGGTTACATCAAGATTGGTCTCGAACGTTTTGAGATTCCTGTTGTTTATGCCAAGAAGGGGGGATTTCAGTACCAGGGCACGGTCCAGCTCTTCGGCGTCGTGAACCTCGACCAAGACATCCATGCCCCAGGAAAACGCGGCGTCTTCCAGCTCCGCCGCTTGGCTGTCGGAAACGCTGGCCATGATGATCAGAATGCAGTCGGCCCCCAATGCACGGGCTTCGGCGACTTGATAGGTGTCATACATGAAATCTTTGCGCAAAACCGGCAGCGAGACAGCGGCGCGCGCCTGTTGCAAATACGCGTCCGCGCCTTGGAAGCTTGGCGTGTCGGTCAGAACCGATAAACAGGTCGCGCCGCCGTCCTCATAGGCCTTGGCCAAACTGGCCGGATCAAAATCCGCCCGGATCAAGCCTTTGGATGGGCTGGCTTTTTTCACCTCTGCAATAAGCGCGTAGCCTTCACGGGCCGCCCGGGTCAGGCTTTGGGCGAAGGGCCGGAGTGGAAGTGCGGAGCGTGCAGCATCCTCTACATCCGTGATAGATCGCTGCGTTTTGCGGGCGGCGACGTCTTCCAACTTGTAGGCTTTGATCTTGTCGAGAACAGTTTCAGTCATAATGGTCCTTCAAGCCGTGTGTCGGCCTTTTCAAGGCGCTTACGTGCCAGATGTAAGAGCAACCAAGGCCACAAGTTTGGATTTTGCAGCGCCTGAATCGATGCTTTCTTTTGATATTTCAACGCCTTCAGGAAGAGAGCTCACCTTACCCGCGACAACCAAGGCTGCTGCAGAGTTCAGCAAAACCGCATCCCGGTAAGCCGATGCCTGTCCGTCTAGCAAAGCGGCAAAGGCGGCGGCGTTTTCATCAGGCGTGCCGCCGACGATGGCCTCGAACGGGTGCACGGGCAGGTTGGCCTGTTCTGGGTGGATCTCGATGTCTGAAATCACGCCGTCTTTTAGGGCGGCAACCCAGGACACGCCAGTGATGGTCAGTTCGTCGGTACCGTCAGAGCCGTGGACCAGCCAGGCCGACTCGGATCCCAAGGTGCGCAAGGTTTCGGCCATGGGGCGGATTAGATCACGAGAAAACGCGCCAGTTAGTTGCTTTTTGACCCCAGCCGGGTTGGTCAAGGGCCCTAAGATATTGAAAATTGTTCTGGTTCCAAGTTCGGCCCGTGTGGGCATCACGTGGCGGATCGCAGGGTGGTGCATCGGGGCCATCATAAAGCCGATGCCGATGTCCTGGATCGCGCGTTCAACTACGTCAGGGCCGACCATCACGTTGATCCCAAGCGAGGTCAGAGCGTCCGCTGCGCCGGATTTCGACGACAGGTTGCGGTTGCCGTGCTTGGCGACCGTGACGCCAGCGCCTGCGACCACGAAGGCCGTCGCAGTGGAAATATTCAGAGTGCCTTTGCCATCCCCGCCAGTGCCGACGATATCCATCGCGCCCTCGGGGGCCTGCACAGCGTTGCATTTGCTGCGCATAACAGCGGCGGCGGCCGCGTATTCATCGACAGTTTCGCCACGGGTCCGCAGGGCCATCAGCAAGCCGCCCATCTGGCTAGGGGTCGCGTCGCCCTCGAAGAGGATCGCAAAGGCGGATTCTGCTTCTTCCCGGGTCAGTGGGCGGTCTGCGGCGGTACCAATTAGGGGTTTTAAAGCATCGCTCATGCTGGAACCTTTAGATTTTTCAGGAAGTTATCAAGCATAGCGTGGCCGTGCTCGGACCGGATGGATTCTGGGTGGAACTGCACGCCTTCGATGGGCAACGTCTTGTGGCGCAGCCCCATGATCGTGCCGTCTTCTAGCCATGCGGTGACCTCTAGCGTGTCGGGCAGGTTGTCCTTGTCGACCACCAGCGAATGGTACCGGGTGCCAGAAAGCGGGCTGGGCAAGCCTTTGAACACGCCGCCTTCATCGTGCAGGATTGTTCCCGCCTTGCCGTGAACGATTTCTGAATGGCGCAGCACTGTACCGCCAAAGGCCTGGCCGATGGTTTGGTGGCCCAAGCACACGCCGAACAGCGGAATGCCCGCATCTGCGGCGGCTTGGGTCAGACCCAGGCAAATGCCCGCTTGATCGGGGTCGCAGGGGCCGGGGGACAAAACGATTCCCTCGGGTTTCAGCGCCATCGCTTCCTTGACACTCAGCGCGTCATTCCGGTGTACGGCAACATTTGCCCCTAACTCGCCAAAATAGTGGACAAGATTGAAGGTAAAACTGTCATAATTGTCTATCAGCAGCAGCATCGGGTCGTCCTTCTCTTGCGCAGATCAACAAGGGGGTGCACCCTGCGCCGCGGTCGCGGTATAGATGGGCCGAAGCAGGCACTGGGGTCAAGCTTTGGACGACAAGTTCGGGCAGGCAAAGGCAAAAGATGGGCAAAGGTTTTCTCGTTGGGATTGTTTGGGGCACGGTAAGTTGCCTTTTGGTGGTTGTGGCGGTGTCGTTGAACGCGCCACTGCCGGGGCCTGCGGCGTCGAACGTGGACGCACCCGAAGGGTCAGAGTTCTCGCGCCCGGCGGTTGATCCCGAATTGGTCGTGCCTGTTGTTGAGGCACCAAAGCTTCCGGAACGGCCTGCGGTCGTTTTGACCGATGCGCCCGCGATTGCGGCCCCGACAGCGGATGCGCCAGTATCCGACAGCAGCTCAGCCCAAGTGGACACACCTGTACAAGAAATCGCTGGGATAGAGGGTGGACTAGATCGCGGTGCGCGGTCGTCGGTGTCGGTGGAGCTTGTGACGCCAACGCCGGAACCTGCCTTGCCGGATCTTTCCGAGGCCGATCAGAACGTTCTGGCCGAAGCGTTGGAACTGGCCGAAGCGGCCGTGGATGAAGCCGAAGGATTGAGCGACGCGCAAACTGCGCCTGAGCCGGAAGCAACAGCGCCGGAACCAGTGGTTCTGCCAGAGCCGACCGAGCCTGTGATTGAGCCCGAAGAACCGATTGAGATCGCGGAACCGGTCGTGGCGCCAGAGGCGGCTGCGCCAAGCCCCGTGGTCGAACAGCCCGAGGAAACCGCGCCGATCGAAACGCCTGCTGCGCCAACGGTCGTGACAACGGGGCGTTTGCCTTCAATTAGCGCAGAGCCAGCGGGCCAATTGCAGACGCCATCGGTGTTTTCGGGTGCTTTGGCGCGCAATGCGCTGCGGTTGGACCTGGAACCGGGTTTGCCGTTGTTTTCAATTGTCCTGATCGACCAAACCGATACAGGCCTGCCGGTTGCGGAAATTGCGGGGCTTCCGGTTCCGGTCGCCGTTGCCATAGACGCCGGCACCGCGTCGGCGGCCCAAGTGGCAGATGGCTACCGCGCGACCGGGCACGAGGTTCTTATTCTGGCCGAAGACCTGCCGCTGGATGGAAACGAGGCGGACTTGTCCCTTGCAGTCACAGACCTGTTGGCGAAAGTTCCGTCCGCGGTTGGTCTGTTGTTGCCGCCGGGCAGTGAGCTGGCCCGCAATAGGGCCGCGATGGATCAAGTCGCTGCAATTTTGGCCCGCACGGGCCATGGGGTGGTGGAAATTCCTCAGGGCCTGGACCCGGCGGGGCAGGCGGCAGCGGCGGCGAATGTACCTGTGGCCAAAGTGTTCCGAGTTCTGGACGGGGCCGATGAAGGGGTGCCGCTGATGGTTCGTTATATGGATCGTGCCGCGTTCGAGGCGTCCCGGGCGAAATCTGTTGTCGTAATGGGGACGATTCAACCAAACACGCTGAATGCGCTGCTGTCTTGGGTGGACGGCAGACGGGCCAGCACTGTGGCTGTTGCGCCGGTTTCGGCGATTATGTTGCAGTGACCGGATCCATAGAGCGTTCTGTTCTGCGCTAGATCCGATCTGCGATATATCGGCCTAATTCCTAGGCCCGATGCAGGAAATATGGCGGGATTCCCCACCAATTCCCTTGGCAAGTAAGATAAGCGGCGCCGCTTTGTAAGCAAGCGGTTCCAGATAGGCCCGGCAGTTTGGCCAGACCCATGTCATTCGGGCGTCACCCCGTGCGATGCGCGGTTGCAGACTTGAAACCGAGTTTGCGAGTGGCCCAGCCATTTGACCGGACCGGTTTGGTACCGACTCGGACTTTAGGCAAACAGAGTTAATTTCCGGTAAAGCCTAAGAACTTAACTGTTCGTACGCTTTGCAAACAGGCCTGCTTCTTCGGCCGCGCGGCGTATCGCTTTGGATTTGTTGACAGTTTCCTGATATTCGGCCTCGGGGTCGCTGTCATAAACAACGCCGCCGCCTGCTTGAATATACAAGGTTTCGTCCTTCAAAACTGCTGTGCGCAGGGCAATACACATATCCATATCGCCGTTTGCTGCGAAATATCCGACGCCGCCGCCATAAACTCCGCGCTTTTCAGGCTCTAATTCGTCGATGATTTCCATTGCGCGAACCTTTGGCGCGCCGGACACCGTGCCCGCGGGCATCCCGGCCAGCAAAGCAGACAGTGCGTCGTGGTCATCCGAAAGCTCGCCGACCACGTTGGACACAATATGCATCACATGGGAATACCGTTCGATGATGAACTCTTCCGTGGGCTTGACGGTGCCGATTTTTGACACCCGGCCCGTGTCGTTTCGGCCCAGATCCAGCAGCATCAGATGTTCGGCCAGCTCTTTGGGATCGTTGATTAAATCCTGCTCGTATGCTTTGTCTTCGGCTGGGGTTGCCCCCCGGGGGCGGGTGCCTGCGATGGGGCGAATTGTGACTTCGGATCCAAAGACGCGCACAAGGATTTCGGGGCTTGCACCAATGACTTGGAAGCCGCCGAAATTGAAAAAGAACATGAAGGGCGACGGATTCGTGCGCCGAAGCGAGCGGTAAAGCGCGAAGGGCGGGGCCGTGAATTCCTGGGACCAGCGCTGGGATGGGACCACCTGAAAGATGTCGCCTGCCTTGATATATTCCTTTGCCTTATCAACCGCTTGCAGATAGGCATCGTGGGAAAAGTTCGATGTCATTTCCCCAACGGCCGAGGTTTCGCCCAGATCGCGGGTCTCGCCTTCGGCGGGGCGTTCCAGATCGCGCACAGCATCCATCACGCGTTCGGCGGCCTGCGCATAGGCGGCCCGTGCGTTCAGGCCCGATCCGGTCCAAACCGGGGATACGACGGTGACCTCGCCCTTCACACCGTCCAGCACGGCCACGACCGAGGGGCGCACCAACATCGCATCAGGCAGGCCCAACGGGTCCGGATTGATGTTGGGCAGATGTTCCACGAGGCGGACCATGTCGTAGCCCAGATAGCCAAATAGGCCCGCCGCAATCGGGGGCAGGTCGGCGGGCATTTCAATGCGGCTTTCGGCGATCAGGCTGCGGATAGCGGCCAGGGGGTCGTCCTCCATCGGCTGGAACGCATCCGAATCGAACCGGGCAGACCGGTTGATTTCCGACCCCGCGCCGCGACAGCGCCAGACCAGATCAGGTTTAAGCCCCACGACCGAGTAGCGACCGCGCACCTCGCCCCCGGTGACCGATTCCAGAATGAAACTGTCGGTCCGGGCGCGGGCGAGTTTCAGCATCACAGAGACCGGCGTATCCAGGTCTGCGGCTAGCCGTGTATAGACAACTTGGTTCTTGCCCTGATCAAATTCGGCCTGAAACGCGTCGAAGGAGGGGATTAACGCCATGATCTAATCGTCCGAAATATCAGGGAAATTGTGCGTGGATCGCATTGATCGCCGCATCGTCCAGCTCCAGACCTGCATCTTGCTGCACAGCTGTGGCGAAGACGGTGTACAGGTCTTGGATCATGCTTTGACTTGCTTGCTGAGCCAGGACGTCGCGTAGGGCGCTCGCATCCGGGTTGTCCGTGTCAGGGCCCGCGATTTCGGTCAGCTCGACAATATAGATCTCGGCATTGCCATCGACCAAAGTGCGTTTGCCGGGTTCCAAAAGGAAGGCTTCGGACAGTACCGCAGGTGGGATGCCGTCGATAAAGGCGTCGCGGGTCAGATTGGTCTCAGACGTTGGGCCAAGGCCCAAACCGGACAGAGACAAGCCTTGGTCCAGCACGGTCAGGGTGGTTTCGGCCTGGGCACGCAGGGCCGTCATCGTTGCCTGTTCGCGCCACAGCTCCGTGACGCTTGCTGTGACCTCTTCAATCGGCTGAACGGTTGGTTCGCGGATCGAGTCCAAACGCAGAACCACCAATCCGCCATCGTCCAGCTCGATCAGCTCGGCGAAATCGCCTACGGCTGCGGCCATGGCGGCTTCGCGGAAGGATTGATAGGCGGCCAAACCGCCATCGGTGCTGTCGGTCATCTCGATCGAACCGAGGCGCATTTCGGTTTCATCCGCCAGCTCTTCCAAGGTTGCTCCCCCGGCCAGCAAATCGTCGATCGGTTCAGCCTCGGCTGCCACAGCGCGGATGGCGCGGTCCAGGGCAGCGGTCAATTGCAGCTCGTCCTTAACCTCTTCAAATGTGGTTTCCTGAGCGTTCAGCAGGGCTGCCACGCGAAACAGAGCAGGTCCTAAATCAGTGGGCAGGGGGCCAACAATGCCGGTGTCTTGCAGGGCAAAGATCGGCTCGGCCAAACTGGCGGGCAGGTCTTCGCGGGCTACTTCGCCCATGGCGGTGTCGTCCAGGGTCAGGCCGCGCTGGAAAGCCAGATCCACAAAGGAGGTTTCGCCTGCGTTGATCGCGTCCAGGGCAGCTGTGCCTTCGGCATCATCGGCAAACCCCAAACGGTACAGAATCCGGCGCTCGGGCTGCACATATTCGTCAATATTCGCATCATAGGCCTCGCGCAGCTCTTCTTCCGGCACGTCGATTGTGTCGACCAGCATTTCCGGGGTCAGGTAGGCGTAAGACAATTGGCGGGTTTCCGGCAGGGTGAAGGCTTCGGGATTCTCGGCATAGATTGCGGCCAGATCCTGTTGGGTCGGCTCGCCCAGATCCACGGCAACGTCGTTTTCGCCCAGACGGGCCCATTTAAAGCTGCGGCGTTCGGCCAGATAGTTGAACAGGGTGTCGGCATAGGTGTCAGGGGCTTGGACGCCTGCTGTGATCGCAGCCTGCAGCAAGGTGGCCGAGGCGTCGCGACGGATGTTGTCTTCAAAACGAGAGGAGTTCAGGTTCGACTGTTGCAGAGCAAATTCATAGGCTTGGCGGTCGAAGTTACCATCAACACCGGCAAAAGCAGGCACGTTGCGGATTTCTTCAGCGACGTTTTCATCGCCGACGGACAGACCCAAACGGGCGGCTTCGTTTTGCAAGGCGGCGGCGGTCACCACGCGGGACAGAACCTGGCGATCCAGTCCGACCGCCTGCATTTCACGCAAGGAAACCGAACGGCCCGCTTGCTGGCTGACATTTCGCAGCTCGGACTGCAGCGCCGTGGCGTAATCGTCGATACTGATATCGGTGTCCCCGACCTTACCGATCGAGCGGACATTGCCCCCGAACGAGCCCACGCCGAATCCGGCAAGACCCAAAATCAGCATCCCAAGTAGGATATAGACGAATATCTTTGAACCTGTGCCCTTCATGGCGGCCTGTCCCCTTTAAAACCTGAAGCGTGACATACGCGACCCCGCGATGGGTCACAAGAGCGCGCGCAGCCTGAATGGTTGGCTTTCGCTCGTGATTACGCAGGTTGGACCGCAGCCAAACGCTTGGCCAAGGTCGCAATTCCTGATTTGTCGATATTTGCAAAGGCGATCCGCAGCTCGCGTTCCGCCCTTCCTGCGCCGCCCTCGGCCAGGGTCGGACCGAACATCGTGCCCGGCAGCAAAAGGATTCCGTGGTCTTTCACCAGCCTTTGGGCCAGTTTGTCCGAGGCCTCTGCCTCAAATGGGTGGGTGCCATAGCCGAAATACGCGCCGCAGCCTTGCAGATCCCATCCGTCTAAATTGTCGAAGGCCTGGGTCAGGGCGGCCCGGCGGGCCAAAATCTCGGCCCGTTCACCGGCCAGCCAATCGGCTAGGTTGTTCATCCCCCAAAGGGCCGCGTGCTGGCCGATCTGGGATGGGCAGATGGTGACGGAATCGATGAACTTTTCAACCTCGGCCAAGCGGGCAGGGCTGGTGACCAACGCCCCAACCCTGTGTCCGGTCAGTCGGTAGGCTTTGGAGAACGAATAAAGATGGATCAGCGTTTGGTCCCAGTCGGGATCGGTGAACAGATCATGGGGCGCGCCGGTCTGGCTGTGAAAATCGCGGTAGGTTTCATCGACGATCAGGGCGATGCCCTTGGATTTGCACAAGCGGTAGAAGGCGAGCAGCAGTTCGGCGGGGTATTCAACGCCGCCGGGGTTGTTGGGGCTGGTCAGCGCAATGGCACGGGTGCCCTGGGTGATCAGGCGGGCCGCATGTTCAGGATCAGGCAACAAGTCTGGCCCAGTGGGCAGCACCTGGCAGCCAACGCCGGTCATATCCAGCCACATCTTATGGTTAAAGTACCAAGGGCAAGGCAGCATAATCGCATCGCCTTGCCCCGCCAAAGTGGCGGTAACGGCGGCAAAGGCCTGATTGCACCCGGCCGTGATTGCGGTGTGCTCGGCCGTGACCTGACCGTTGTAAATGGTGCTGATTTGACCCGCCAGACAAGACCGCAGATCAGGCAGGCCCAAAACCGGGCCGTATAGATGGGTCGCGTCGTCATGCACCAAAGCATCCGCCATGGCCCGGCGTAGCCCTTCGGGGGGCGGGTCCACCGGGGCGGCTTGGCTGACATTGATCAAAGGCAGGTGGGCAGGCGGGGGGGTATCGCTCAGCCAGCGGCGGGCCTCCATTACAGGGGGCGGAACCGTCGCGCTATAGGCTGGGTTGATATACATATCCGGGCGTTCCTGCGTTCAAAAGGGGCCTGTAATCAGGGTGTTGGGGTCAATCTGTGCCGCGGTAGGGCTGCACATATTGCAAGGCCATATCCCAAGGGAAGAAGATCCAGGTGTCTTGGCTGACCTCGGTAATAAAGGTTTCCACCATGGGGCGGCCCGAAGGTTTAGCATAGACCGTGGCGAAATGGGCGTTGGGCATGGCTTTGCGCACAACTTCCAGGGTTTTGCCGGTGTCCACCAGATCGTCGATCACCAGTACACCAGTTCCATCGCCGATCAGATCCATGTCCGGGGACTTGATGATCTGGGGCTCGGATTGGGACTGGTGGTTGTAGGATTTCACGCTGATCGTATCCACTATGCGAATATCGAGCTCTCGTGCGACGATCATGGCGGGGGCCATGCCGCCGCGAGTGATCGCCACGACGGCCCGCCAAGCGCCATCATCGGGGCCTTTGCCGTCCAAACGCCATGACAGGGCGCGGGCGTCGCGGTGTAGCTGATCCCAGCTGACATGGAAACCTTTTTCGTGGGGAAGACGATCAGCCATAGCGGGCTCCTTTAATATATCTTGAATGCGACGGGCCTAAGCTTCGTCCTTCGGAATCGCGTTCATGCCAATGGCGTGGTAGCCGGCATCTACATGCAGCAGCTCGCCCGTCACAGCAGAGCCCAGATCGCTGAGCAGGTAGAGCGCGGAATTGCCGACCTCGTCCTGAGTGACCGAACGGCGCAAAGGGGAACCGTTTTCTGTGTGGGTTTTTATTGCGCGGAAATCGCCGATGCCGCTGGCGGCCAGGGTCTTGATAGTGCCCGCGCTGATCGCGTTAACGCGCACGCCGTCGCGACCCAGGTCTTCGGCCAGATATTTGACCGAGGCTTCCAGGGCCGCTTTGGCCACACCCATCATGTTATAGTTCGGCATCACCCGTTCACCGCCCAAATAGGTCAGCGTCACGGCCGAGCCACCATTGGTCATCAAAGGGGCGGCGCGTTGCATGACGGCGGTGAAGGAATAGACCGAGATGTCCATGCTCATGGTAAAGTTATCGCGGGTTGTATCGACATAGCGACCGCGCAGCTGGGTCTTGTCTGAATAGCCGATAGCGTGGACCAGAAAATCCATGTCGCCCCATGTGTCCTTGATCTGGTCAAAGCAGGCATCCATGGACGCGTCTTCGCCCACATTGCAATCCATCACCAAGCTTGCGCCGATCTGGTCCGCCAAAGGTACAGCGCGTTTTTTCATCGCTTCGCCCTGGTAGGTCAGGGCCAGCTCCGCGCCCGCATTTGACAAGGCTTGCGCAATGCCCCAGGCGATTGATTTGTCATTGGCCAAGCCCATAATCAGCCCGCGTTTGCCCTGCATTAGACCTGCCATTGACTTCTCCTATCGTCAGCTCACATGTGGTGGTGTCTGTCGTTTAGGCGATTGAACCATATGCATCAAGGGAGACACCTGATGGAGCGCACAGGAATCTTTGCAGGTGAAGATCCATTTCAGTTGGCCAGAGACTGGCTTGAGGAAGCCAAAGCGTCGGAGTTGAATGACCCCGAAGCGATCGCCTTGTCGACGGTGGACGCAAGCGGCATGCCAAACGCACGGATGGTTCTGCTGAAGGATATCGAGGAAGACGCGTTCGTTTTCTTTACAAATTACGAAAGCGCCAAGGGTCAAGAGCTGGCTGACAGCGGCAAGGCAGCCTTTGTGATGCATTGGAAATCCTTGCGTCGCCAGATCCGGGTCCGGGGCCTGGTGGAAAAAGAGGACGGTCCTAAGGCAGATCAGTATTACGGGTCACGTGGGCTCAAAAGCCGTATCGGAGCATGGTCTTCGCGGCAGTCCCAACCGCTAGCGAGTCGCGGGATTCTGCTCGCAGAAGTGGCAAAGCAGAGTTTGCGACACGGGATGTCGCCGACGCGACCACCCTTTTGGGGTGGTTTCAGAATTTTTCCACTCGAAATCGAGTTCTGGGCTGATGGTGCACACCGTCTGCACGACCGTTTTAGGTGGACTAGGAGTGATTCTGGAATGCCGTGGGATATCAGTCGCTTGAGCCCGTAATCTGGCGATGTGGCAGCTTGTCGCAGTGCTAAATTGAGGGTCAAATTCGGCCGCAATCGGCGCTTCGCGAAATGCAAATCCCAATAATTACAGGATTTTCTATTGCAAATGTCGGATTTTTGACCCCAAATCTAGGTGTATTTTAAATATAGTTATATGTGAAATTTTGGTGAACTCCGATATGCAAAAGCAAATTATAGAAGCGCCTTCCGTCGAGGGCGAAGTCAAATGGTTCGATCCCAACCGCGGATTTGGGTTTATTGTCGCCTCAGAAGGCGGCCCAGACATCCTGCTCCATGCGAATGTTCTTCGAAACTTCGGCCAGAATTCTGTGGCCGAGGGAACCGGAATAACCGTTCGCGTCCAAAACACAGAACGGGGGGTTCAGGCGCTAGAAGTCGTCGATCTTTGCCCGAAAACTGCGTCCGAAAGCCCGCATGGCGATGTCACACCGGCACAAGATTATTCTCATCTGCCGATGTTGCCTGGCCGCGTGAAGTGGTTTGATAAGGTCAAAGGTTTTGGCTTTCTGAATGTCCATGGCAATGCCGGTGATGTGTTCGTTCATATGGATGTCCTGCGTCGCTGCGGGTTTTCTGACCTGCAACCGGGCGAGGCGGTTTCTGTTCGCGTCGGTGACAGCGAACGTGGCGCGATGGCATATGAAGTGCTTAGCTGGGACGCCGCAATTCAGGATTAGACAATGTGTGTAAAACGTAAGTTCGGCGCTGCGTTCCTGGCGCTTTGGGTTATGACAGCCCCCGCCTTGGCCGAAATCTGCCAATCTGAAACGGTCGCCATCAAAGGGGACTGGGGCAAGGCAGAATTCCGCGTAGATCTGGCCGATACCAATGCCACCAGAGCCCGTGGCTTGATGTTTGTCGAACAGATGGCCACGGATAAAGGCATGCTCTTTCTATATGACGCCCCTCAGCACGCGACGTTCTGGATGCGCAACACGCTAATTCCCCTGGATATGATTTTTACAGCGCCAGACGGAACGGTGGCCCGCGTTCACCACAACGCGATTCCCAAGGATGAAAGCGTAATTGATGGTGGTCCTGACGTTCTGGCGGTGCTTGAAATTAGTGGCGGCTTGGCTGCTCAGTTCGGAATCGAGGCGGGCGACGTGCTGCAGCATCCGTTCTTTGGGCCAGATGCCGCTTGGCCGTGCCCAATAAAATAAGGTTCGCTGCTGCTCGTTTCCAAGAATGTGC
Source organism: Paracoccaceae bacterium (assembly GCA_006844665.1). Lineage (GTDB taxonomy): Bacteria > Pseudomonadota > Alphaproteobacteria > Rhodobacterales > Rhodobacteraceae > Dinoroseobacter. The sequence continues at coordinate 19,494 of SPJP01000010.1, forward strand.
AAACTATCGTACAAAGTTGTTACTTTTCGGCTTTTCTTTCCCGTTCTGTGGGCGTAGATGAGCGTCGTCGGGGCGTGGCGCAGCCTGGTAGCGCGGCGGTTTTGGGTACCGTAGGTCGTAGGTTCGAATCCTATCGCCCCGACCATTTCTAGAAAACACATTGACCAGCAGTCCTGATTTTGGCTTGCTGGTCAATGTGTTTAGAAGGACCTCTTTTCATGGATTTTCACCTTTGGCTGGCCTTCGTGGCGGCGTCCTCGGTTTTGTTAATCATTCCGGGCCCAACGATTCTGTTGGTGCTGAGCTATGCATTGACCCAAGGGCGACCGGTGGCCGTGGCGACAGCCCTTGGTGTGGCCCTAGGGGATTTCTTGGCGATGACGACATCGCTGCTGGGGCTGGGGGCTTTGGTGCTGGCCTCGGCCACGGTGTTCACCGTATTGAAATGGGTGGGGGCGTTGTACCTGGCTTATCTGGGTATCAAAATGCTACGTGGCGCCGAGGAGATGACCTTCGAAACTGATGGGGCCGCATCAGATGCCAAAGAGGGACGCGCGGTGTTTGGACATGCGGCCATCGTCACTGCGCTGAACCCAAAATCCATCGCGTTTTTCATCGCCTTTGTCCCCCAATTCATCGTCACCGATGCGCCATTGGGGCCTCAGTTCGGGATTTTGATCGCGACCTTCGTGACTTTGGCGGCGCTAAACGCGTTGGCCTTTGCGCTTTTGGCCGACCGGCTGCGGCGCCAGATCGCCCGCCCGTCAGTGACCCAGTGGATGGCTCGCTGCGGCGGGGTTGCCCTGTTGGCGATGGGCGTGGCCACGGCTGCTTTAAGACGCGCCTAAGGCCTGGCTTCATCCAGCAACAGACATGTTTCCGAGCGCCGCACACCGGGTATGTCGCGGATCTGGTTAAGAGCGTGGTCAAAGGCCGGCAGGCTGTCGGTTTCCAGACGCGCCACTAGATCCCAGGCACCATTGGTGGAATGCAGGCTTGCCAGTTCGGGTAACTTGTAAAGCGCCCGCACAACTGTGCGTTTTACAGCGCCCTCAAGCTCGATCAAAGTCACCGAAGTGATCTGATCCTGGGACTCTGGCCCGCCCAGCTCGACCGTGAATCGCCGTATTGCGCCTGAACTTTGCAACCGCTCGATCCGGGTCTGAACGGTGCTGCGGGACACGCCAAGTTGTTGTGCAAGCTGCGTGACCGAGGCACGGCCGTCTTGCTTTAACGCGGCCAGTAAGGTGCGATCTGTTTGGTCCATTTATCAAATTCCCAGTTTTTCTGACGAATTGATAGATCAACTGCCACAATTTGACAAATTTTCATCTGTTTGCACGCTTTCGCGCGGATCATTGTGCAGGCAACAGTTTAGAGGAGCTTTCGATGTCATCTTTGTCATGTGGGTTGATTGGCGTGCCCATGCAGTCGGGAACGCGGGTGCAGGGGTGTTTGATGGGCCCTGATGCCTATCGAACGGCGGGTCTGGCCCAAGCGATCACCAGCTTGGGGTACCAAGTAAGCGATTTGGGGAATGTGACGCCAAACGCAACGCCTCCGCTCTCTCATGACAATCCTTGCCTGCATGACTTGGGTGGCGTGGTCGCTTGGGCAGATGCCTTGGCGCAAACCGCCTTTGATGCTGCTAGAACCCATGATCTGTCTATATTCTTAGGCGGGGACCACGGTCTGGCGATAGGTACGGTACCGGGTCTTGCGCGGGCGGCAGCGCAGGAAGAACGGCCTCTTTTTGTTTTGTGGTTGGATGCCCATCCAGACATGCACAGCCTGCAAACAACGCAAAGTGGCAACTTGCACGGAACCCCTGTCGCCTATTTCACTGGGCAGCCTGGGTTTGAGGGTTCGTATCCCAAATTGAGCCATAAGGTGCCGGGGGATCAGGTGACTATGTTGGGCTTACGGTCGGTAGATGCAGCTGAACGATCTGCGTTGCGACATGCGGGGATCGACGTTCATGATATGCGAGCCATCGACGAAAACGGAGTTGCCAAGCCGGTT
>SPJP01000231.1 GCA_006844665.1 Paracoccaceae bacterium
CGATGGTGAGGGCCTTGATTGGGGCCGATGACCCGGCCAGCCGGATCGAAAACCGCGTGGCGGAGTCCATGGCCAACCCGTACCTGTTTCTGGCGGGCCAAATTCACGCAGGCCTAGACGGGATCGCGCGTGGGGCGGTCGCACCTGCCCCCGAAACCCGGCCCTATCTGTCAGATGCCAGCGCCCTTCCCCGATCCTTGGGCGAGGCGGTCACTGCTTTTGACGCCTCTACCCTGTATCGAAGCACTTTGGGGGACCAGGTCGTTGACTGGTTGGTGACCCTGAAACGCGCGGAATGGGATCGGTATTTGGCCGAAATCTCGGACTGGGAACAGAATGAGTATTTCGCGCTGTTCTAGGGTCAGGACCCATTAATCCTGCACTGCTGGCGCAAAATCCTCTAAATCTCAGGGGTTTGATCTGCGCAGACCAGTGTGGTTCACTTTTCAAGCGGATCGAGCCGCTGAGATGACGAGGATTTCGCGTCCGTCGATCCAAAGGATCGCCAATTATTACACGGTCCACCTTCGGTGGAACGGATTTGACGGATTTTCCGCCTGACGGCGTCACAGAGCCTTGAAATAGAACCACCGTTGCCCGACAGGGTATCGCACAGCGATACACGAGAGGGTATTCCTGCGTCTCTGTTCCTTCCCTCTCATGCATCGTTGCGATGCATTGTCGGGCAACGGCCAGACAAAAAATCTGTCAAACCAGCAGTGCAGGATTAATGGGTCCTGACCCTAAGCCGACGCTGGTGATGCTGTAAGCGGCCAAGTTGCGTGCGCCCGGCTGTGTTGGCGAGTTGGAAAAGAATGGGACCGAAAATTCCGGTTGCTCGAAAATTGCCATGCTTGCTGTTCAGGCGGGCGGGGTGTCTTCTATCTGGCTGATCCAGACTTCGAATTCCTGCAATTCGTGTTGGCCGAAGCTGTGGATCAGGGGAACGTTTGCGGCGTCGCGTCCTTGGGCGATCAGGACGCGGCCAAAGCGGGTGTCGTTGTTGCGCGGATCAAACACCCACCATTTGCCGCCTAAGTAGACCTCCATCCAGGCGGCGAAATCCATGTCTGAATAGGGGGGCGGTTTGCCGATATCGCTGACATAGCCCGTGCAGTAGCGCGCCGGGATGTTCAGGCAGCGGCACAGGGCGATGGCCAGATGGGTGAAGTCGCGGCAGACGCCGACGCCTTCGTTCAGGGCCTCGACCGCCGTGCGGGTGGGGCGGGATTGTTCGTAGTCAAAGCGAATGTGGTTGTGGACGAAGTCGCAGATTGCTTGGACGCGGGGGTGGCCTTGGGGGGTGTTTTGGAATTGGGTCCAGGCGAATTCGGACAGGACGTCGGATTCGCAGTAGCGGCTGGGCAGCAGGTAGGTCAGCACGTCGCTTGGCAGGGATTCGACCGGGTGCTGCTGGGCTGTGGGATCCACCGGATCGGACAGGCCCGCGTCCCGCAGGACCCCGTCTGTGGTGACGGTCATCTTGCCGGCCGGGGCCAGCAGCCGGTTGCACCAATTGCCGAATGCGTCGCGGTAGGCTTCGATCGGGACGCCGGGATTGGTTATCAAAAGATCGGGGCGTTCCAGATCGCTTGCGCGCGAGTAGTGGACATTTAGCAGCAAGATCAAAGGGGTAGGGACGGGCATTTCAAAGGAAAGCCGGCATCCGAGACGTATCCGCATGGCAAAGCTCCGGGTATCGGTGTGCAAGCCAGACTGGGCAGGCCGCCAAAGAGGCTTGGGGTCTCTGACACGTATATCCCCCTGTGACACAGTGTTGGGGCGGAGTCTTTGGTTTCTGTCTGAAGTGGGGGGTATTTTTTGGGGGTGCGGAAAATCTGTGCGTTTTTAGGGTGGGCTGAGGCTTGGTTCAACCTGTGG
>SPJP01000234.1 GCA_006844665.1 Paracoccaceae bacterium
CCCAAGACTGGGCCGATATCGAAACATTTGGGAGCGCCTGGGACACCGACTGGGGCGAAACTTGGGTCCTGCCCACTAATTTCGGCTATGAAGGCACCTATACCCATGACAATGGGCGCTTTTGGTTGGAATTTACCGGCCATGTGTTCGAAGGCTACTGGGCCGAAGGCGAATCCAATGTGCGCTGCGATGTCGAATATATGGGCAGCTATTATTGGGGACGGCTGCAGCTAGCAAACTCTGACCACTATCCCGGGATCACCATGCTGTGGACCTATTGCCGGGAAGAGCGTTTCGACAAGGTTTGGAGCTTTACCGAACGTTTGCCTGACGGGTTGTAGACGCAGATCCCATAAATTTTCGCCACCGCGCAGGAAAAGATTGACCCCGGCCAAAATTCTCAGGCCCATGCGGAAAAACGCAGGGGGAACGCCATGAAGTCGCAAACGAAGGTTGTTGTTATCGGGGGCGGTATTGCAGGCTGTTCGACCCTGTATCACCTGACCCAAGAAGGCTGGACAGACGTTGTTCTGGTGGAACGGAACGAGCTGACCTCGGGCACCACATGGCATTCGGCGGCCCAGGTGACCAATTTCGGCATGAACCAGACCATGGTCGGGCTGAAATCCCATTCTATCAACCTATACAAAGATTTGCGCGACGACCTTGATTATCCCGTCAGCTATAATCACGGCGATGGTGGCATTCGTCTTGCCAATACCGAAGCGCAGATGGACGGGTACCGGCATTTTGCCTCTATGGCGCGGGGTATGGGGGTAGAGTTCGAGGTTCTGGATGCTGCCGAATGCGCCCGACGCCATCCGTTGATCACCACAGACAATCTGATCGGCGGGCTGTGGGATGGTAATGACGGCGACATTGATCCCGCAAGCCTGTGCCAGGCCCTTGCCCGCCGCGCCCGCAAAGCCGGGGCCGAGGTTTATCGCAACACCCCTGTCACAGGCCTGACCCAACACAAAGACGACAGCTGGACCGTCCGCACCAGCCAAGGCGATATCGCCTGCGAAATCGTGGTGAATGCCTGCGGATACCGAGTGAACGAGGTCGGTGCGATGATGGGGGTGCACCATCCTGTGACCTCGATGGAACACCAGTATTTCGTGACCGAAGAGATCCCCGCCATCGCCGATGCCGGCCACCGCATGCCCCTGCTGCGCTGCCCGATCAGCGATTTTTACTGCCGGCAGGAAAAGAACGGCTTGCTGCTAGGGTTCTATGAACAGGACTGCAGAACCTGGGGCATGGACGGGATCGACCCGCATTTTGTCAACGCCCTGTGCCCTGATGATCTGGACCGCGTGACGGATGTGCTGGAAGGCGCCTTTGCCCGTATGCCCGCCCTGACCGAAGCCGGCATCCACACCATCGTCAACGGACCGATCACCTATACAATCGACGGCGCGCCCTTGGTGGGGCCTATCCCCAACAAACGCAACGCGTTCTGCATCATCGGCCTGCGCGCCGGTGTGGGCGAAGGCGGCGGCCATGGCTGGTTGCTGGCCCAGCAGATCGTCCACGGCGAGGCTTGCTATGACACGTGGTGCCTAGACCCGCGCCGCTTTGCCGGACACACGAATGTCGAACTGACGGCCCTCAAGGCGATCGAGGACTACCAGAACGAGTTTCGCTTCCATTTCCCGAACGAGCATCGCAGCGCAGGCCGGATGGCCAAAACCACCCCCCTGACCCCGGTTCTGGCCGCCGAAGGGGCCGAATTTACGGTGATCAACGGGTGGGAACGTGCCGAGTATTTCAAGCCGGGGCCAGAGCACCACGTCACTCACGGCTTTCACTTTGACGAAAGCT
>SPJP01000232.1 GCA_006844665.1 Paracoccaceae bacterium
CTCCATCGGGCTGTTCAGCAGGAAAGAGATATCCCAATGCTGGCGCAACTGATCCCAAGCGCCCTGGCCAAGTAGTAGGTAATTGCCTTCGATCACAACGGTGTCGCAATCGGCATCCACCCAGCCTGCGCCTGCAATCGCAATATCCAGGGATCTATCGAACAACGGGTAGGCTGCGGTTTCGTCCTGGGCGAGCGCGGTCACAGCACGCGCAAAGCCGCCGACATCGAAGGTATCTGGGGATCCTTTGCGGGGCAGCAATCCGCGCGGTTCCAGCAAACGGTTATCAAGATGAAATCCGTCCATTGGTACACCGGCGGCAACGCAGCCATCGGCGTTCAGCTGTTCTACAATCGCTTCGGTCAAGGTGGACTTGCCGCTTGCCGGTGCCCCGGCCAAAGCCACCAAGCGCCGCCTTGCCTTGCGCGGGGCGCTGCGGATCAAGCGTGACAGCTCTGTCAGGTTCGGGGACCGGTCGGACATTGGATATTTTCCCTGTGGGCTGGGTCAGATCCTATGTATGGATAGCGCGGCCAAATGGCGCAAGCGTTATGCAGGCAGACCGCAGCTTTGGACCACATCAGCAATCTTGCGCAACTGATCCGATAGCGGGCTGGTTTTGCGCCAAACCATGCCGATCTGGCGTTCGGGTTGTGGATCAGTGAAGCGGGCGATGGAAACTTCTGCCGATCGTGTTTCCACTGGAACGGCCATTTCGGGGATCAGCGTCACCCCAATGCCAGCGCCCACCATTTGCACCAAGGTGGAAAGCGAGCTTCCTTCCATCCCCTCGCGGGCCACCGTGGATCGCATGCCGCAGAACGACAGCGCTTGGTCCCGGAAGCAATGGCCTTCTTCCAGCAACAGCAGGCGCATTTCCCGCAATGTGGTGCTGTCGGGGACAGGTTTGTTGGCATCCCTTGCATTGCGCACCAGCACGAATTTTTCCGAAAACAACGGGGTTTCGGTCAGGGCGGGTTCTGAAATGGGCAGGGCCAGAATGGCGGTGTCCAGGCGGCCCGCGATCAGTTCGGCTATCAACTTCTCGGTTTGGGTTTCTTTGACATGCATGTCCAGATCAGGGTGCGAGGCCGCAAGATTGCCGTAGAGACGGGGCAGAAGATAAGGCGCGATCGTCGGGATCACCCCCAATCGCAGCTTGCCGACCAGGCCGTCCTGCGTGGCACGGGCAAGATCCCCTAGGTCGTCAACCCTACGTAAAATAGCTCGGACCCGACCGGCAAAAACTTCGCCCAGGGCGGTCAGACGCACGCCGCGCGGTCCGCGTTCAAAAAGGGTGGTTCCCAGAGTTTCTTCGAGCTCTTTAATCTGAACTGATATCGCGGGTTGCGAGATTGCGCAGACATCTGCGGCGCGCCCAAAATGGCCTTGGGCGGCCACGGCTTCGAAATATCTAAGCTGTTTTAGCGTAAAATTGCTCATAACCCATAATTATTGATCTCATAGGAAAATACAAATTTTATCTATGGCACGACTCGGGTAGGTCCTCCTCAAACTCTAACATCGGAGACGACACATGGACGGAAATGATATCGGCAAATGCCCAGTCATGCATGGCGCAAGCATTCACGCGACCAACGAGGTACGCGGGAATCGCGATTGGTGGCCAAACCAGTTGAACCTGAAAATCCTGAACCAGCACACCAAGCAGGTCGATCCGTTTGGCGGTGAAGTGAATTATGCCGAGGCGTTCAAGCAGTTGGACCTGGACGCATTGAAGGCCGACCTGACAGCCTTGATGACTGATAGCCAGGACTGGTGGCCCGCAGATTACGGCCATTATGGCC
>SPJP01000233.1 GCA_006844665.1 Paracoccaceae bacterium
GCCAATTGTCCGCCCCTCGCTGGCAGCTGGATTGATTTGCTGCAAGACCCGCAGCGATTGCGCACGCTGGTCGTCGGCCCAGACGCCGTTGATCATCAACAACATGTCAGGGTGCTGGGCCGTTGCTGCACGTGACAAGGACGACAAGGCGATTACTGGTCCAATCCTTGGGTCATCTGCGGCCTCTTGGATCATGATGTCGGCGCCGGTTGCGTGGCCCAACAACGCTACCCGGCCATCGACCCATGGCAGGCCAAGCGCATAGGTCACAACGTCCTTTACTTGGGTGATCATGGTTTCTGCTTGCTGGTTCGCATCCCCGTGTAATGCGTCCGAATGCCTGCCATGGCCTGCGAAATCCAAACTGACCACCACGTAACCCGCATGGGCCAAGCTAAGCACATACCCTTCCATCACTTGGCGCGACGCCCCGATCCCGTGGCCCACAACCACAGCAGGGGCACTTGGCTGTCCGGGCAGTCGGTGCACCGAAACCGGTGTGGAACCTACCTGCGCATCCTCGACCTTTAGACCTCCGCGCGCTCCTTCCAGCGCCGAGATCCCGAGCCCAATTAAAACGAGGCTAATGATGAAAGCAGACCAGCGAAGCGTTGACATTTTCGCGAGGCTCCCCTTCCCGGTACAGACAAGACTGTCCAAAACAGACCTGTGCCGCTAGCTCTTGTCACGAATCTAGCGGAGCGACCAGAAATGCAAAGCCTAATTCCACTAACCCGCGATGTTGTGTTGATCGGGGGTGGCCATTCCCACGCATTGGTTTTGCGGCAATGGGGGATGAAGCCTTTGCCGGGTGCACGGCTGACGGTGATCAATCCGGGTCCCACTGCGCCCTATACCGGAATGTTGCCGGGTTTTGTCGCGGGCCACTACACAAGGGCGGAACTGGACATAGACTTGGTCCGCCTGGCCCGTTTTGCAGGCGCGCGTATCATCAATGACCGCGCCATTGGGATCGACCGCGTTGCCAAACGCGTGGTCTTGCAGGACCGGCCTGCTGTGGCCTATGATATCGCCTCGATCGACGTTGGTATCACCTCTGATTTGCCAGATTTACCGGGCTTTGCGGAACATGGCGTTCCGGCCAAGCCGCTGGGTGGCTTCGCCAGCCGTTGGGACGCGTTTGCCCGCAGCGCTCAGCCCGGGCCCGTCGTGATCCTGGGGGGAGGGGTCGCGGGCGCCGAGCTGGCCATGGCCTGCGCAAACCGACTGGGCGGCGGCGATATAACTCTGATCGACCGGTCCGAGATCCTGGCCGAGCTGCATCCAAAGACCAAATCTTCCCTTTTCGGGGCGATGGCCAAGCTGAACATCAAGCTGCTGCCCAACACCCCAGTTACAAAGATCACGCAAACCGCTGTTGTGTTAGAGGACGGAGCGCAGATCCCCAGTACGCTGACCATCGGGGCCGCCGGGGCCAAGCCGCAAGACTGGCTGGCGCACACCGGACTGGACCTGGAAAACGGGTTCGTTCGGATAGAGACCAGTTTGCGTAGCAGCGATCCTGCGATTTTTGCGGTTGGCGACTGCGCCCATATGGGGTTTGCCCCGCGTCCCAAAGCGGGCGTTTTCGCCGTTAGACAAGCGCCTGTGCTGACCCATAACCTGATTGCTGCCCTGACCGGTGGGCCTGAAAAACGCTTCAATCCGCAGCGCGATTACCTAAAGCTGGTATCCCTAGGGGCAAAGCGCGCGGTGGCCGACAAGGCTGGGATGCGTTTGGCCGGACCGCTGCTGTGGCGGCTGAAGGACAAGATCGACCGGG
>SPJP01000235.1 GCA_006844665.1 Paracoccaceae bacterium
GGGCTGCGCGGTTGCGGGCCAGTGCGAAGCTGTCCCAGGGCTGGAAGGGCTGGGCCATCATGCTGGCGTCGTCGTCCTCGGTCTGGTCCTCGGCGCTCGTGTCTTCTTGTACCGCTTCGGCCACCGGATCTTCGGCCACGGGGTCTTCGGCCGGTGGCTCTGCACTTGTGGGCTCGGCAGCCTCGGGCACCGGATCGTCGGTGATTTCAAGGCCTGTGTCTTCGGTGCGTACTGGCGCGAGTTCCGAAGCCGTTTCAAAGGTGGTTTCAGGCGCGAGATCAGGCGCATAGTCCGCGACGGGGTCCTTGCCAGTTTCGGCTTTTGTAAGCGCCCCGCCCACGGCCAAAACGGCGATCGCGGCAGAGGTCGCACTGGGAATTGGTGCGGGCTGTGCCGCGCCTTGTTCCTCGGTATCTAAGACCAGGGCCGCAAAGCGCGGGTCGTCGCTGTGCTGTCGGGCGAAATTGGCGGTCTTGGCCATCATCCCGGTTCGCCCCATTGCCTCGGCATGGTCCATCACCGCATGCAGATAGGCCGGCGATTCCCGGCGTTTGCGCAGGGTCTGGACAAGGGCGGCGGTCGACAAACCTTCGTTCACAGCATTTTCGACGATGGTGTCCAGCAGGCCCAAGCGGTCCAGGGCCGCGGCCCCGTCTTCGCCCAGATGGCGGATGCGCAGCAGGTCGACCCAATCGCGGTCGAACAATTGGGCGTGCATGAAATCTTCGTCAAAGGCCGGATCAAAGGCGACGACCACATAGCCAGCCGTTTCGATCATATTGGGGGCGTAGCCGTAGCGCTGGGTGAAATCCATGCGCCGGGTCTGAGGAAAGCGGCGGTCCCAGCCAGCGGCTTGTGGGGTCAGGGTGGCCTGGGGCTGGATCAACAGCGCCTGGCAGTCGCTGGCCACCACGGAATAGGCCCCGGCAGCATAGCCTGCCAGACCTGCGCCAAAAAACACCACATGGCCGAATTCATCAAAGAAACCGTCATCCACCAGATCGTCGAAAAACTTGTAGACCCCGTCAGCGCGGAACCATGTGTCGTCCGAGGTCAGAAGCGTCAGTTGGGCGCATCCGGTGCGAAGCTGTACCCGTCGCCCCAGAGTTTCCACAGCTTGTCCGGCAGCCCGTTCGTGTTGCAGGACTTGGTCGGCATGCTCGAAACTGACCAGCAACGTATCACCGCCATCAATGAACTGCGCGGTGTGGGCGTCGTCCAAGCGTTCATAGAATCCTTCGGCCCCTGCTTGGTCTTGCAGGTGCTTGTAAAGATCCTCCAGCTCGGCGGTTTCTCCGGCCATGGGTGGGGGCATGTGCTGCATTTTTGACGGCTCCTTGACCGGCAATTTAACGCAAGTTGGCCTAAGTATCCACCAAACCGTTAATCAAGAGGCGGCTAAATACAGAAACGTAGTGTTTCCTGAATGATCTTAATCGGCAAGCCCGGGGCGGAATTCATCGGCGCAGACCCAGCCAATTGGCTTTTTCAGCGGGCCTTGGCGGTTAGGGAGCTAGGGAGGTGCCCCGTATTTAGTAAAGGGAATCATGGCACAGGGTCTAGGGTCAGGACCCATTAATCCTGCACTGCTGGTTTGACAGATTTTTTGTCTGGCAAGGAACGGAGACGCGGGAATAGTGGTTCTATTTCAAGGCTCTGTGACGCTGCCGGGCGGAAAATCCGTCAAATCCGTAAGGACGCGAAATCCTCGTCATCTCAGCGGCTCGATCCGCTTGAAA
>SPJP01000236.1 GCA_006844665.1 Paracoccaceae bacterium
CTTGGGGAAGAGCCCACGAAAAAGGGCCCCGAAGGGCCCTGATCCAAACGTGTATTACGTATGCTTAGAACGTGAACTCATAGGTCGCACGCAGGCCAATATCGGTCACATTGGACCGGATGCGCCCGGCATCCATATCCACGCTTAGGTACCCGGCCCCTAACTCGGTGGAAAAGCCAGCGCCAAGGCGCGGGGCCCAATAGCTGTCGCGCCCACCGGCGGTGCTGTCGGTCACGCCGAAATCCACGGCGATGCTGATATAGGGCAGGATGCCGCCGTCCAGCTCCTCTAGCGGCGACACCCGTGTCCCGACCGAGGCGTTAAAGCGGGTGATGTCATTTGCCGCGACCGTGCCGTAGGCGGGCTGCGCCTCGCGGTAGCCGTTCACCTTGGCAAAGGGAGACATATCCATGCCGTAGGCGTCGTAATGGCCGGTCAGGCCAAACGCCCCTGACACGCGGCTGGCGGTAAAGGTCGTGCCGCCCACATCATAGGCCGGCCGCGCTACGGACAGATAGCCATCCGCCAACCAGTCGCCCTGCAAACGGCTGGCGAAATACGCTCCAACGGAAGGTGAGTTCACTTGGGTACTCGTTGAGCCCGTCGTCAGGTCCTGGCGGCCGTAGGCGATCAAAGCCCCAACGATCAACCGGTTCGAGATCAGGCGATCCACCCCGAACACCAGATCCAGAGTGATGCCCGTCGTGGCCCCGGACAGCTGGCGGCCCTCGACCGACACCCAGCCGTTAAATTCGGCCTGACCCAGCTGGCTGTCAGCCCCCGGCAGGTTCGAGGTGGACAGAAACACGCTGTTGCGGGTGGCAGAGTTGCGCGGGCCATTGCCGTTCAAGCGGGCTTGGGTGTTGCGCGATGTGGCGGTTTGCACGGCAGTCGTTTGGGTGTCGATAAAATCGGAACCTGCTGAAGGGGTTGAACATGTAACAAGGGCGCCATTGGCCTGCTGTTCGATCACAATCGTGCCAGCGGTCACGACGTTGATCGTGGTTGGCACGGCCGTCGCCACGGTTCCAGCACCGTTGATCGAAACGCCAACAGTTGCGCCGCCGAAATTTGTCGGGTCTGCGACCACTTGGATCACTTGTCCTGGTTGGGCCGCGATCACAATGGGCCCGCCCCGGACATTGACGCTGGTGATTGTGCTACATTGTGAGGGTGCGACCTGGGCCATTGAGGCTGTCGGCGCGATGATCGCCGATCCCATCGCCAGGCCAAACACCAGCGCTGATCCGCTAATCGCGGTCATAATTTTCGAAAACATGTGGCCTCCTACAGCCAAGAAAAGCGTCAAAGAATTTTTTGAATGCCTTTGAAACTCTTAGGCCACGCCACCCACATCCCAAAACGGTAGCACGGCCAAAACATGCATACAATACTGTGTTTTACAAAGTCTTGAGGAAGCGGTTTGATTGTCTTCAAGGGGGGGCGGCCGATTGCAGGACCATAGTGGGCCGGGCTGTCAATCAAGGCCTTGGACCCCGCGCAGGCCTTAACAGCTGCACCAGCGCGGGGTGTGTTTTGGGGAAAGCTCGGCTTAGAAGTTGAACTCGTAAGTCGCGCGCAGGCCGATGTCGCGGACGTCGGATTGGACTCTGCCGGCATCCAGATCCACGCTTAGGTATCCCGTGCCGACCTGTGCGCCAAAGCCTGCCGCCAAGCGGGGGCTGGTGAACGTCGCGGTCCCGCTTGCGGTGCTGGTGC
>SPJP01000023.1 GCA_006844665.1 Paracoccaceae bacterium
GAAACCAGGCAAAGGCGGCCAGATCGCTCGTGCCGCTGGTACATATGCTCAGTTCGTGGGTCGGGATGGCGGTTACGCCCAGATCCGTTTGTCTTCGGGCGAACTGCGCTTGGTCCGTCAGGAATGCATGTGCACCGTTGGTGCCGTGTCGAACCCAGACAACTCGAACCAGAACTTCGGTAAAGCGGGTCGCAACCGTCACAAGGGCATCCGCCCGTCTGTGCGTGGTGTTGTGATGAACCCCGTCGATCACCCCCATGGTGGTGGTGAAGGCCGGACATCTGGTGGTCGTCACCCGGTTACCCCTTGGGGCAAACCAACAAAGGGTGCACGTACTCGGAACAAGAACAAAGCGTCCAGCAAGCTGATCATCCGCTCGCGTCACGCCAAGAAGAAGGGGCGCTGATAGATGTCGCGTTCTGTCTGGAAAGGTCCTTTTGTCGACGCTTACGTCCTCAAGAAGGCCGAGAAAACCCGCGAGAGCGGTCGCAACGAGGTCATCAAGATCTGGTCGCGTCGTTCTACAATTTTGCCACAGTTTGTGGGCCTGACTTTCGGCGTCTACAACGGCAAAAAACATATCCCAGTGACTGTGACCGAAGACATGATCGGCCAGAAGTTCGGGGAATATTCGCCAACTCGGACCTATTATGGTCACGCGGCGGATAAGAAAGCTAAGAGGAAGTAAGCCATGGGTAAGGAAAAGAATCCGCGCCGTGTGGCGGACAACGAAGCAATGGCAAAGCTGCGCATGTTGCGCACAAGCCCGCAGAAGCTGAACCTTGTGGCTCAGATGATCCGTGGCAAGTCCGTTGAAAAAGCTCTCAGCGATCTGACCTTCTCGAAGAAGCGGATTGCCATCGACGTCAAGAAGTGCCTGCAGTCGGCAATTGCCAACGCAGAAAACAACCACAACTTGGATGTTGACGAACTGATCGTTGCCGAAGCCTATGTTGGCAAGAACCTGATCATGAAGCGTGGCCGTCCTCGGGCGCGTGGTCGGTTTGGCAAGATCGTAAAGCCGTTCTCCGAACTCACCATCTTGGTGCGCCAGATTGAAGGACAAGCATAATGGGTCATAAAGTAAACCCGATCGGCATGCGCCTCCAGGTCAACCGCACCTGGGACAGCCGCTGGTACGCCGAAAGCAAGGATTACGGGGATCTTCTGCTGGAAGACCTGAAAATCCGCGCGTTCATCCACGAAGAGTGCAAGCAAGCCGGTATCAGCCGTGTGATCATCGAACGTCCGCACAAAAAGTGCCGCGTTACGATCCACACTGCGCGTCCTGGTGTCATCATCGGCAAAAAAGGCGCCGATATTGAAAGCCTGCGCAAGAAGGTAGCGGCGCTGACAGACAGCGAATTGCACCTGAACATCGTAGAAGTTCGCAAGCCCGAGCTGGACGCACAACTGGTTGGCGAGAGCATCTCTCAGCAGCTGGAACGTCGTGTATCCTTCCGTCGTGCAATGAAGCGTGCCGTGCAAAACGCAATGCGCATGGGGGCCCAGGGCATCCGTGTAAACGTTGCGGGTCGTCTTGGCGGTGCCGAGATCGCGCGGACAGAATGGTATCGTGAAGGTCGTGTGCCTCTGCACACACTGCGCGCGGACATCGACTATGCGAGCGTCCAAGCCACGACTGCTTACGGCATCATTGGTATCAAGGTATGGATCTTCAAGGGCGACATCATGGAGCACGATCCGTCGGCTCATGATCGCCGCCACGCCGAGCTCCAAGAAGGCGGCGGCCCTCGCCCCCGCCGTGACCGGTAAGGAGTAGACGAGATGCTGCAACCAAAGCGCACGAAATTCCGCAAGATGCACAAAGGCCGGATCCGCGGCGACGCCAAAGGCGGTTCGGATCTGAACTTCGGCACTTACGGTCTAAAAGCAACAGAGCCAGAGCGTATCACAGCACGTCAAATCGAAGCGGCTCGCCGCGCGATGACACGTCACATGAAACGTCAAGGTCGCGTTTGGATCCGGATCTTCCCGGATCTGCCCGTAACCGCCAAGCCTATCGAAGTTCGTATGGGTAAAGGTAAGGGTTCCGTTGATCGTTGGACAGCGAAGGTCAAGCCTGGCCGCGTTATGTTCGAAATCGACGGCGTGTCCGAAGTGATCGCACGCGAGGCCCTGCGCCTGGCCGCGATGAAGCTTCCGGTCAAAACCCGCACCGTGGTTCGCGAAGACTGGTAGAAAACGCGACGCGTTTTCGACCCGTGTAGAAAATTAAACCCCCGTCGAGATCACTCGGCGGGGGTTTTTCTTTGCTCTAGCGTTTCTTGTTCGACTGGGAAACCACAGAGCCAGCAAGCGTTCTTGTGCTTGGGGCGTACCTTTCACTTTTCAGAACTCTGGATGCCTTTGCTTCCATTGTCGCACCTGTTTGCTTCCTGGTACTGGATTGAGCCAGAACTGAACCAGCTAAGCTTTTGGCTGTTTTGGAAGCAGACGAGCTTCTGAGTGTCTTACTTGCTTGGGATGCCACCCGTTTCGAGGTCGCTTTGGTATTTTTGGGCATGACGCGCTCCTTGTTGCTCATGTCCATTAACGTGGGCAATGTTCCTGTATTGTTCAAGATTGACTCAACCGATTATTGTGGAAGACATCAGTATTTAGCGTAAGGAGTGAATTTTAAGCCCAGCTATAGTTGAAACTCACGCTGATCCGCTCTTCCTCGGCCATGTTCATTGGCACCTCGTGGCGCAGCCAGCTTTCCCACAGCAGAACATCGCCGATTTCGGGCTCTATATAGACGAATTGCTGCAATTTGCGGGGCGCGTCGGGTTTGCGGCCGGGGGCGGCCATCATCATCGCCAGGCGAGGGTCCTCGAACTTGATCGCGCTGGTGCCCTTGGGCATCGACACATAGGTCGTGCCGCTGATCACTGAATGGGGGTGGATATGGGCGGTGTGAATGCCGCCTTCGGGCAGGATGTTCAGCCACAGACTGTCCAGCTTCACCTTCTTTTCCGCCCCCAGATCAAAGCCCAGATCCTTCACAAATGCGGCCACATGCTTGTCCAGCGCCTTTTGCACCGCCTTAAAGATCGGGAACCGCCAGGGCAGGTCGGTCAGGGACGCATAGCTGGTATAGCCCGGATAGCCCTTTTGCTCGCACCAATCCTGGCCAGCCTCGTCATCTTCGGCGATGGCGTAGCAAGACGCTTCCAGCTCGTCCATGTCGATCGGCTTGCCGTGTTCGGACAGTTTCGCGTGATACAGGCGGGTCACAAAGAGAGACGATATATTGGTCAACGAAGGCATCCTATGCTAGCAGGCGTTAAGGGTGTCGTAGCGCCCCGGCAGGCCTCGTGCAACATATGGCCCAAGCCCCAACGTTCTAAGGCCCCCCGCGCCGGATCGCTTTGCGAAAAACCGTAGGGCTTAGCTGCGAAATAAGGGTTGCCAATAGGGCCATTCCCCCCTAAACGGCACACTTCACCATGAACTCCACTGGAATCAGGGTGACCCGGTGCACCCGCACTTAGGGCCCTCCAGTGACGTTGAAAAAGGAAAAGGCGCATGAACGCCCAAGAACTGCGGGACAAGACTCCCGACCAGCTTCGCGAAACGCTGGCAGAACTCAAAAAAGAAGCCTTCAACCTGCGCTTTCAGCAGGCCACAGGCCAGATGGAAAACACCGCACGGGCGCGCCAGGTGCGCCGCTCTGTTGCGCGTGTGAACACCATTCTCAACCAAAAGGCCGCGCAAGCGGCTACTGAATAAGGGCTCCGACTATGCCAAAGCGCATCCTGCAAGGCGTCGTCACGAGCGCCGCAAACGAACAGACCGTCACTGTAAGTGTTGAACGTCGCTTCACACACCCAGTTCTGAAAAAGACGATCCGTAGCTCGAAGAAATATCGCGCACATGATGAAGCCAACAGCTTCAAAGTGGGTGATCAGGTTCGCATTCAAGAATGTGCACCGAAATCGAAGACGAAACGCTGGGAAGTGGTCACCGCCTAAGGGCGCCCACTTTTTAGTTTGAACGAAACCCTGGGGGTATAGGACCCCAAAGGTCGGGAGAAACCAATGATCCAGATGCAGACCAATCTGGATGTAGCTGACAATAGCGGCGCTCGCCGTGTTCAGTGCATCAAGGTTCTGGGTGGTTCCAAGCGTAAATACGCATCCGTAGGCGACATCATTGTCGTTTCGGTCAAGGAAGCCATCCCGCGTGGTCGCGTTAAAAAGGGCGATGTCCGTAAGGCCGTCGTTGTACGCACCGCCAAAGAAGTTCGTCGTGAAGATGGCACAGCCATCCGTTTCGACGGCAACGCCGCCGTAATTCTGAACAACAATAACGAGCCTGTAGGTACACGTATCTTTGGCCCAGTTGTTCGCGAACTGCGTGGCAAGAACTTCATGAAAATCATTTCGCTTGCGCCGGAGGTGCTGTGATATGGCTGCTAAGTTGAAAAAAGGCGACAAGGTCGTCGTTCTGACTGGCAAGGACAAAGGCAAGCAGGGCGAAATCGCTCAGGTCATGCCCGACGCCGGTAAAGCCGTGGTTGAAGGCCTGAACATGGCCATCCGTCACACACGTCAAAGCCAGACATCGCAAGGTGGTCGCGTTCCAAAAGCAATGCCGATCCAATTGTCGAACCTGGCGCTGCTGGACAGCAATGGCAAAGCCACTCGTGTTGGCTTCCGCGAAGAAGACGGCAAGAAAGTCCGCTTCGCTAAAACAACAGGGGAGGCCGTCTAATGTTGGATGAAGCAACCTACACCCCACGCCTGAAAGCGGTTTACGCGGACACAATCCGCGCTGCTTTGAAGGAAGAGTTCGCGTATAAGAACGACATGCAGATCCCTGGTCTGGATAAAATCGTTCTGAACATCGGCTGTGGTGCCGAAGCGGTCCGTGACAGCAAAAAAGCCAAATCCGCTCAGGAAGACCTGACCGCGATTGCCGGCCAAAAGGCAATGATCACAACGGCCAAGAAATCCATCGCGGGTTTCCGGGTTCGTGAAGACATGCCGCTGGGCGCGAAAGTCACCCTCCGTGGCGACCGGATGTTCGAATTCCTCGACCGTCTGATCACCATCGCAATGCCTCGTATCCGTGACTTCCGCGGCGTACCGGGTAAATCCTTTGACGGTCGTGGCAACTACGCCATGGGCCTGAAGGAACACATCATCTTCCCAGAAATCAACTTCGACAAAGTCGATGAGACCTGGGGCATGGATATTGTGATTTGCACCACCGCGAAAACCGACGCGGAAGCCAAGGCGCTGTTGAAAGCTTTCAACATGCCCTTCAATAGCTGAGCCGCGGGGAGACATTAGACCATGGCAAAGAAAAGCATGATCGAACGTGAAAAGAAGCGTCAGGCATTGGTGGACAAATACGCCGCCAAGCGGGCCGCTTTGAAAGCGATCGCAAACGATGACAGCCTACCGATGGAAGAGCGTTTCACAGCGCGTCTGAAACTCGCCAAGCTGCCACGCAACAGCTCCGCCACACGGCTGCACAACCGCTGCCAGCTGACGGGCCGTCCACACGCTTATTATCGTAAACTTAAAATCAGCCGTATCGCGCTGCGGGATCTCGGCTCTGCCGGTCAAATCCCCGGCCTGGTCAAATCCAGCTGGTAAGGGAGGGCACGCACAATGATGAACGATCCTCTTGGTGATATGCTGACACGGATTCGCAACGCTCAGATGCGCGGCAAATCTACTGTTCGCACTCCGGCGTCCAAGCTGCGCGCTTGGGTTCTGGATGTGTTGACCGACGAAGGCTACATTCGTGGCTACGAAGCCGTCGCCGACACAAAGCACCCCGAACTTGAAATCAGCCTGAAATACTACGATGGCACACCTGTGATCCGCGAATTGAAGCGCGTGTCAAAGCCAGGTCGTCGTGTGTATATGGGCGCTCAGGAAGTGCCACAGATCCGTCAGGGTCTGGGTGTCTCCATCGTCTCCACGTCTCGCGGCGTGATGTCGGATGCAAACGCACGCTCTGCCAATGTTGGTGGCGAAGTGCTTTGCACCGTCTTCTAAGGAGGGCTGGTTAATGTCTCGTATCGGTAAAAAACCCGTAGACCTGCCCGCAGGCGTCACTGCCTCCGTGTCTGGTCAGACGATCGAAGTGAAGGGCCCAAAAGCGACCCGTAGCTTCACCGCAACCGACGATGTCACCATCGCCGTCAACGACAACTCAGTCACTGTAGAGCCTCGTGGTAAATCCAAGCGCGCTCGTCAGCAGTGGGGCATGTCCCGGACAATGGTTGCGAATATCGTAACCGGCGTTTCGACAGGCTTCAAAAAGGAACTGGAAATCCAGGGTGTTGGTTATCGTGCTCAGCTTGCAGGCAAGTTCCTGAAACTGAACCTTGGCCTGTCCCACGATGTGGATTTCCCGATCCCTGATGGTGTGACTGTGACTTGCCCGAAGGTGACTGAAATCGTCATCGAAGGCACCGACGAACAGCTGGTCGGTCAAGTAGCTGCAAACATTCGCGAATGGCGCAAGCCCGAGCCCTATAAAGGCAAAGGCATCCGTTACAAAGGCGAATATATCTTCCGCAAGGAAGGCAAGAAGAAGTAAGGACGCGCAAAATGGCAAACACCAAGCGAGAGCTGTTTGTGAAACGCCGCTTACGCGTTCGCAACAAGCTGAAGAAAATGGCCAATGGCCGCCCCCGTCTAAGCGTACACCGCTCGGGCAAAAACATCAGCGTCCAGCTGATCGACGACGTGGAAGGCCGCACATTGGCCTCCGCATCGACGCTCGAAAAAGAACTGGGCACTGTTGGCAAGAACACCGTCGAAGCGGCCACCAAAATTGGTGCCACGATCGCCGAGCGTGCTAAGGCAGCTGGCGTCGAGGTTTGCTACTTCGATCGCGGTGGCTTCTTGTTCCACGGCAAAGTGAAGGCCCTGGCCGAAGCTGCCCGTGAAGGCGGTCTGAAGTTCTAAGACAGCAGGGCGCCTGATGATCAGGCGCCCTCGATGATCCGGGGTCCATTCGGGCCACTGGGATCGAAGAAACTGCAAGCTCAGGAGGCCGATAATGGCAGAGCGTGACAATCGTCGTGGTAAGAACCGCGAAGAAGAAACACCGGAATTCGCAGACCGCTTGGTCGCGATCAACCGTGTATCGAAAACTGTAAAAGGTGGTAAGCGTTTTGGCTTCGCCGCTTTGGTCGTTGTAGGCGATCAGCGTGGCCGTGTCGGCTTCGGCAAGGGTAAGGCCAAAGAGGTCCCCGAGGCGATCCGCAAAGCGACCGAGCAAGCCAAGCGTCAGATGATCCGCGTGCCACTGCGCGAAGGTCGGACGTTGCACCACGACATGGAAGGCCGTCATGGCGCCGGTAAGGTCGTTATGCGTGCTGCTCCTCAGGGTACTGGTATCATCGCCGGTGGTCCAATGCGTGCTGTTTTCGAAATGTTGGGTCTGCAGGACGTGGTGGCGAAATCCATCGGGTCTCAGAACCCATACAACATGATCCGCGCCACGCTGGACGGCTTGTCGAAAGAAAGCTCGCCTCGCATGATCGCGCAGCGTCGTGGCAAGAAAGTTGGTGACATCCTCAAGAAGGATGAAGCACCGGCGGCCGAGCCTGCAGAAGCGTAAGGGAACACTCACATGGCAAAAACCATCGTCGTCAAGCAGATCGGTTCTCCGATCCGCCGTCCCGCAGACCAGCGTGCTACGCTGGTTGGCCTGGGCCTGAACAAAATGCACAAAACACGCGAACTGGAAGATACACCTTCCGTCCGTGGCATGGTTCGTAAAATTCCCCACCTCGTCGAGATCATCGAAGAGCGCGGATAAGCTACATCTGGTGGGGTCAGCCCCGCCAAATAGCAAAAAAACGCCCCTACCGATTCGGTGGGGGCGTTTTTTGTGAAATCCGCTAAATCTTAGCAATTGTGGCCGCTGCGTGCTGCAGATCAAAAGCGGTTATACAGAACGGGCATTCGTTGTGATTTCGGGCCGAACTGACCCCTTGCACAGCTTTAATTCCCGCTCTATACGCAGCCGGTGGATTTTCCACATCTATTGACAACGCCGTGGTCGGCCGCTCCCGTCGCTGGGGGTCGCATCCGGCAAAAGGAGAAGCGACATGAAACTGAATGAACTCCGTGATAACCCCGGTGCAACCAAACCACGCAAACGCGTTGGTCGTGGTCCCGGTTCCGGCACCGGTAAAATGGGTGGCCGTGGTATCAAAGGTCAAAAATCCCGTTCGGGTGTGGCGATCAATGGTTACGAAGGCGGTCAGATGCCCTTGTACCAGCGTCTTCCAAAGCGTGGCTTCAACATGCGCACACGCAAGAAGTTCGCAGTTGTGAACCTGGGCCTGATCCAGAAATTCATCGACCTGAAGAAACTGGATGCGTCTAACATCACCGAAGACAGCCTGGTAGAATCAGGTCTGGTTCGCCGCAAGCTGGACGGTGTCCGCATCCTTGCAAAAGGCGAACTGACAACAGCAATCACCGCAACTGTAACCGGCGCATCTGCCTCTGCAATCGAAGTTGTTGCAGCAAAAGGTGGCTCTCTGTCGGTAACAAAAGCAGCAGCGGACGCGTAAGAGCTTGTGAGTGGCGCTTAGGCCGCTTACATCACTTGCTATAAGTTTTCCAAGCGCCGCTGACCGGGAAACGGTTCAGCGGCGTTAACGTTTAGAGACGGGACCCCATTCAGCATGGCATCCGCAGCAGAACAAATGGCCGCAAACATGAGCTGGTCCGCCTTTGGTAAGGCGACCGAGCTTCGTCAGCGCATCATATTTACCCTTGGTTTATTGATCGTCTACCGGTTCGGGACATATATCCCGGTCCCCGGTATCGACGGTGGCGCCTTGCGCGATTTCATGGACCAGGCCGCGGCTGGTTTGGGCGGTGTCCTGAACATGTTCACCGGCGGCGCGATCAGCCGTATGGGGATCTTCGCCTTGGGAATCATGCCCTATATCTCGGCATCGATCATCATTCAGCTGCTAACGGCCATGGTTCCGCATCTGGAACAGCTGAAAAAAGAAGGCGAACCGGGCCGCAAAAAGATCAACCAGTACACCCGCTTCGGCACCGTGTTCCTGGCGACCTTCCAGGCCTACGGTCTTGCTGTTTCATTGGAAGCAGGCGATCTGGTCACCGATCCCGGCTGGTTCTTCCGCGCGGCCTGTGTGGTCACGCTGGTGGGCGGTACGATGTTCCTGATGTGGTTGGGTGAACAGATCACCAACCGTGGTCTGGGCAACGGTATTTCCCTGATCATCTTCGTCGGCATCATTGCCGAACTTCCTGGCGCGTTTGCCCAGTTCTTCGAAAGCGGCCGCACAGGCGCGATTTCGACCCCTACGATCTTCCTGGTCATTCTAATGCTACTGGGGACGCTCACCTTCGTGGTGTTCATGGAACGATCCCTGCGCAAGATCCATATTCAATACCCGCGCCGTCAGGTCGGGATGAAGGTCTATGACGGCAGCTCGTCCCACTTGCCGATCAAGGTGAACCCCGCCGGCGTTATCCCTGCGATCTTTGCCAGCTCTTTGCTGTTGCTGCCGACCACGATCAGCACATTCTCGGGCAACCAAACCGGCCCGATCATGTCGACCATTCTGGCCTATTTCGGCCCCGGTCAGCCGCTATACCTGTTGTTCTTCGCCGCGATGATCATCTTCTTCGCGTATTTCTACACCGCCAACGTCGCGTTCAAGACCGAGGAAGTGGCTGAAAACCTGAAGAACCAGAACGGCTTTATCCCAGGCATCCGTCCCGGCAAGAAAACCGAAGAATATCTCGACTACGTGGTCGCCCGTATTCTTGTCCTCGGCTCCGGCTATCTGGCGATCGTCTGCCTGATGCCAGAGTTCATCCGGCACGAGCTGTCGATCACAGCTTACTTCGGCGGCACCTCGATTCTGATTATCGTTTCGGTTGGTATGGACACTGTGCAGCAGATTCAAAGCCATCTTCTTGCACATCAGTACGAAGGCCTGATTGAGAAATCACAATTGCGTGGTAAGAAGCGTGCGCGCAAAGCACCAGCGCGCCGTTAATCACTACCACAAGGACTGTCTATGAACATTATTCTGCTTGGCCCCCCTGGGGCGGGAAAAGGTACTCAGGCTCGTCGCTTGGTCGCGGAACGCGGCATGGTGCAGCTGTCTACAGGTGACATGCTGCGCGAAGCGAGAACCTCTGGCACCGAAATGGGCAAACGCGTTGCGGCCGTGATGGACAGCGGTGCTTTGGTTACCGACGAAATCGTCATTGGCCTGATCGCCGAAAAGCTGGAAGGCGACACTGGCGGCGGCATCATCTTTGACGGCTTCCCCCGGACCTTGGCTCAGGCCGATGCGTTGTCGGATTTGTTGGGGGAAAAGAACACAGAACTGGCAACGGTTATTGAAATGCAGGTGGATGACGACGCGCTTGTCGCTCGGATCACTGCGCGTTCTACCTGTGCCGATTGTGGCGAGGTTTACAACGACAACACAAAGCCGATCCCAGCCGATGGCAAATGTTCCAACTGCGGCAGTGACAAGATCACCCGCCGGGCAGATGACAACGAAGACAGCCTGAAAACCCGGCTGTTGGCCTATTACAAACAGACCTCTCCGCTGATCGGCTACTACTATGCCAAAGGCCTGCTGACCGATGTCGACGGGCTTGCGGAAATGGATGATGTCGCTGCTGAAATCAAGAAAAAGCTTGACACTGTTTGACCGGGCTTGACGGGGGGCACGTTCCCCCCTATTGCACGATATCTCTTGGGTAGACGAGTCGCGCTTCGAATCGCGTTGTTCTTTACATTCAAGTATCTAGTCGGGCCCGCCGCCTGTTAATGCCGCGGGCCTGTGTTGTGAAAAAAGGGTCTGGCACGACGGACCCGCGACCAAAGGAAGTATGAATGGCCCGTATTGCTGGCGTCAACATTCCGACAGGGAAACGCGTCCCTATCGCACTGACATATATCACTGGGATTGGACCGGCCTCTGCCGAGATGATCTGCGAAGCTGTCGGCATCGACCGCACACGCCGCGTAAACGAACTCTCCGACGCCGAAGTATTGGCTGTCCGCGAGCATATCGACGAAAACTTCACCGTTGAAGGTGACCTGCGTCGCGAAACCACCATGAACGTCAAGCGTTTGATGGATCTGGGTTGCTACCGTGGCCTGCGCCACCGTCGGAACCTGCCGGTACGCGGTCAGCGGACACACACAAACGCACGTACACGCAAGGGCCCTGCAAAGGCCATTGCTGGCAAAAAGAAATAAGGGGATCGTCTGATGGCACGCGAAAAAATCCGCGCAAAGAAGAAGGTTTCCAAGAACATCGCAGCTGGCGTTGCGCATGTTAACTCGACCTTCAACAACACAAAAATCCTGATCTCTGACGTACAGGGCAACGCGATCGCATGGTCGTCTGCCGGTACAATGGGCTTCAAGGGCTCTCGGAAATCCACACCTTACGCGGCTCAGTTGGCTGCGGAAGATGCGGGCAAGAAAGCTCAGGATCACGGTGTTAAGACACTGGAAGTAGAAGTGCAGGGCCCAGGTTCGGGCCGTGAATCCGCATTGCGCGCCTTGGCTGCAGCCGGTTTCACCATCACTTCCATCCGCGACGTTACTCCGATGGCCCATAACGGCTGCCGTCCTCCAAAGCGTCGCCGCGTATAAGCATTTTTAAACTTTGTGGGGCCGTGCATTTATGTGCGGCCTTGCATGTCATTTACCCTCGGGCGTTTCCGGTCACGGGTCACGATTGGAAACAGGTATGGAGGCACTAATGATCCATAAAAATTGGAACGAATTAATTAAGCCAATGCAGCTTGACGTTAAGCCGGGCAATGATCCGTCTCGTCAGGCCACTGTTGTTGCAGAACCGCTAGAGCGTGGCTTCGGCCTGACACTGGGCAACGCCCTGCGTCGTGTTCTGATGTCGTCGCTGCAAGGCGCTGCTATTACCTCTGTTCAGATCGACAACGTTCTGCACGAATTCTCCAGCGTTGCTGGCGTGCGTGAAGACGTGACAGACATCGTGTTGAACCTCAAGCAGGTTGCGATCCGCATGGAAGTCGAAGGCCCCAAGCGGGTTTCGATTTCTGCCAAAGGTCCACGTGTTGTAACCGCTGGCGACATCTCTGAATCTTCTGGCATCGAGGTTCTGAACCGCGATCTGGTGATCTGTCACCTGGATGACGGTGCTGACCTGTTCATGGAACTGACGGTCAACACTGGCAAAGGTTACGTGTCCGCGGACAAGAACCGCCCGGAAGACGCGCCAATTGGCCTGATGCCGATCGATGCGATCTACTCGCCAGTGAAAAAAGTGTCCTATGACGTGCAGCCGACCCGCGAAGGTCAGGTGCTGGATTATGACAAGCTGACACTCAAGCTGGAAACCGACGGCTCTGTCACCCCTGACGATGCTGTGGCCTATGCCGCGCGCATTCTGCAGGACCAGTTGCAGGTCTTCGTAAACTTCGACGAGCCCGAATCCGCACGCCCAGCGTCGGAAGAGGAAGAGCTGGAATTCAACCCGCTCCTGCTCAAGAAAGTAGACGAGCTGGAACTGTCTGTCCGTTCGGCCAACTGTCTGAAGAAC
Source organism: Paracoccaceae bacterium (assembly GCA_006844665.1). Taxonomy (GTDB): domain Bacteria; phylum Pseudomonadota; class Alphaproteobacteria; order Rhodobacterales; family Rhodobacteraceae; genus Dinoroseobacter. The sequence continues at coordinate 12,581 of SPJP01000023.1, forward strand.
GACAACATCGTTTATATCGGCGATTTGATTCAAAAGACCGAAGCCGAAATGCTGCGTACCCCGAACTTTGGCCGCAAATCGCTGAACGAGATCAAAGAAGTCTTGTCCGGCATGGGCCTGCACCTGGGTATGGACATCATCGACTGGCCGCCTGAAAACATCGAAGACCTGGCCAAAAAGTTCGAAGACCAGTTCTAAGACTACGATATGGGGCGTCGGTGTTGGGACCGACGCAATACAGACGTTTTACCGACGTAATACCGACGCCCCATTTCGCCACTAAGATGGGCAATTCCGCCCCAAGGAGAGGCCCCCACACGCATCGGGGCCCAGACAAAGCAAAAGCTTACTAGGAGACTATCAAATGCGTCACGCCCGTGGTTACCGCCGCCTCAACCGTACTCATGAACACCGCAAAGCCCTGTTTTCGAACATGTGCGGGTCGTTGATCGAGCACGAACAAATCAAAACAACCCTGCCTAAAGCAAAAGAACTGCGCCCAATCATCGAAAAGATGATCACGCTGGCGAAACGCGGCGATCTACACGCCCGTCGTCAAGCCGCAGCTCAGCTGAAGCAAGACAAAGACGTCGCCAAACTGTTCGAAGTTCTGGGCCCACGCTACAAAGACCGCCAAGGTGGTTACGTTCGCGTGCTGAAAGCCGGCTTCCGTTACGGCGACATGGCTCCAATGGCCATCATCGAATTCGTTGACCGCGACGTAGACGCCAAAGGCGCCGCAGACAAAGCCCGTCTGGAAGCAGCCGAGGACTAAACGACCAAAGTCTCCACAGACTTCGTTAAGTATTCGTTAAGTATACAAAAACCCCGCTTGCAAAAGCGGGGTTTTTTGCATCTGCTGGTAGAGGGATAATTAGCTGGGTACCGTTGTGCTTTGGCGTGTTTTTTCGACCCTTGTCGAAATTTCATCAATCAAAGCAGATACTTTGGATTCGTCCACGGTCGCTCCGCCGATGAATTCCAACAGGTCTTCGCGCGCGGCTGCGGGCAGGGCCATTACTCGGGCAAACAATAAAGGAGCAAGTGTCATATGCATGCAAGTACCTAAGTTGATCGTTACAAGGATCAATTTAAAGTTGTGTGTGCAGAAGACAACCTGTCTAAAAGTACATGTCTAAAAGGTCAGGTGTATCAGCAGAACTCGTACGTTTGGGCACTTATGCGCCCGAAGGGTACTTTGTTGGCTTACATATCCGATTCGCTACGCCACTGATGGATTTTAAAACCTATCCGCAGGCCTGGACGGATCATTATACAGAGCAAGCCTACGCGCTTCGCGATCCTATCATAGCCTGGGGGTTTGGTAAGATCGGCACCGCGCGTTGGAGCAACCTAGGGATTCCGGATACGTTCGGGATCTTAACCGAAGCCGCCACATACGGGCTCAAATACGGGGTGGCTATTTCATTCGGACCCATCAGCTCACGGACGATAGGAGGCGTCTCTCGATCTGATCGCGAATATACCGATGACGAAATCGATGCAGTACAAAACATTATACAACGGCTCCATGACGTCACGGAGCCGCCAGAAAGCCTGACAAAGGCTCAGGTCGATGCACTAACATGCATCGCCGCCGGGGATCGACATGCGGCCGCTGCGGCCAAACTCGGGATCTCGGAAAGCGCGCTTAAAGCGCGTCTTACATCGGCACGTCAACGGTTACTTGCGCGCACCACAACAGAAGCAGTTCAGCGCGCAAAGGACTACAGACTGCTTTAGAACCTGCAAGGTTCGCTGCCCTTTTTCCAATCTAAACCTAATGGAGACTGACCACATGCAGACGACAACTCTTTCCTTCGCCAATCTACACAACCATGGCGAGTTATTTGCAAACCTTTTTCGCGCTAGACGACAGTCCTTTATTGTCCAGAACAATTGGGATCTGCCTGAAGCGTTGGGGATGGAATACGACCAATACGACACTCCGGCCAGCCGCTGGGTTGCCGTTCATGACGAGCTGGGCCGCATTCTTGCGGGCATTCGTCTAACGCCTACAACTGCGCGCTGCGGCATCTATAGCTACATGATCCGCGACGCCCAGAACGGCATTCTGGACTCGATCCCGCAGAACCTTCTGTATGATCAAGCGCCGGTTCAGGAAAACATCTGGGAATCCAGCCGTGTTTTCGTGGCCCATGACACGCCGCAGAATATTCGCCGCCGGGTTCATGCGTTCTTGATCACGGAAATGACCAAGTCCGCGCGGGAACTGGGGGCTGCCCATGTGTTGGGTCTGATACCGGCCAACTGGCCGCGTTGGGCACGTCGTTGCGGGTTGGATGCAACGGCCGCCGGGCCGGTGATGCATATCGATGGCATCGACAACCAATGTGTTTCGATCAACCTGGTTCAGAACCTGCACTAAATATCCAGTAACAAGAGTACCGAGAGGGCGCGTCGTGTGACGCGACGCGCCCTTTGTCTTTGCACCAAAACCGCATATGCCAGAAGAACGGACCAAACCCGGATCGGAGGCATGCTTATGGTAGACTTGTTTGGCAGCGCGCCGGTCCAAGAAGGCGCGCCACGTCCCTTGGCCGACCGGTTGCGGCCGGACTGCCTGGAAGACGTGATTGGCCAGGACCATGTTCTGGGCCCAGACGCGCCCTTGGGTGTTATGCTGGCCTCGGGCCAGTTGGGTTCAATCATTTTTTGGGGCCCGCCGGGTGTTGGCAAAACCACCATCGCGCGCTTGCTGGCTGATCATTCTGACCTTCATTTCGTTCAAATCAGCGCCATTTTCACCGGCATGCCCGACCTGCGCAAAGTGTTCGAGGCCGCAAAGCTGCGCCGTCAATCTGGCAAAGGCACCCTGCTGTTTGTCGACGAAATTCACCGTTTTAACAAAGCCCAGCAAGATGGGTTTCTGCCCCATATGGAAGACGGCACCATCGTTCTGGTCGGGGCCACCACGGAAAACCCTTCGTTCGAACTGAACGCCGCCCTTATGAGCCGGGCGCAAGTTTTCGTGCTGAACCGGCTGGATGACGATGCTTTGGTATTACTGGTCGAACGGGCCGAGGCGGATCTAGATCGCTCCTTGCCGCTGGATGCGAGCGCGCGGACTGCTTTGGTCGAAATGGCCGATGGCGACGGGCGCGCGATGTTGAACCTGATCGAACAGATCGCCGCCTGGGATGTGCCCGCGCCTTTGGATGCTCAGCAATTGGGCGACCGTCTGATGCGCCGGGCTGCGGCCTATGACAAATCAGGCGATGGTCACTATAACCTTATCTCCGCACTGCATAAATCGGTCCGCGGTTCTGACCCGGACGCTGCCCTATACTGGCTGGCCCGGATGCTGACGGCAGGCGAGGACCCGCGCTTTCTGGCCCGCCGGATCACCCGGATGGCGGTTGAAGACATTGGTCTGGCTGATCCCCAAGCCCAAGCAGTGTGCTTGCAAAGCTGGCAAACCTATGAACGTCTTGGCAGCCCGGAAGGCGAGCTTGCCCTGGCCCAGGCGGTCGTCTATCTGGCCCTGGCCCCGAAATCCAACGCGGCCTATGTCGCCTATAAGGGCGCGATGAATGCCGCGAGCAAAACCGGATCGACCCCACCGCCGAAGCATATTCTGAATGCGCCGACCAGCTTGATGAAAGATCAGGGCTACGGAGATGGCTATGCCTATGATCACGACGCGCCGGATGGGTTTTCGGGACAGAACTACTTTCCCGACGATATGGACCGCACAAGCTTTTACCAACCGGTGGAGCGCGGGTTTGAACGGGATCTGGCCAAGCGCGTGGCCTATTTTGACAAGCTGCGCGACAAGCGCGGCGGTTGACAAGGCAGGGTCACAGGCAGATGCACACACCGATGATTTGGACGGTTTTACAAGTTGGGATGGGCGGCGCATTTGGCGCAATGCTACGGTTCCTGGTGGGGCATTATGCCATTCGCACCATGGGATCGGGTTTTCCGGTCGCTGTGCTTGGGGTGAATATCCTCGGCTCGTTTCTGATGGGGGTGATTGTTGTTGTGTTGGGCCGCAAAGGCTTGATGCATCTGGCACCTTTGCTGATGACGGGCATCCTGGGCGGCTTCACCACTTTTTCGGCCTTCTCGCTGGAAACGGTGACATTGTATGAACGGGGCCTTTACGGGCAAGCGGCGGTCTATGTTGGGCTGTCAGTAGGGCTTTCGATCCTGGCACTGGTGCTGGGATTGTGGGCCGCAAGGGGTATTTGGGCATGAGCTACGTGCAGAATTTGACGATCGGCGTAGATGACAGCGACCAGCGGCTGGACCGTTGGCTACGGCGGCAATTTCCGCATCTGGGCCAAGGCCGGGTGGAAAAGATGTGCCGCAAGGGCGAGATCCGGGTGAACGGCGGTCGGGTCAAAGCCTCGACCCGGCTGGAAACAGGCCAGACCGTGCGCATCCCGCCACTGCCAGTGCCGGGTGGTCAGAACCACGTGGCCCGCACGCGGGTTTCGGCTGCGGATTCCGAGATGATCCGCAGCTGTGTGATCTACCGCGATGATGAAATCCTAGTGTTGAACAAACCCGCCGGGCTGGCGGTTCAGGGCGGCAGCAAAACCACCCGCCATGTGGACGGTATGGCCGAAGCGTTGCGGTTTGATTCCCACGAAGACCCGCGCCTTGTGCACCGTTTGGACAAAGACACATCGGGTGTATTGGTGCTGGCGCGGTCCCGCCGGATTGCAGCGGATTTGACCGAGGCGTTCCGCCACCGCAACACGCGAAAGATCTATTGGGCGCTGGTGGGCGGCGTGCCTCATCCGAAAATGGGCACGATCCGCTACGGTCTGGTCAAAGCCCCCGGACATGGCGCTAGCGGCGAGGGCGAAAAGATGCACTGTATCCACCCCCGCGATGTAGAAACCACCGAAGGCGCAAAGCGCGCAACAACGGATTACGCCGTGCTGGAACCGCTGGGCCGCCGCGCCGCTTGGATGGCCTTGGTGCCGATCACGGGCCGGACGCACCAGCTGCGCGCCCATATGGCCGAACTGGGCCACCCGATCATTGGCGACGGCAAATATGGCGGCTCTGGTCAGGAAAACCTGGGCGATGGATGGGGCGCAATGCTGGGGGGCGAGATGTCGCGCAAGCTGCACCTGCACGCCCGCAGCTTGTCAATTGAGCATCCCGTAAGCGGCGCGCAGCTTACATTGACCGCCCCAATGCCGCCTCATATGACGGAAACATGGGACTCTATGGGTTGGAACGCGTCCGATGTTCCCGCGGATCCATTCGAGGATGAAATGTGAACGAACTCCTTGTCATCTTTGATGTCGATGGCACATTGATAGACGGGCAGGTCCAGATCGTGTCCGCAATGCATAGTGCGTTTAGCAATCTGGGGCTGCCGGTTCCTGAACGGGACACCATTCTAAAAACAGTTGGTTTGTCGTTGCCAGATGCGTTTGCCATGCTGGCCACCGAACACAGCATCGCGATCAAGACCAAATTGGTCGAAGGCTACAAGCAAGCGTTCATAGATCTGCGCAGCCGCAACGGCGAAGGTGCATCCCCCATGTTCCCGGGGGCGCTGGATGTGGTTCGGACCTTGTCGGCAATGGATAGCGTTTTTCTTGGGATCGCGACGGGTAAATCGGCCCGGGGGTTGAACCATATGCTGGACGAACACGGCCTGCGCCCTCATTTCGACACGCTGCACCCTTCGGATTTCTACCCGTCCAAGCCGCATCCCATGATGCTGGAAGCCGCGCTAGAGGATCTGGGCCTGAAACCCGAACAGGCCGTCATGGTCGGCGACACGACATACGATATGGACATGGCCCGATATGCAAAGGTTGCCCGTATCGGCGTCAGCTGGGGCTATCACTCGGTCACCTCGCTAATCGCCGCCGGGGCCGAGACCGTTCTAACCGGGTTTGAACACCTGATCCCCTATTTGAAGACGACAGGACGATTGCAATGAGCGATTGGATGAAAAAGCGGTTTTGGACAGAGGTTTCCGTGGTCGAGGCCGATGAAGGCTTTGGTCTTGCCTTGGACGGGCGCCGAATCAAGACGCCCCTGAAGACGCCATTATACGTGCCCTCGCGCGCCTTTGCCGACCATATCGCAAGTGAATGGGATGCCGTGGGCGAGGCGATTGACCCTACAACAATGCCGTTCACCCGGGCCGCCAATGCGGCGATCGACAAGCTGGCGAATCAGAAACCCGAGGTCGTGGCACTTTTGGCCGAATATGGTGGCAGCGACCTGTTGTGCTACCGCGCGACCTATCCTGAAAAACTGATCGCCAAGCAGGCGCAGGCCTGGGATCCGGTGCTGGATTGGGCAGCCGAGGCGTTTGGCCAGCGGTTGAATGTGACCCAAGGCGTCTTGCCCGTCGACCAGCCCCCCGAGCCCTTGGACATGATGCATAAACGTCTGTTGGGTTTGTCCGAATTTCAGCTGTCCGGGGCCTATGACCTGATCTCTATTTCCGGGTCTTTGGTCTTGGCCTTTGCCGTGATGGACGGGGTCGTGGATCCTGCCCAAGCATGGGACTACAGCCGAATCGACGAAGCCTGGCAAATCGCCGAATGGGGCGCAGATGACGAGGCCGAGGCCGCTTCAGCTATAAAAAACGCTGATTTCCTGCGCGCTGCGCTTATTTTTCAGCTTTCCTGAATTTAGTCAGTGCTGCGTACCAAGTTTCTGATCCGGGCCAAGTTTGGTGTCCGGGTCAGCCGGGCGGCTGGTGTGATTTTTGGATAAAGGTCAGTAATTGCGACCTTACGTCGGGGTAGATCGCCTTTTGGGGGATCCTTTACCCCTTAAAAACGCAAGATTTTTGTATCCAGCCCTGCACGAGCGGCCGCTTTGATGGCGTGAAACAAGTTTCGTTCCTTGGGCACGACCCAAAAAGCGCTGCTTATTAAATTTCCACCCCTTGACGTTTTTTTGGAAGTTTGCCCAATTAATAGGACAACCGCGGGGAGGTACCCGTGGGGCACCATTCCGATAAACGGGATGGACAAATAATCAGTGACTGTTTCACTGACTCATCAGGATGAGGTAACTATGAAAAAATCAGTTTTCTTTGGCGCACTGACAGTTGCAGGCCTAATGGCCGGCGCATCTGCGGCAGCGACTCTAGACGATGTTAAAGCACGCGGTTCTTTGAACTGTGGTGTTACAACTGGCGTTCCCGGCTTTGCAGAGCCTGACGCTGACGGCGTATGGAAAGGTTTCGACGTAGCAGTATGCCGCGCTGTTGCCGCCGCCGTTCTGGGTGACGGTTCCGCCGTTACTTTCGTACCAACAACTGGTAAAACACGCTTCACCGCTCTGGCTTCTGGCGAGATCGACATGCTGGCGCGTAACACCACTTGGACATTCAGCCGCGACGTCGACCTGAAGTTCGAATTTGTTGGCGTAAACTACTATGACGGTCAGGGCTTTATGGTTCCTGCCGAGCTGGGCGTTTCTTCCGCGACTGAGCTGGACGGCGCGACTGTCTGCATTCAGACCGGTACAACAACCGAGCTGAACTTGGCTGACTTCTTCCGTTCGAACGGCATGAGCTACGAGCCTGTTCCAATCGAAACTGGCGCAGAAGCTGTTCAGCAGTTCACTGCTGGCGCATGTGACGTTTACACAACTGACCGGTCTGCTTTGGCTGCTCAGCGTGCAAACTTCGACACACCAAGCGACTATGTCGTTCTGCCAGAAATCGTCTCCAAAGAGCCTCTGGGCCCACTTGTTCGCCACGGCGACAACGAATGGGGCGACATCGTTCGCTGGACACTGAACGCTCTGATCACAGCTGAAGAGCTGGGTGTAACTGCTGCAAACGCAGGCGACATCGCTGGTTCTTCCAACAACCCAGAAGTTAAGCGTCTGCTGGGTGCCGAAGGTTCCCTGGGCGAAATGCTTGGTCTGGACGCCGAGTGGGCGAAGCGCGCCATCATGGTTGAAGGCAACTACGGTGAAGTGTTCGAAAACAACATCGGTGAAGGCACTCAGATTGCTCTGCCACGTGGCGTAAACGCCAAGTGGACTGACGGCGGCCTGATCTACTCGCCTCCTTTCCGCTAGAACTTACTCTGTAAAAGGGCGCGGTCTTTCCGCGCCCTTTTCATATCCAGCCGAACGGCACACGATCAAATGGCTCCGCACCGATTAAGAGTGCACTTATAAGCCACAGCAACGGGGATCGTCCTAGATGACGACTATTACCGAACCTTCGGGAAGCGATTCCACAGGTGCATTCAAGCTTTCGATGCTTTTGAACGACACCCGGTACCGCGCTTTAACGTTTCAATTCATTGCATTGGTTGCGATCATCGCAGCGATGGCCTTCATCGGCGGCAACCTTGTCCGCAACCTGGCAGAAGCTGGCCTGAACATTTCCTATGATTTCCTAGGAACGCAGGCGGGCTACGACATTAACCAACAGCCGATTCCTTTTGAAAGTACCGACACCCATGGCCGCGCCGCCATCGTCGGCTTGATGAACACGCTGATTGTGGCCTTTTTGGCCTGTGTGTCTGCCACTGTGATCGGCGTGATCGCCGGCGTTCTGCGCCTGTCGCCCAACTGGTTGGTGCGCAAGATCATGTCGTTCTATGTCGAGATTTTCCGCAACGTTCCGGTTCTGATTTGGATCCTGATCATCTTTTCGGTCTTGATCAACGCAACGCCATCCCCACGGGATTTCCGCGGCGAGAATCCGGCCGCCTCGATGTGGTTCTTTGACAGCTTCGCCATCACGAACCGCGGCATGTACATGCCCAAACCAGAATTCGGGCCCGGTGCATGGTTCGTTGTACTGGCCTTTGTCGCTTCGATCATCGGGATCTTTGCGCTGCGTCGCTACGCACGGAACGAGCTTTTTGACAAAGGTCGTGTGGTTCCGATCCTGTGGCCGTCCGTTGCTTTGTTCTTCGTGCCTGTCATCTTGGTTCAGCTGATCATGGGCTCGCCAATCTCGCTGGAATACCCTGCGCTGAAAGGCTTTAACTTCCAGGGCGGTATGGGTCTGCGAGGATCTTTGATCGCGCTGTGGTTTGCCTTGGCGATCTATACAGGCGCCTTTATCGCGGAAAACGTCCGTGCGGGTATCCTTGCGGTGTCCAAAGGCCAGACCGAGGCCGCAGGCGCCCTGGGTATGCGCCCCGGCCGTATCATGAGCCTGGTGGTTCTGCCCCAAGCCTTGCGCGTCATCATTCCGCCGCTGATCTCTCAGTACCTGAACATCACCAAGAACTCGTCCTTGGCGATTGCCGTTGGCTATATGGATCTGACCGGCACGCTGGGTGGCATTACGCTGCTGCAAACCGGTCGCGCGATCGAAGCCGTTTTGATGCTGATGATGTTCTACCTGATCATCTCACTTGGGATCTCGTTCTTTATGAACATCTACAACAACGCAATGAAACTGAAGGAGCGCTAGAATGGCCGATTCAAAAGCACAGTCTGTCGCGTTCGTTCGGAAAACGCCGATCCCACAAGCGCCGCCGCCGATCTCTGAAGCGGGCCCCTTGGCGTGGATCCGCACCAACCTGTTTTCGGGCGTGTTCAACTCTATCCTGACCATCATCGCGTTTTATGTGGTGATCCGGTTTGTCATGGGGGTTTTCCCTTGGTTCTATAACGGGGTCTGGGACGCGTCTTCTATCCGCGAATGTAAGGATAAACTGGACGGTCTAACCGGCGGTTGTTTTGCGGTCCTTGCGGACCGTTGGGACCACCTGCTGTTCGGGTTCAGTTACCCGCCCGAAGGCTATTGGCGCATCGTCTTGTCCTTCGTGCTACTGATGGTAGCCGCAGCGCCTTTGTTGTTCGCAAACCTGCCACGCAAGATGCTGTATTTCACTGGCTTCTTCCCGTTTCTGGCCTATTGGCTGATCTGGGGTGGTTCCATCTGGGTGTCCATGACCCTGTTGGCCATCATCATCGCGACCGGCTTTATCTACCGGCTAGTGGCGATCCAGATTGATGTGGAAATGCGCAAGATCGTGGCTATGGGTATTGGTGCCATCTGCGGCGTAGGCTTGGCCTATCTGCTGTACTTAGGCGCCAGCGAGCTAAGCTTTATCGCGGGCTCTATCGGCACCGAAGGGATCGTTGCGTTGATTGCCAACAAGGCCTTCTGGGCCGCGTCAATCTTCACTTACGTGTTCTTCATCCCGATGGGCATCTTCATCGGCTACGCGATCTACAACAGCTATGAAGACGGCGGCCTTGTGTCGGTCGTTGCTGCGTTGCTGTTCTTTGGTGTCGCGATCAGCTATCTGGTTGGACCGATCTGGATGGGCGTGAACTTTATTCTGCCGATCGAGCTTGAGGCCGTCGCATCCCGCGACATGGGGGGCTTTATGCTCAACATGGTTCTGGGTACGGTCTGCGTGTCTTTGTCGATCCCACTGGGCATTGTGCTCGCCTTGGGCCGTCAGTCTGACATGCCGCTGATCAAAGGCGTCTGCGTGGTCTTTATCGAGTTCATTCGCGGCGTTCCGCTGATCACCTTGCTATTTGTTGCGAACGTGATGCTGGCTTACTTCCTGCCGCCTAGCTCGAACTTCGACTTGATCCTGCGGGTTATCATCATGATCACCATGTTCTCGGCGGCTTATATTGCCGAGGTGATCCGCGGTGGTCTGGCTGCCTTGCCCAAAGGGCAATACGAGGCCGCCGATAGTCTGGGTCTGAACTATAACCAAGCGACCCAGCTGATCATCCTGCCACAAGCGCTCAAGATCTCGATCCCAGGGATCGTGAACGTTGCGGTTGGCCTGTTCAAGGACACCACGCTGGTTTCGATCATCTCGATGTTCGACCTGGTTGGGATGATCCGTGGACCAATCCAAAACTCGACCGAATGGATCAGCGTCTATTGGGAAGTTTATGGCTTCGGTGCCTTACTCTTCTTCGTCGTCTGCTACTCAATCTCTCAATATTCGCAGTGGTTAGAGCGTCAGCTCGCGACCGATCATCGCTAAGGAAAGGGTCTGATCATGACCAATACAGCTACTGAAACACAACCTTCGGGCATGCAGATTTCCGATGAGGTCGCAATCGAGATCAAGAACATGAACAAGTGGTACGGTACGTTCCACGTTCTGCGCGACATTGATCTGACCGTTCAGCGGGGCGAGCGTATTGTTATCTGTGGCCCTTCGGGGTCCGGTAAATCCACGCTGATCCGCTGCATCAACGCGCTGGAAGAGCATCAGAAAGGCTCTATCACCGTGGATGGCACGCTTTTGTCGTCTGACCTGAAGAACATCGACAAGATCCGGTCCGAGGTTGGCATGTGCTTTCAGCACTTCAACCTGTTCCCGCACCTGACCATTCTGGAAAACTGCACGCTGGCACCGATCTGGGTTCGCAAGATCCCCAAGAAAGAAGCCGAAGAAACAGCGATGTATTTCCTGGAAAAGGTGAAGATCCCGGATCAGGCCAACAAGTATCCTGGCCAATTGTCCGGTGGTCAGCAGCAGCGTGTGGCGATTGCGCGCTCGCTGTGCATGCGCCCGCGGATCATGTTGTTTGACGAACCGACATCGGCGCTTGACCCCGAGATGATCAAAGAGGTTCTGGATACTATGATCCAGCTGGCCGAAGAAGGCATGACAATGCTGTGCGTGACCCACGAAATGGGCTTTGCGCGTCAGGTTGCGAACCGCGTTATCTTTATGGATGCGGGCCAGATCGTGGAACAGAACGCGCCAGAGCCGTTCTTTACCAACCCACAAAGCGACCGGACAAAACTGTTCCTGTCTCAGATCCTGGGCCACTAAAGCCACTAAAATTATCGGTGAAAGGCGGGGCTTTGGTCCCGCCTTTTGCGTTACAGGTCGCTGGGCGTCACGAAATCAGCTAGGGTACCAGACCCTTCGGCCAGATTGCCCCAATCACCAGCTTCGAACCTCAATACGCAGACGGACGCCGTGGGGAACCGCATGAACTGCTCATGCTTGGGCCACTGGGCGCAAAGCTCTGCGCTCAGTTCGCCAATTCCAGGGTTGTGGCCAAGGACCAGCACGCTGTCAGCGCTGATTTTCGCGACCTCGGCCAGAATTTCGTCGGGTTCGGCCAAATACAGGCTGGCCAGTGTTTCGTGCTTGGTGTCCAGCCCCAGCAAAGCCCAGGTTTCCTGGGTGCGCCTTGCGTCAGACACCAGCGCCACGTCCGGCACATATCCCTTTTCCGCCAGCCAGGCGCCGACCATGGGGGCTGCTCTTTGTCCGCGCTTGTTCAGCGGGCGGTCACGGTCACGCAGATCGGGATTGTCCCAACCGGATTTGGCGTGGCGCATTAAAATAAGCGTTTTCATGGGTTTCCTAGAAACAGTGACATGTGAAAAGCAGATTGATCAGGCGAACGTCCAGCCCCCATGCTAACCGGACAGGCCCGGCGGACAAGGCATCCCTTGCTGCAAGCTTGGCCTGCATCGCTGCGCATATGGGCCTTGCAGCGGGGAACGTCATAAGGGGCGGTGCCTGATAAGGCCTGAACAGGGCAGGCCGTCAAGCAAGGCTTGGCCGTGCAGGTGTCACAAGGACTGGCAGCGGGCAAAGGGGGCAGATCCAGCCGTTCGGGCAAGGCCAATGCGCCCCGGTAGGAAATCATCATGCCCATCGTGTCGTGCACCAAAGGGCCGGTTGGCGATTGCCAGGCGCGGCCCGATCGTTCGGCCCACCGCAGAAACGGCGCATAGGGTGGCCCACCAAAGGGGAACAGGGCCAGTGCGCCGAAACGGTCTGCAAGCGCCCCGATGGTTCGGCGCGACCAGCGGTCCATGGGATCGGGTTGGCCGTCGGTATACTCGTCCGAGGATGTGAAACTGGACCAGAACAGGTCCGGTGCAGGGCCCAGCAAAACCAGCGTTTGGCACTCATCCGGCGCGCCATCATTCTCATTTGTATGAAACGCGCCGACGCAGTCCAACTGCACCGCCCGTGCCGCAGCCTCTAGCTGGGCGTAGCTCATGTCTCGCGGATCAAAGAGCCCGCGCCATGGGCGGTGAACAGCTCTAGCAAGCATGCATTTGGCACGCGCCCGTCCAAAATGACCACGGCCCGCACGCCACCGTCCAAGGCTTTTAGCGCGGTTTCGGTCTTTGGGATCATGCCGCCTGCGATCACGCCGCTTTTGGTCAGCTCGTTCACTTTCGCGCGGTTCAGCTCGGTCACGACCTCGCCCGTGGCATCCTTAACGCCTGCCACATCGGTCAGCAGCAAAAAGCGGTCAGCTTTCAGGGCGGCTGCGATGGCCCCCGCCGCCGTGTCGCCGTTGACGTTAAAGGTTTCGCCATCCCGGCCCGCACCGATGGGCGCGATGACAGGCACGATTTCGGCGGCAAACAATTGTTTTAACAGGGCGGGGTCGACCTCGACCGGGTCACCGACAAATCCCAGCTTGGGCGAGGCAGGATCACACACCATCATATTGGCGTCCTTGCCCGACAAGCCAACAGCGCGTCCGCCTTGGTTGTTGATCGCCTGGACGATGCGCTTGTTCACCCGCCCAGACAAAACCATTTCCACGACCTCGACGGCCGCTTCATCCGTTACCCGCTTGCCATCGACGAATTCAGATTCGATGTTCAGCCGGTCCAGCATGTCGTTAATCATCGGCCCGCCGCCATGGACAACCACGGGGTTTAAACCGACCTGACGCATCAAAACGATGTCGCGGGCAAAACTGTCCATCGCTTCGGCGTCGCCCATGGCGTTGCCACCGAATTTGATCACGACGATCGAGTTGTCGTAGCGCTGCAGGAAAGGCAACGCTTGGTTAAGGGTACGCGCCGTGGCGATCCAATCGCTTTGCATAACGGTTTGCTTCTTCATTTCTGGGCCTGTGTGATGCTGCCTTGTTGCTTACGCGATGGGCGCGCAGCTGCCAAGGGCTGGGCGACGATCCCGCCGTCAGAACCCTAGCCGGGATCAGACGAGCGTGGCGATGATAGCGCGCAAGGTGGCGATGCCGTCGCCCTTTTCGGACGAGGTCACAACCAGTTCCGGGAATGCAGCCGGGTGTTTGGACAGGGCTTTGCGCACATTGTCCAAGGTCTTTTCCAGCTCGGCCGGTTTGACCTTGTCGGCTTTGGTCATCACGACCTGGAAGGTCACGGCGGACCGGTCCAACAGGGCCAAGATTTCCGCGTCCACGGCTTTGACCCCGTGGCGAGAGTCGATCAGCACGAAGGCGCGGCGCAAGTTGGCGCGCCCTGACAGGTAGGATTTCAGCAAGCGTTGCCATTTGTCGACCACGGCGACAGGCGCGTTGGCAAAGCCGTAGCCTGGCAAGTCCACCAAGTAACGTTCTTCGCCCATGGTGAAAAAGTTGATCTCTTGCGTCCGGCCTGGCGTGTTTGACGCCCGCGCAATCGCCTTACGGCCTGTCAGCGCATTGATCAAAGACGATTTCCCGACATTCGAGCGCCCCGCAAAGCACACCTCGATCCGGTCATCAGGGGGCAGGCCAGACATCGCAACGACGCCCTTCAGAAAGTCTACGGGGCCTGCAAAAAGTTTGCGCCCGAACTCTTCAGTCTCGGCGTCTTGTTCCGCAATCGGGAAAGGAAGTTGCATTACAGAACCTCTACCGGGTCGCCTTGGGTCAGGCGGCCACCTTTGATGACACTGGCATAAACACCGAAATCCTGATGCCCCCAGTTGGTTTGCAACGCGGCCAAAGTATCCAGATCCCGCTGTCCTGTCAGGGGGTTGGCCATTGTTGCCTTGCAGCGGGTGATCGGCTGATGCACGTGAAAAACGGCCTCGCCAATGCGGATATCTTTGCCCACCCAGTCCATTTCAGACCAAGCGGGCAGCTCGTCCAGCCACAGGTTACCACGCCAGCGATGAACCGACAAATCGGGCGCGTCCATTGCGGCCGCCACGGCGTCATGGCTGGCTTGGGTGTGGATCGACACCCAAGGATGGGGCACATCGGTCTGGGCACTGCCTGCGTGATGGATCACTTGCGTCGGTTCGGATACATCCAGCGGCCAGATCGCGCGCAGCCACTGGACCAGCGCGTCCTGGCCATCTGCGGTGTCAATCTGAATCTCTAGAGGATCCGTATCGGGGTGGGTCAGACGCAAGATCTGGGCGTCCTCATCAAACTTGGCAACCACCGCCATCAACGAAGGGCCGGTGACCCCGCGCAGAAAGTTGGCTTTCTTGGCCCAGGACTGTTTCAGATCTGTCGCCCGTGATCGGCTATGGGCTACCGCATAAGCGCGGTCCCAGGGAATGATCTTCCCGGCTTCCAAGATCACGCCTCGCAGCACCTGCCGCCCGATCGCTTTGACCGGGTGGCGGTAAATCTGCGCTAAAAGGCCGGTCATTTCTCGTCCGGTTTCTTCCGCTTGAAGCTGGATTTGATATTGCCGAACAGATCAGGCTTGGACCCATGGCTGCGCATGATCAGATACTGCTGGGTGAACGTGATCGTGTTGTTCGCGATCCAGTAGACCACCAAGCCGCTTGCAAAACCGCCCAGCATGAACATGAACACCCAAGGCATATAGGCGAAAATCATCGCCTGGGTCGCATCGGTGGGTGCCGGGTTCAGTTTCTGCTGCAACCACATGGAAATACCCAGCAGCAAAGGCAGAATACCGATAAACAGGGTCGCCATTAGGGTTCCGGCCTCGGGGCCTGCGATGGGCAGCAAGCCGAACAGGTTCATGATCGAGGTCGGGTCCGGCGAGGACAGATCCTGGAACGGGCCAAAGAACGGCGCGTGGCGCAATTCGATGGTCACGAAGATCACTTTATACAGCGAGAAGAAGATCGGAATCTGCAGCAAGATCGGCAAACACCCGGCGGCCGGGTTCACTTTGTTGGTCTTATACAGCTCCATCATGCCTTGCTGAAGCTTTTGCTTGTCTTCGCCGGCCTTCTCTTTCAGGACTTCGATTTCAGGCTGAAGCTCTTTCATCCGCGCCATCGAGACATAGGACTTATAGGCCAGCGGCAGAAGCAGCGCTTTGATCATAAGGGTCAAAGCAATGATCGCGACGCCCATATTGCCGATGATACCATGCAGCCAATGCAGAACCGCAAAGATCGGCTTGGTCAGGAAGAAAAACCAACCCCAGTCGATGGAATCCAGAAAGCCCAGGATGCCGGTGTCGTTCTGATAGCTGCGAATGACTTCCCATTCTTTCGCGCCAGAAAACAGCTGCGAGTCGACAGAAACGGTGGTTCCAGGCTCGACCGTCTGGGTGGGTTGGCGGATTTCAGTTTGGTAGATCTGGGCATTGTCCACATATTTCGCGGCGGCGGTAAAGCCTTGGCCCGGCGCGGGGATCAATGTTGTCATCCAGTTTTTGTCAGTAAAGCCCAGCCAGCCATTGGATTCGACGGTAAAGACCGATGCCCGGGCGGCTTCGCGGTCGACATAATCAAAGTCGGTCATGTCGTCATAGTCAGCTTCGATCAGCTCGCCATCGGTCATCCCAACGACGCCTTCGTGCAGGATGAAAAAGTTGATGGTGTCGGGTTCGCCGTGGCGCGCGATAATGCCGTATGGCTGTACCCGGGCTGCAGAAGACCCCGCATTTTCGACCGACTGCGAGACCGAGAACATATATTCTTCGTCAATCGAGATTGTGCGGCGGAAGGTCAGGCCCTTGGCGTTCGACCAGACCAAAGTCACCGGTGTGTCGACGGTCAGCGTTTCGCCGCTTTCGACGGACCACTGGGTGTTGGCGCCGGGCACATCGTCGAATGTCAGGTCGCCGCCGGGGGTCCAGCCGTAAAGGGCATAATAAGCATTGGGCTCGCCCACGGGGGACAACAGACGCACGATAGGCGATTCCGGGTCCAGGGTTTCCTTGTAGGATTTCAGCGACAGATCATCGATCCGACCACCCAGCAAAGAGATTGAGCCGGTGAGTTTTTCTGTTTCAATAGGCAGGCGCGGTGCCGTAGCGGTGCTGCTTGCTTCTTGGGTCGTCGCCGCGTCGCCGGGTGTGACGACCGAAGGGGGCGTCAGGGCCAGCGTTTCACCCGTTGTCGCATCCGTGCTTTGCGTTGTTTGCGTGGCAGGATCGACGACGGCTTCCTCTGGCGGGAACAGCAGGAACCAAACCAAGATGACGAGGAAGCTCAACGCCGTAGCGAGGATCAGGTTTTTGTTCTGGTCGTCCATGCGTCGCACACCGTTATTTGCTTGAAACCATATCCGCGTGGTTCAACCGAGAACATGGGCCAAGGTCAAGCGGAATCCAAAGGATTGGCTGGGCCTGCGTCCCTGTTGCTCAGGCGCGTCGCGTGCAAGTGGGCCAAATTAAAGGGGGATCAGGCGATTTTGGCGGGTTGCGGCGTGGTTCTGGTGGGCACAGGGTTGTCGGCCTCGAATGTCTGCAACCAAGATGTGATTTTTTCTGGGGGCATCGGGCGTGCAATGCCGAATCCCTGAATCGAAGGGCAACCAAGCTGGGACAAGGCAAGCTGCTCGGCAGGGGTTTCAACCCCTTCGGCCAACACGTCCACCTTTAGCTGCTTGGCCAGGGTCAGGATCGCGCCGATCATACGCTTTTGTTCCGGATCTTGATCCACTTTTTGGACAAAGCTTTTGTCTATCTTGATCCGGCTGACGCGGAACCGGCGGATCGAGGAAATAGCCGCATTCCCAGTGCCAAAATCATCCAGATCAATCCGGCAGCCCAAGACGCCCAGGGCCCGGATGTTTCGAACAATCAGGTCATTGTCCGTTTTCGAGACGACATTTTCCAATACCTCGACGCAGAGCCGGTCCGGGGCAATGTCGAAGCGGTCGAGCTCCCATTTGATCTTGTCCAACAGGCGGGGGCTGCGCAATTCAGCCTCGCCAAAGTTCACGCCGACGCAGGGCACGCAAAGACCGGCTTCATCCCAAGCGTGTAACGCTTTCAGGGCATTGGATAGCATGACCTCTGACAAACGTTCGGACCTGCCGGCTGCATTTATAGCAGGCAGAAAGTCCGACGGTGCAATCGGGCCCTTTTCACCATTGGTCCATCTTGCCAAAGCTTCCATCCCGACGATGCGGGTGCCGTCGACGGATACTTGCGGCTGCATCCATGCGGTGATTTCCCCGTTGTCGAGCGCCATTGAAACCTCGTCCGCCAGGGCGTGGTCGGGCCGGGGGGTCAGGGTCATATCGGGGGAATATACTTGCAATGTACCGCGTCCGCCCGCCTTGGCATCTAGCCGCGCCCGTTCAGCGGCAGCCAGCATTTTGGGACCTGTCGGGTTGGGCACATTGCGCGGCAAGGCAATGCCAATAGTGGCGCTGGTATAGGTCGTTGTCCCGTCCACGACGATAGGGTCGGACAGGGCGCGGGATGTACGTTCGGCAATGGCCAGAACCGCGTCGAAAGTCAGATGATCTGACCCGATCAGATGCACGGCGAAGGCATCCGCTTCCAGTCGGCACACCAGATCGCCGGGCCGAAGGCAGCTTTGAATACGGTCTGCAACAGTGCACAGCAATTCGTCGCCGGCCTGCTTGCCCCAACGTTCATTAAACCGATGGAAATCATCCAGATCATAAACGACGCAGGCCGAAGTCTGATGCGCCGCCCCCGGCGCCCCGAGGCTGTTGTTGATGGCCAGCAGCAAAGCGGATTCGTTGGGCAACTGGGTCAGGGGATCTATCGCGGGCGTCGCCATACGATTCGTAGTCCGGTCTAGTTTCCAAGAGAAAGAGATCGCCAGTACAACAACTAGCATCGTCAGAGACAACGAGGACCCGGTTAGCCCCCAAGAATAGGCTAGGGCGGTTGCGACAGGGACCAAAACCGCCGGCGCAGGCCGCGCGAGCGTTGATTCCAGAATGTTGGACATACGCGTCAAGGCATCTGTTCCCATGGCTAAACTCGCCTCTGGGTAGCTGCGTTATCCTGACGAGCGGTTAATCCTGCTCGGCGAAACGTTTAGAATTTTCTTGATCCCCGGAGTTCGGCCGAAGCAAGCCCGCAAAATCAAATAGCTCTGGGTCCAGCATGTGGCTGGGACGTACCTTGGTTAACGCTGAAAACAGCTTTTGCCGGCGGCCGGGATGGTTGGCTTCCCAGCCGTCGATCATCCGTTTGACTTGCTGGCGCTGCAACCCGTCCTGAGAGCCGCAGAGATCGCAAGGAATGATCGGATAATTCAGGTCGCGGGCAAAGCGTTCGCAATCGGCTTCGGCCACATGGGCAAGGGGGCGATAAACGAACAGATCGCCTTCGTCATTGACCAGTTTAGGCGGCATGGTCGCGACTTTGCCGCCGTGGAACAGGTTCATAAAGAATGTTTCCAGCATGTCGTCCCGGTGATGGCCCAGAACGACGGCGCTGCAGCCTTCCTCGCGGGCGATCCGGTAAAGGTTTCCGCGTCTTAGCCGCGAACACAGCGCGCAAAAGGTGCGCCCGGCGGGCACTTTGTCCATGACGATGGAATAAGTGTCTTGATATTCGATCCGGTGCTCGACGCCCATCTTGGTCAGAAATTCAGGTAGGACGGTGGCGGGAAAGCCCGGCTGGCCCTGATCAAGATTGCAGGCCAGCAAATCAACAGGCAGCAGGCCGCGCCATTTCAGTTCGGTCAGCACGGCCAGCAGAGTATAGCTGTCCTTGCCGCCCGACATGCAGACAAGCCAGCGGCTGCCGGGCTCGATCATGCCGTAGGCGTCGATCGCCTCGCGGGTTTGGCGCACGATGCGTTTGCGGAGCTTTTTGAACTCCGTCGTCGAGGGCGCATCGTGGAACAGCGGGTGAATATCGTTGTGATCGTCTAACATGGCTGGGGATATGCCAGATTTTCTAGGGCGACGCCAAGGGCAATCGGCAGGGCCTAGTCGGGGACGTTGTCGATGCCCGAACCACCCCAAGGATGGCAGCGCCCGATCCGGCGGATGGTCAGGTACAGGCCCTTTATGCCGCCATGTTTGGCCAAAGCTTCCATCGCGTAGGCGGAACAGGTGGGGTGGAACCGGCAGCCATGGCCGACCCAAGGGCTAAGCAGCAAGCGGTAGGCCCGGATGGGCAGCGATAGGATAAAGGCCAGCGGGGTCATTTGTGGATCTGCCGCAAAGCGTCTGTCAGATCGGCCTGGAGCAGATCAAAGGCGCGGCTGGCGGTTTTATCGCGCCGTCCGATCAGCACGTAATCCCAGCCTGGTTTCCCCGCTGATGGCAGGCCCAGACGGGCAATCTCGCGCAGCCGCCGTTTCGCGCGGTTTCGGGCCACGGCATTGCCGACCTTTTTCGAGCATGTGAACCCAATTCTGATCTTTGGATCGTCATCAGCGCGGTTGCGGGCCTGCAGGACAAAGGCGGGCATGTGCACGCGGCTAGCTTTTGCCGCTGTCAAAAAGTCGGCGCGCTTGCGTAACACCTCGACGCAAAACGACAAACCCGCCGGGCGAGCGGCGGGTGCGTCTAGATCAAATTCGGGATGCGTCGGCGCAGTCCCAGTCATTAGGCTTAAGCGCTTAGGTGCTTACGGCCCTGTGCGCGGCGCGCGTTCAGGATCTTGCGGCCAGCTTTGGTGGCCATGCGAGCGCGGAAACCGTGACGGCGCTTGCGCACCAGGTTCGAAGGCTGAAACGTACGTTTCATATGTCAAAACTCCCATCGGGCTGACCGCGTCCGAAAGGAATCGCCGTCATTTCAAGTCAAGCCCGGTTCATAGGGGCCGCATTTAAGTTCGTCAACGTCCTAGACGACGTGACACCCCATCCGGTGTATTCGGTCCCAGAAAGGGGGAGTGGCGCGCTGGGGAGGATTCGAACCCCCGACCCCTTGATTCGTAGTCAAGTACTCTATCCAGCTGAGCTACCAGCGCGTGAGGAGGGGGCATAAACCTGCCCCCACATGTTTGCAAGTGGATTTCGCAAGGTTTTTTGTCGTTTCGATACTATTCTTTGACCACACCCATGGCTGCGGTTTCCCGGGGTAGGTGAATGTCAAAGATTGTCCCGGTTTTGCCGGTTTCGCGCAGCATCAAGGCCCCGCCATGGCCGCGCACCAGATCGGCGGCAATGGCAAGACCCAGCCCTGTGCCGCCTTTGCGGACATTGCCTTGAAAGGCAGTGAACAGATGTTCCAGCGCTTTGGGCGGCAACCCGGGCCCAGTATCCTGGACCGAGATCCGCCAATCCGCGTCCTGTTCGCAAGCGATGATAGAGATCGTGCCCGACTTGCCTGTCGCCTCGATCGCTTGGCGGGCGTTGCGGGCCAGGTTGGTGATAACACGGTACAATTGTTCGGGATCGGCGCGCACGGACATGTCCGCCGGAATATCACAGCGGTAATCCACGCAGTCCTTTTCCATCGCGGCCAAGCGTTCGCCGTCCAGCGCGTCTTCGACCAGATCGTGCAGGGAAATAATGGTCAGGGCGGGGGGCGGTTCTTCGGCTTTGCCAAAAGCCAAAGTAGATTCGCACAGGTTCACCGCACGGCTAATCGCCCCCACCAGCTTGGGCGCTGTGCGCACCACCGCCGGATCGGCAGAGCTTTCCAGCCGGTCGGTAAACAGCTGTGCCACGGTCAGGATATTGCGCAGATCGTGGCTGATCTTGGCCACGGCAGACCCAAGCTGGGCCAAACGCTGTTTCTGCTTCAACGCGCCGGTCAGTTCGGTTTGCAGCAAATACAGCGCGTCCTCGGCTTCGCGCAGTTCATGCAAAGATGCGGATGGCTTGATAAAGCCGCGGGTGTCTTCGGGGGCCTGGGCATAGACAGACATATGGCTGACCACCCGCGCCATGGGCTGGACCAGAAAGCGGCGCACGGCAAAGAACAACAGGCCCGCTGTGATGATCGAAATCACCGCCGACAACAGCAAAATCCGCAGGCCGTAATCCACGATCGCCACGCGCAGCGAGGTGGTTTCCAAGGTAATCTCGATCACCTCGCCCGCGCCGCGCACCGGCGTACCGGTCACAAGGATCACCTCGTTCTTGGTGGTCACCAGCCGGGCCAGCGCGTCGCGGATCAGCACAAGGGCCGAGGCATCGCGCAGATCGTAGCTTTTGGACACCGGCGCTGCCATGGGCGAGGCGAGAACAAGCTCTCGGATCTGATCGCGGCGCAAAACAACCGTCAGCACCCCTGCGTTTTCCAGCAGCTCTTCTTCCAATTCCGGCGCCACCATCGTGTCGGACGAGGCGAGCAGAGCCAGCGACGCAATCTGTGCCCGTTCCAGCCGGTTCAGCAGATAGCTTTCCCGAAAATTCGCGACCGACGGCACAAAGATCAGGATCTCGGCCAACATGACGAAGACCGAGGTCAGGATCAGAAATCGACCAGAGAGGGTATTGAGCAAACAGGTGTCTCCTCGAGGGTGGCTAGAACCGCTGCACTAGCCACACGATACGCTTGAGCCACGGGTTGTCAAAGAGCTTTGGAGCAAAATAAGCCCCTGCCGCGCGTTTACTGATCTCGCCCAGTGTCGGGTAGGGGGCGACCATATTGGCGATGGCGCTCATTTTCAGGTTGTTGGCGATGGCCATGGCCCAGATACCGATCAGATCCCCGGCGCTGGCCCCAACGATTGACGCACCAACGGGACGTCCTTTGACGACCATCACCTTGATTAACCCGGTTGTTTTGCCTTCGGCAATTGCGCGGTCATTTTCATGGTAGGGGAAACGGACCACTTGCAGCTTGTCGCCATGCTCGGACTGTGCTTCGGCTTCGGTCAGGCCGACTTGGGCAATTTCGGGGTCGGTATAGGTGGCCCAGGGGATGTGGCTTTGCTTGGCCTTGGCGGATAGGCCAAGCACGATCTGGCGGATCACGACGCCTGCGTGATAGCCCGCAACATGAGTAAACTGCAGCCGCCCGGCGACATCGCCGATGCCGTAGACTTTTCTGTTGGTGGTCCGCAGGCTGTCATCCACTTTCAAACCGCCGCGATCATACTCGATCCCGGCCTTTTCCAGATCCATCTTGTCGACATTGGGGGTGCGCCCGGCGGCCACCAGCAGGTGCGAGCCTTTGTAGACCCCGCCGTCCATTGTAAACACTTCAATCGCGCCAGCGCTGCCCTTGATTTCCGACGCACGCGCGTCTTCGACAATCTCGATCCCTTCGCCACGCAGCTTTTCAAGCGCAATGGCGGCCAGTTCCGGGTCGTCCTTGCTCAGAGCCTTGGAGCCGTCCAAAACGGTCACTTTAGATCCCAGACGCGCATGGGCCTGAGCCATTTCCATGCCAATCGGGCCACCGCCGATGACGATCAGATGGTCCGGCGCCTCGCGCAGATCGAACAGGGTCTCGTTTGTCTCATACGGAACGGTGTCCAGGCCTGGGATGGGGGGCACAAAGGGACGCGAGCCTGTGGCGATCACGATACGGCGGGCGGTGATGGTGTAATCGCCGGCCTTAACCTCGGTCGGGCTGATGAAGCGGCCATGTTCCTGGATCACCTGAACGCCCAGCCCTTCGAACCGTTCGACAGAATCCAAGGGGGCAATCGTGTCGATCACCGCATGCACATGGTCTTTGGCCGAGGCATAGTCGACCTGGGGCATCACCGGCGTGACACCGAATTTTTCGCCCTTGCCCATGGCAGCGGCCTGTTTTCCCGCGGCCAGCAGCGCTTTGGAAGGAACGCAACCATAGTTCAGGCAGTCGCCGCCCATCTTGTGGCCTTCCAGCAGGGTCACTTTCGCGCCCATCTGGACCGCCCCCGCCGCAACACTCAGCCCGCCGGATCCGCCGCCGATGACCAGAATATCGGTTTTGATACGCGTCATGGGATCAACCTTTCTTGGCGCGCAGGCGCTTGATGATGATGGGCAGCAAGGCAAGGGCCGCTAAACCCAACAGCGGGCCAAGGATCTGAGGTTCAAAGATAATCCCAAGGTTCGGGGTCTGGCCGCTGGCAAAAACCTCGCCCAGGCCGACGCCGACCCATGTATAGACGGCGGTACCAGGCATGATGCCAAAGAAGGTTGTGATCACGTATTTGCCCAAACCGACGCCGACCAAAGCAGGCAGCAAGTTGGCCACAAAGAACGGTACCGCAGGCACCAGACGGATCAGGAATAGATAGGACAGCTCGTCTTCGCGCAGCCCGTCGCGGAACCGCTTGGCCGCCCCTTCGCTGGTTTCCATCTTGGCCGCCAGCTTTTCGCCAAAACCCCATTTGGCCGCCAGAAAGATCGCTGTGGCGCCTAAGGTAGCGCCAAGAACGGTCAGGATCGTGCCGGGCACCAGACCAAATAGAAAGCCGCCCGCCAAAGTGGCAATCGTCGCCCCGGGGATGGAGAACGCGACCAGCAGCACATAGATCGCGATATAGATCAGCGCCGTAACCAGATAGTTTGCGTCGCGAAACGCGATCAGCGCCTCGCGGTTGTCAGCCAGGGTTTGAAAAGACAGCGTGTCGCGCAGAAAATACGCGCCAAGCCCCGCGCCCACCGCAATCGCGGCAATGGGCACCCAGCGGGGCAATGTCTTTGTGGCTGGCTGATCTGTCATGCTTGTCATCCCGTATCCTTCGAATTCGTTTCGCCTGTTCTGGCATAGAACATCGTCACGAAACGAGATGTTACGAGGGTCCTCACGCCCGCTTGATGGGCTTGTCACGGATGCGTGAGTATTCGGTGCAATTTCAGTAATTTTTGCCAGAATCCGCTTGGGAATATTTCACCGATGTTTCAGCGGACTGGATGTCGGGACTAGATTGTAATCTTTACGCCCGGCAGATCCATGGCTTTTAGCAGATCGCGGACCTCTTGCCGGGCGGCGATGTTGGACAGGTTCAGGTTGGCCACGCCAATGTCGCGCAGATCCAGCAGGGTCAAACCCCTTGGAAACAGCTCTCGAAAGATCACGCGTTCGGAAAAGCCAGGCACCACGCGAAAGCCGATCCGCTTGGACAGGTCTTCCAATGCATCGCCGACCTTCTTTTTGTTGTGCATGAACTGGGTGCCCAAACGGTTGCGCAGCACGATCCAGTCCAACGGGCGAAGCCCGGCCTGGGCGCGCAACTGCCGCGCGTTCCACACCATTTCGGAATAAACCGACGGGCCCAGCACCTTGCCCGTGTCGGCGTCGGTCTTTGCCAGCAGGTCAAAATCCACAAAGCTGTCGTTCAGCGGGGTCACAAGCGTGTCGGCCAGAGAATGGGCAACCTGGCTCAGCCGCGTGTGGGACCCGGGGCAATCGATACAGATGAAATCGCTGTCTTCTTCCAGCTTGGCCACGGCGGCGGACAGGCGGTGATCATTGGCGTTTTCGCCCGGGGATAAGGTGGTCTCGTCAATCTCGGGCAGTTCCATCATCACCGGCGATGTCAGGCTTTGACGGGATTTTTTGCGGTAGGCTTCGCGGTTTTCTAAGTATCGGCCAAAGCTGCGTTGGCGGATATCCAGATCCACCGCGCCAACCCGATATCCCATCCGAGACAGCGCCGTCGCCACATGCATGCAGGTGGTGGACTTGCCCGACCCGCCTTTTTCATTCCCAAAAACGATAATATGCGCCACTGCCTGCCCCTGATTACACGACCCCTGTGCCGATGCACCATATGCGGTGAAAGGTCTAAGGGAAAGCACAATGGCGCGAATAAACACGCGTCGAATCTACTCTGTGGCGGCAGTGTCGCGAAAAGGAAAACCCCGCTGCTGAGGCCAGCAACGGGGTTTCACACACACGAATACGAAAAGGTTTGGTCTTAGAAGCCCAGACCTGCGTATTTGTTCTTGAACTTGGAAACGCGGCCGCCGGTGTCCAGCAGACGAGAGTTACCGCCAGTCCAGGCAGGGTGCACGCTTGGATCAATGTCCAAAGCCAGCTGATCGCCTTCGGCGCCCCAAGTGGATTTCATCTGAACCACAGTGCCATCGGTCATTTTGACGTTGATGGTGTGGTATTCGGGATGGATGTCGTTTTTCATGTCCGTTCCCCTTAGGCCGACTTGGGCTTGTAATTGGTTTTCTCGGCGATACGGGCAGATTTGCCGCGACGATCGCGCAAGTAGTACAGTTTCGCACGACGAACACGACCGCGACGCACAACAGTGATGCTGTCGATGTTGGTCGAGTACAGCGGGAACACACGTTCCACGCCTTCGCCGAAGCTGATTTTGCGGACAGTGAACGACGCGGCGATGCCGTGGCCGTTGTTGCGCCCAATGCAGACACCTTCGTAGTTCTGAACACGAGAGCGCGTGCCCTCGGTCACTTTAAAACCAACGCGGATGGTGTCACCGGCTTTGAAATCCGGGATGTCTTTGCCCAGAGCGGCGATTTGTTCCGCTTCTAGCTGTGCGATCAGGTTCATCGCTGTTTTCCTTTTCGGGTCACGGTTTTCCGCAACTATGGGGCCGTACGAGAGCTCTTGGTCTTCAGCCGGGTTCCAGCCCTAGGGCCAGCCCGCCAGAGGATCGCTCGGCGTCATTATTTGGCGGTCTTTCGACCGGACCGGGGTGTCTGCCCAAGGGCGATAGGGTGAAGTGCCCAATCAACGCCGATCCAAAACAAACGAGACCCGTGCTGTCGCGCGAATCCCGTAATAGGGTGCGTATAGGATCGGTTGGGGTGGGAATCAAGCCTATTCGGCTGTCTTCGGCCCTTGTTTTTCTAGGTATTCTTGCCACAGGTCCGGGCGGCGTTCCTGGGTCAGTTGCTGGCTTTGTGCAGCGCGCCATTCGGCGATCTTGCCGTGATGGCCCGATGTCAGAACCTCGGGCACCGTGTGGCCTTTCCAAGTGGCAGGCCGGGTGTATTGGGGGTGTTCCAGCAAGCCGTTGGAAAAGCTTTCTTCTTCGGTGGATTCCGCGTTTCCCAGCACGTTGGGCTGCAGGCGGATTGTGGCATCCAGCATGGCTTGGGCGGCGATTTCCCCGCCTGTCATCACGAAATCCCCAAGCGAGACCTCTTGTATCCCGTAGTGGTCAATCACCCGCTGGTCGATGCCTTCGAACCGGCCACAGATCAGGGTCACGCCCGGCCCACGGGCCCAGGTTTTCGCCATCGCCTGATCAAAGCGTTTGCCCCGGGGGGACAGATACACAAGGGGGCCGGGGATCGGATCGGTCTCAATCGCCTCGCCCAGAACGTCGGCCCGAATGACCATGCCCGCGCCGCCGCCTGCAGGGGTGTCATCCACATCGCGGTGCTTGCCCTTGCCAAAGATCCGCAGATCCACTGGCTTCAGCTGCCAAAGCCCTTGTTCCAGCGCCTTGCCGGTCAGGCTTTCACCCAGAACGCCGGGGAAGGCGTCGGGGAAAAGGGTGATGATCTTGGCGGTCCAGCTGTGTTTTAGCATCGGCCGGTCGGTCATGACCTCGCGCGGTTTCAGGCTGGCTCCGATGCTTAGACGGCCATGGGATTTGGTCGGGATCGGGCGGCGCAGATGTGCGCCTGTATCGGACGGGTCTTCAGACATCTTCTAGACCCTTCCAATGGGCATGCAGCAGCGCAGTTTTACGTGCGCGCAGGGCATCCTTTGATTTGATATTTCGGTTCAGTTCCAAAAACGTCTGGCGCAGATCCACCGGCTGGCCGACATTGGCGCGCGCCGCCGGTCGCAGCTGGGACCGGGTGTCTTCGGGTACGCCCATCAGATCCAGGATAGACCGGGCAGGGCCTTCGGGGGCCAGGCGGAAATCCTCTAGCGCCATATGCTCGACCCGGATCGGGGCAAGGGCGGCTTTGATAGTCTCGGCCTCGGCATCCAGCTCGGCCAATTGCGGGAACTGAGCGCGGAACTGTTTGAAATCAAGGCGTAACCGGATTGAGCGCAGCAAATGACCATGGACCGATTTGATCCAGTCTTCGCGATTTCGCGTTGTGTATAGCAAGATAATCTCGGCATCCGGGCCGTATTTACGGCGCAACTCGCTGACGATTGTCTTGGCCAGGGGAATGGCCGCAGGGGCGTAGGCGCGCATCAAACCGCCGGTAAAACGCCGATGCCCAGGCATACCGCCGGCAAAAGTTTCGCGCGATATGACAAGGGACCGATCCGCAGGGCGATCCGCCAGGAACCGGCGCAAAGACAGGCGAAACTTGGCCAGGCGCCACGGGAAGGGGCGCTGGGAATACAGGCGCGCATTGCTGCCTGCGCCTTTCAGGTTGTTCTTGCCAAAATAGTCGAAATAGGGCGTCAGGGCTTCGCTGTTTAGCTTCAGAAAGTCCTGCAAGCTAGATGTCCCGGTTTTGTGGAACCCTGCATGGACCAGTATTTTGACAGGGTCAGTCATCCTCGAACACCCCGTCGGGCGGGTCCGCGATGATGCGGCCGCTGGCGATATCCACCGTGGGAACAGCCGCGCGGGTGAAAGGCAGATAGGCGGGGCCCTTGGGGGTTGTGACCTCTAGCAGATCGCCCGCGCCGTGGTTCAAAACGTTGTTGACCTTGCCCAGTTCGGTGCCGCCCGTGTCCAGCACAATCATGCCGATCAGGTCGGAATGGTAGTATTCATCATCGTCCAGCCCAGGCAAACGATCCCGAGGTGCGAACAGCTGAACACCGCGCAGGGCATCGGCGTCTTCTTTATTGGAAATCCCGCTAAGTCGTGCTGACAGGCCGTTTTTTATCGCACGG
Source organism: Paracoccaceae bacterium (assembly GCA_006844665.1). Taxonomy (GTDB): domain Bacteria; phylum Pseudomonadota; class Alphaproteobacteria; order Rhodobacterales; family Rhodobacteraceae; genus Dinoroseobacter. Next base: position 41,084 of record SPJP01000023.1, read on the forward strand.
GTGACGCGCACATCAAAGCTGCGCCCATCTTGGGTGACCAAGGGCGCGTAGTCGGCTATGGCGGCGGGCTCGGCGCAAAAGCTTTTCAGCCGCACCTCGCCTCGCACACCAAAAGAGCCAGCGATGGCGCCCACACAGATTAGATCATCCGACATGGGCACCCCCGATTTTTCTATGTGTTCCGCGCATCTGCGGAACCCCCTTTTATCGCTTAGGCCTCTTCAGAATCGGCGGCCGCGTCAGCTGCTTTTGACGCTTTTTCTTCGGCGCGTTCTACGGCTTTTTTGCCGGGCTGGGCTTTCTTGGGGTTGTTGCGTTCTTTCTTCTCGATCACGCCTGCGGCTTCCAGGAAGCGAGAGACGCGGTCGGTTGGCTGAGCGCCTTCACCCAGCCAGTACTGGATCCGCTCGACGTTCATTTTGACGCGCTCTTCGCTGTCTTTGGCCAGCAGCGGGTTGTATGTGCCCAGCTTCTCGATGAAGCGACCGTCACGAGGCATGCGGCTGTCAGTGGCCACGATGCGGTAAAAAGGACGTTTCTTGGAACCGCCGCGTGCGAGACGAATTTTCATAGCCATGGTGTATTCTCCTATAGATGGCGTGACAGGCGTAATGGCCTGTTATTCTTGGTGTTTCTTGTGGTGCTGTATCACTTCCTGAATGATAAAATTCAGAAAATTCTTGGCGAATTCCGGGTCCAGATCGGCCCGGTTTGCAAGGTCTTCCAGCCGCGCGATCTGCTTGGCTTCGCGGTCAGGGTCAGAGGCCGGCAGGTCATGTTCGGCCTTCAATTTCCCCACCGCCTGAGTGTGCTTGAACCGTTCGCCCAGCGTGTAGACAAGGATCGCATCCAGACGATCAATGCTTTCACGATGCGCTTTCAGGATCTCGGCGGCTTTGGTCACAACGTCGGTCATGGGCGGGTCCTTAACGGTGCAAATGCGGTGTCGGTAAAACGTCGGTATTGCGTCGGTAAAACATCGGTGCGGGCGCAGGGCGCGCCCAAAGGGTTAACAAGGCGGATCATGGGGCTGTTCCCCCAGCGCGGGCCGCAGGTCGGGCATTGGCGCGCGTGTCTGAAGGCACGTGCGCATAGCACAGCAGCGGGCCATAGGTCGGGTGATCAAAGCCCGATTCCTGAACTGCGCCCAACCGTTCGGCCAGAGCGATAGAGCGCGCGTTTTCCACCGCGATATAGCTGACGAGGCGGTCCCAACCTAAGGTCTGGAACGCATGGTCGCGGGCGGCAAGGGCGGCCTCGGTCGCATAGCCTTTGCCTTCAGCGCCTTCGAACAGGGACCACGCCAATTCGCGTTCGGGCCAGTCTTCGGGGAAAAACAGGCCGACAACGCCCAGGGCGGCATCGGTGTTTTTATCGGCAGCAATCCAACGGCCATAGCCGCGCATGTCCCAATGGCCGTAAAGCGCACAGAATTGGATGAAGGCCTGCGTGCGATCAAACGGGCCACCCAGATGAGTCATACGAGGACCGGCGCGGAATTCGGCAAAGGCTTCGAAATCCTTGGGCTGGGGGGCCCGCAGGACCAGGCGGTCGGTCCGCACGGTTGGAATGGCGGCGCGGGTCATGGCAGCACCTTTGGATGGCGGTAGACCAGCACAGGTTTGCCGAAATCAGGTTGTGCGGCGTCCTGATCCAGCACACAGCCCAGCCGTTCGGCCAAGGCGATCGAACGGGCATTGTCCGGGTCGATATAGCTGACGGGTTGTTCCCAGCCCAGAACTTCATAGGCGTAGCGGCGGGCTTCGCGGGCGGCCTCAGACGCAAGGCCGGTGCCTTCGACGGAAGGATCCCAGACGATCCAGCCAAGTTCATGTTCCGGCCAGCCGACAGGGAACCATGGGCCGGTGTGGCCAAGGGGCTGATCCGGGGTTTCCTTGCGCGCAAACACAAAGCTGCCCAAACCGCGCAGGGCCCACATGCCCGCGAAATGGGCAAAGGCGCGCCAGGCCTGGCCGGCATCAGGCTGCGGCCCGCCGACAAATTCCGACCGGTCACTGGCCAGAAATTCTGTCCATACCGCTAGATCACTGAACTGCGGCGCGCGCAGGATCAGGCGATCCGTGGTTAGGGTTGGGACGTCATAATTCATTGGACGCCTCTGTGGCGGTAAACCACGGTATCATCGGGTGCCTCGCCCGCGCGCAGGTTCAGGCGGTCTGTGGAAAGGGTGGGGGCGGTGCGGGTCATGCGGCGCGCAGGCCTCCGGCGTCAGTGCCCGTGCCAGAGGTCGTGCCGTGGCGATAGACCAGGCAATCGCGGCCGATGGGGGTTTTGGCGAACCGGTCGCGGGTCGCGCCCAGGGTTTCGGCCAGGGCAATGCCTGCGCGGTTGGCAAAGCCCAGATAGGTGACGCAAGCGTTCCAATGCAGGGTTTTGCGGGCAAAGCCGTGTGCCGCTGCCACGCCTTCGCGGGCGATTTCAGGCTTTTCATTGGCGTGCCACAGGTTCCAGACCAGTTCAGCCTCGGGCCAGTTGGCGGGGTTCCAGGGGCCCGCAAGGCCAAGGCACAGATCGGTGTCTTTGCAGATCAGGGCGAAGGGGCCATAGCCGTGGGTGTCCCAATGGGCAAGGGTTTGCGTCACGCCGAACCACGCGCGCGCGCCGGGGGCCTGGGCGGGGAAGTCCTGCGGCAAGGGTTTGCGCAGAAACAGGTTTTCGGTTTCTAGGACGGGGAACCTCATTTCTTTTTGCCCAATCCTGACAGGCCGCCAAGCCCGGGAAGGCCGCCGCCGCCCATGCCACCGGGCAGCCCACCGCCGCCCATGCCCATTTGCTTGGCCGCAGCTTCCAGCGCTTTGGGGTCCATGCCCGCCAGATCCTTTGGCATGCCGCCGCCCATGCCACCCATACCGGGCATGCCTTTGCCGCCCATGGCTGCCATGGCTTGCTTCAGCATCCCGCCTTTGCCCATCTTCTTCATCATGTCGCCCATCTGGCGCTGCATCTTCAACAGCTTGTTCAGGTCGGACACTTCCATGCCCGCGCCCTTGGCGATCCGCTTTTTGCGGCTGGCTTGCAGGATCTGAGGGTTTGCACGCTCTTTCTTGGTCATGGACTGGATCAGGGCGATCTGTTGGCGCAGGACCTTGTCGTCCATGCCGGCCTTGTCCATCTGGCCTTTGTATTTCGACATGCCGGGCATCATGCCCATCAGGCCTTCGACGCCGCCCATTTTCAGCATCTGTTCCAGCTGGCCTTTCAGGTCGTTCATGTTGAACAGACCTTTCTGGAACCGCTTCATCATCCGCTCGGCCTGTTCGGCCTCTAGGGTTTCCTGGGCCTTTTCGACCAGGGCCACGATATCGCCCATGCCAAGGATGCGGCCTGCGACGCGCTCTGGCTCGAAGGTTTCAAAGGCGTCCATCTTTTCGCCGAGGCCGACGAAGCGGATCGGCTTGCCGGTGATGGCGCGCATGGATAGGGCAGCACCGCCGCGACCGTCGCCGTCCATCCGGGTCAGGCAGACGCCGGTGACGCCGATCTTGTCGTCGAATTCCTGGGCCACGTTGACGGCGTCCTGGCCGGTCAGACCGTCGACCACCAGCAGAGTTTCGCGCGGGACCGCGATGTCGCGGACTTCCTGAGCTTGGGCGATCAGTTCGGCATCGATATGCAGCCGGCCAGCGGTGTCCAGGATATAGACGTCATAGCCGCCCAGGCTGGCCTGGGTCTTGGCGCGTTTGGCGATGGTCTGGGCGCTTTCGCCTTTGACGATGGGCAGGGTGTCGACGCCGATCTGGGCGCCGAGGATCGCCAGCTGTTCCATCGCGGCGGGCCGGTTGGTGTCGAGCGAGGCCATCAGCACCCGCTTGCCTTCGCGATCCTTCAGACGTTTGGCCAGCTTGGCGGTGGTGGTGGTCTTACCAGAGCCCTGCAGACCCACCATCAGGATCGGCGCAGGCGGGTTGTCGATTTTCAGCGCGCCGGGGTCTTCTGCACCGCGCAGGGTCGCGATCAGCTCGTCATGGACAATCTTGACGACCTGCTGGCCCGGGGTGACCGATTTGGTCACGGCTTGTCCGGTGGCTTTCTTGGTGACCGCTTTGATAAAGCTGCGCGCCACGGGCAGCGAGACGTCGGCTTCCAGCAGGGCGACGCGAACCTCGCGCAGGGCGGTTTCGACATCGGCCTCGGACAGGGCGCCTTGCTTGGTCAGCCGGTCAAAGACGCCAGAGAGGCGGTCAGACAGGTTCTCGAACATAGGTGTCGTCCTTTGGTCAGCTTCGGGTCTTGGCCCCATATGGGGTCGAATGGTCGGGTTCCAAAGCCCAAAGCAGAAAAGCACCCGTGGGCGCAACGCGCTGACGGGTGGCGATCCTAGCCTAAGGCAAAGGACCGGAGGGCTATGGCTCTCCGGGGTGTTGAGGGCGTTTAGGCGTGTTTGGGGGCCAGAGTCAAGTGGCGCAGGGGGGTGGGCTGTGTGGGGTATGGCCGTCACCCCGGCCGGGTTTGGCGCGGATCATCCGTTGTACAGTTGATTTGCCTGTGAAACCGACCTAGGCCAATTGCCAAGGGCTTTTCGTATTAGGAAATAGTATTCCATGTCATCCAAGAAACTGCAGCCTGTGTTTTGGTGGGACGTGCGTCGGGTGAATGACAACTTCATTCCATATGCGCCGGATCTCAGTATTGATGATCCTAAAGCACATGCTGAGCTTCTGAAGCGCTATAAAATGGGCGAAACCTCTGACGTTGGTGAGCTGCCAGATCGCTTGCTGTTCGAGAAAGGCTTTAATGGAATGCAGCGGAATCCGCTGCCGCCGGTCATCGACGCGGGCTATATTGTCGTGAACCAAGCGCTGCATGACGTTTTGGTGCAGTTTGATCTGGGGGGCGCGGTTTTGCACCCGGTTAAGCTATTTCAGATTGATCATACCACCGAGGAGGCGGGGAATTACTACATCCTGGTTGTCGTGGCCCGAAAGCAGGGTTTTGAGCCAGAGCATTCGAAGAATGTTGAATATCCCCGAGCGCCAGAGCCTAACTCGCCCGGGATGCTTAGTTTTTTGACTTTGGAAGACGATGTCAGAATGAATGCGTCCGTTCTGACTGGCGCTGATCTTTGGATGGATCCGGGGGTTTTTCAGGCATTCTTTATCTCCGACCGCCTGTGCCAGGCGATCAAAGCGGCCAATCTACTGGCCCCCACCCGCGCCATTCGCTGCCCGATTGTGACATTGCAT
>SPJP01000178.1 GCA_006844665.1 Paracoccaceae bacterium
GTCGGCGTTGGCGGCTTTGCTGAACCCGAAGATGTCATTGATTGCGGCAACTCTGGCACCGGTGTGCGTTTGTTGATGGGGGCCGCGGCCAGCTGCGCGATCTCGGTCACGTTCACAGGCGACGCATCTTTGCGCTCGCGCCCCATGGGCCGGGTCACCGATCCGCTGGCCTTGTTCGGCACCAAAGCCGTGGGCCGGGCAGGCGGGCGTTTGCCCATGACGCTGGTGGGCGCTGAAAACCCAGTGCCGGTACGCTATACAACGCCTGTACCCAGTGCGCAGGTGAAATCAGCGGTTCTGCTGGCGGGGCTGAACGCGCCGGGCCAAACTGTTGTCATCGAAAAAGAAGCCACCCGGGACCACACAGAACGTATGTTGGCGGGCTTTGGTGCGCACATCACGGTCGAGGATACCGCCGAGGGCCGCGTGATCACCCTAACCGGCCAGCCAGAACTGTCGCCGCAAATCATCGCTGTGCCCCGCGATCCGTCCAGCGCGGCCTTTCCGGTTTGTGCTGCCTTGATCACCCCGGGATCGGACGTGCTGGTGCCGGGCATCGGGCTGAACCCAACCCGTGCTGGGCTGTTCACCACGTTGCGCGAAATGGGCGCTGATCTGGTTTACGAAAACGAACGGGTCGAAGGCGGCGAGCCTGTGGCCGATCTGCGCGCGCGCTACTCTCCTGACATGAAAGGGATCGAGGTCCCGCCCGCCCGCGCGGCTAGCATGATCGACGAATACCCGATCCTGTCCGTCGTGGCGGCCTATGCCAAGGGCACAACGATGATGGCGGGCGTGAAGGAACTGCGCGTCAAAGAAAGCGACCGGATCGAAGCGATGGCATCCGGCCTGCGGGCCAACGGGGTCACAGTGAACGAAGGCGAAGATTGGTTCGCGGTCGAGGGCACAGGCAAAGTGCCGGGCGGCGCGCGCTGTGCCACCTATCTGGATCACCGGATTGCCATGTCCTTTCTGATCTGCGGCTTTGCCAGCGACACCCCTGTATCCATCGACGATGGCGGGCCCATTTTGACCTCTTTCCCGATCTTCCGGGATCTGATGGGCCAGCTGGGCGCGCGGATCGAAGAGGTATGACCCAAAACGGCTCCTGTTTATGTGGCGCGATCCACTACACGGTGACCGGGCCGCTTGGCCCCGCCGCCGCGTGCCATTGCGGCCAATGCCGTAAATCCAGCGGGCACTATCCTGCCGCGGCATCCGCCAAATGGGATGACGTGCGGGTTTCGGGGGATGTGCGCTGGTACAAATCCTCGGACGCGGCGCGGCGTGGTTTTTGCCCGACCTGCGGCAGTTATCTGTTCTGGGAGGAATATGACGGCCTGGTCTACCTAGCGCTGGGCGCGTTGAATGGCGACACCGGCCTGATCCTGCAAGACCATATCTTCTATGCCGATAAGGGCGCGTATTACAAAGCGACCGATGGGCGGCCTTGCTTTAGCGCTGGGCGTTCTGGCCCGCAGGTGGCGCCATGATCCGGGGCAGCTGCTTGTGCGGCGCGGTCACCTATACCGCGACAGGCCCTCTGCGCCCTGTAATTGCATGCCACTGCTCGCAATGCCGCAAATCCAGCGGCCACCACGTTGCGGCAACCTCGGTCCGGCGGGACGCGATCCAGATCCAGGGCGAGGTCACATGGTACACCTCTAGCTCCGCGGCCAAACGCGGGTTCTGCGGCACATGTGGTGCGCAATTGTTCTTTGACGGGCAGGGCGAAAATCTGTCGATCTTTGCTGGCAGCCTGGACGAGGCCCCGGAACTGGCGATTGGCGGCCATATCTTTACCGATGACAAGGGCGATTATTACCAGATCGACCCAGATGCACCGCAATCGGGTGGATATGACCCGGAAATGACAACGATGGTTGCGTCAACGCGGTGATCGGCTCACAAAGGTCAAAACACCTCGGGCAATTTTAGGAGCAGACTATGAAATCCTTGCTACGGCTTAGTTTATTGGGCGCAATCGCGGTCGTCGCGGCGTCTTTGTTGTGGTCATATCCGATCATTCTGGCCGAAACCGGCATTGAAACCCCGCTAGAGCTTCGGATGTTCGGCTATTCAGCTGAAGAGGCCCGCGCCTATTTCGCCGCGTTGTCCGAGGCTGGACGCGCGCAATATTTGGGGCCTCAGGTGTTGCTCGATTGGGCGTTGCCGGGCTTGTCCGCTTTGACCTTGTTGCTGGTTGTGATCCGCCGAGGCCGGCGCGTGCCACTGGCGCGCCGGGGTTTCGCCGTGCTGCTGACCTTGGCCGCGATGGGTGCAGATTACTGGGAAAACATGCAAGTTACTGCGGCTTTGGCCTTGCCCAGCGACCAGCTAACGGACGAAGCGATGCAGATGCTTAGCCTTGCGACCCAAGGGAAAATCTATCTTTGGATCGCGGCATTCCTGGTCACAAGCGGTGTGGTCATCGGCAGTCTGATCCGGACCCGGCGCGCACGCCGGAAATGAGCTTTACGGTCGCAATTGACGGGCCCGCTGCGGCGGGAAAAGGCACGATAAGCCGGGCAGTCGCGGACCGATTTGGCTTTGCGCATCTGGACACGGGCCTGTTGTACCGCGTCGTTGGCCGCAAGATGCTGGACGGGGTGGAACCGATTGCCGGGGCCGAAGGGCTAACACCCGAGGATTTGGCGCGGGACGATCTGCGCACGCCCGAAGCCGCCCAGGCCGCCAGCAAAGTGGCCGTCATCCCCGAAGTACGCGCGGCTCTGCTGGATTTCCAAAAGGCCTTTGCCCGGCGCGAAGGCGGCGCGGTTTTGGACGGCCGCGATATCGGCACCGTCATTTGCCCAAATGCCCAGGTAAAGCTGTACGTCACCGCCAGCGCCGAGGTCCGGGCAGAGCGTCGGTTCAAAGAACTGGTCGGCAACGGCTTGGTCACAGATTTCGAAACCGTGCTGGCCGATGTCAAAGCCCGCGACGCGCGGGATGCAGATCGTTCCGAGGCCCCGATGGTTGCCGCAAGCGACGCGGTTTTGATCGACACCTCTGACCTTACCATCGACGACGCGGTGGCCGCAGCCCTGGCGGCGGTAACCAAAGCGCAAGCCGGCTGATTTGGTCCCTCGGGGCTATGACTTGACCGGTACACTGCCAACCGGATCGGAGACCCCATGGACGACGCGAAAATCACCTGTCCCAATTGCAGCTCGGAAATCGCGCTGACGGAATCCTTGGCAGGCCCCATGATGGCCGATCTGCGCCAACAGATGACAGCCGAGCGTGAAGCTGCCCTGTCCCAGCAGAAATCCCTGATCGAAGCCCAGGCGCAAAAGCAGGCCGCCGAGGCGCAGGCGACAAAACTGGCGGCCCTTGAACAGGCCGCAGTACAGGCGGCCGAGGCCGCCAAAGCAGACCGCGCGAAACTGGCCGAAGCGCAAAAGGCCCAAGCCGATGCCCTTCGCCTGCAGCGAGAGCTAGAAGCCAAGACCCGAGAGCTGGATCTGGAACTGGAAAAGCGGCTGAGTGCGGCCATGGGCGCGCAGGTCGCTAAGGTCCGGGCCGAGGTTCAGGAAGCCGAGGCATTGAAGCTGGCCGAAAAGGATCAAAAGCTGGAAACCATGCGCCTGCAGATCGAGGCGCTGAAGAAAAAGTCTGAACAAGGCAGCCAGCAATTGCAGGGCGAGGCCGCCGAGGTTCTGCTAGAAGACCGTCTGGCCCAAGCCTTTCCAGCGGATCGTTTTGCTCCCGTTGGCAAAGGCGTGCGCGGCGCGGATGTGCTGCAAGAGGTCCCCGGCATGGGCGGCCAGATTGCCGGGCGCATCCTGTGGGAAAGCAAGCGCACCGCCAATTGGAACGCCGCATGGCTGGCCAAGCTGCGCGAAGATCAACGCGCTGCCGGGGCCGAGCTGGCGGTGATCACCTCGGCCGCGCGGCCCGAAGGGGTAGACAGTTTCGCGCTGATCGACGGGATCTGGGTCAGCGCGCCGCAATACGCTCTGGCCTTGGCCGTTGCATTGCGCGAAACGCTTTACGCCACCGCCTCGGCCCGGCAAGCGCGCGAGGGGCAGGAAACCAAAACCGAACTGGTCTATGCCTATCTGACGGGCCCTAAATTCCGCCACAGGGTCGAAGCGATTGTGGAAAAATTCAGCGATATGCGGGCAGATCTGGACCGTGAGCGCAAAGCTATGACCCGGCTTTGGGCCAAACGAGAAGCCCAGATCGCTGGCGTTTTGGACGCGACGGTCGGCATGTATGGCGACCTGCAGGGCATCGCTGGTGCCTCTATCCCGGAAATCGAAGGGCTGGATATGCCTTTGCTAGATGATCTTGATTGACCAAGGGTCAATTTTTGCGGTTCCAGATCTAGGATAATCGTTGCAACGAGTCGCAATTGTTGCCATGCTCTACTACATCTAGTGGGGAAATGGCGATGATCAGCAAAATCAAGGTGTTTTTTCTAGAGCTACTTCGCGGCGTAGAGCCCGAAAGGCAACCTGCGCTGGTGCTCGTTGAACAGCCTTATCTGCTGACAAATCGCGTTCCGCCCCGCCGCCGCGACCCTGAAACAAGGCCGCGCGGTTTGTTTAGCAACAAGTATAAATACCAGATCGACTAGCGGTTTAGCCGCCGTCGTTCCAACGGGTTCGGTACAGATCCAGCCTGCGATCCCGCAAGGGGCGCACAGCGCCTTGGGCCCGTGACCACAGCAATGTCCCCACATTCAAATCCGCAACGATGATCATCTCCACGTTCTCGGACGCCTCGGCGGCGATGCCGTCCCGGGCAAAGGGAAAGTCGCATGGCGTCAGGATCGCTGACTGGGCGTATTGAATATCCAGGTTCGAGACATTGTCCAAATTGCCTACCATGCCCGAGGTGACGACGAAAACTTGGTTTTCAATCGCACGGGCCTGGCTGCAATAACGCACCCTTAGGTGGCCGTTCCGCGTGTCGGTGTTGTAGGGCACGAACAAGATGCGCGCGCCTTCATCGGCCAGCCTGCGGGCGGCTTCGGGAAACTCGGAATCGTAGCAGACCAACACGCCAACCGGCCCGCAATCGGTGTTGATCACGTCAATCGTGTCGCCACCGCTGATGTTCCAATGGTTCCGCTCGTCGGGCGTCGGGTGCAGTTTTTCCTGCATATGGATAGAGCCGTCGCGCAGGAAAACGTAGCAGATGTTATGAATATCACCGTCTTCGACCTCGGTCGCGTGACTGCCGCCGATGATATTGATGTTGCGCGAAATCGCCATTTCCTGCACCCGGGCGATGAAAGTTTCGGTATGCGAGGTCGCCCGGGCGATGGCCTCTTCTGGGGGCAGTTCCGCATCTTCGACGCTAAGCAATTGCAAGGTGAAGTATTCCGGGAACACCACGAAATCCGCGCCATATTCGCTGGCGATGTTCACAAAGTAATCGACGGATTTGTAGAATTCTTCAGGGGATTGCAACGTACGGGCTTGCAGCTGAACCGAAGCGACGCGCACGATTTCGGGGTCCTGGCGGGTGACGGGCTGGGCATCTGCGACCTCGTCCTGGTACGGATTGCGCCAGATCATCAAGACGGCGTTACTGCCGGATGAGGTATCTTCGGGATCATAACCGGGCAGCAGCATTTTGGGTTCGAACCCGGCCTTCATCTGAAACGACATCACGGTGTCTTTGACGTCGCCCGCAATGACCGCGTCCATATAGTCTTGGGGGTTCGGGAACCGCGTGCGCATCCGGCGATAGCCCGGGATCCGACCGCCAAAGGCGATGCCCTTCAGATCTAGATCAATGCACAACCGTTCGCGGGCCTGATACAGGCGCTTACCGATCCGCAAGCGGCGCTTGGCGGGATCGACCATGACCTCCATCCCGTACAGCCAGTCGCCCTTGGCGTTGTGGTGGCTGGCATAGCCGCCGCCGGTGATCTCGGCCAGGGTGTGGCGGCGCAGGATGCGGTCTTCGCGGGTGATGGTGGACGCAGCATAGCCAACGATTTCGTTGTCATACAGAACGACGAAAGTGCCCATTGGAAAGGCCGTGATATGGCCGTTGATCTGGCCGCGCGTATAGGGGGGAAAGTCGCGATAGACGCGCTTGGACAGGGCGACAATGCCGGGAATATCCCCCGGCAGCGCGTTGCGGGTTTCCAAATGGGGGCGTTGGACGTCGGACATAAGAAGGGCCTTGGGCTGTTATGCCCTAGACATGGCGCGACGCAGGCCAAAACACCAGAGGGCGGGCCGAATAAGCGAAGGCTCTTGCTATATACAATGGTCGAAAAAAGCGGCGCCGCTTGAACGGAGCGGGGTCATGCACATGGGATGATGTGCAGGATATATGCCAGCGATCCGGGCAAGGTCCTTGGTCTGGTCCAGAGCTCGTGCCCCGTTGAGACTGTCTTCGGCCCTTGCGACCCGTATGTCCTAGATGCCAAGACAGGTGAAAGCTGCCCCAGCGCGGTTAACCAAGAACAGATATACAGGCCACCGGTTAAGCAATGCTAAGCGCACCGTTCGGTGGGTGTGGCCTTGCGGGGGCTTGGGGCCCAGATCACACGCCACTTGCGCCTTACAAAAAAGGGCTTTATACGCGCGGGCGTCGAGCACTTGTGTGCGAAGCCCTGATTCATCAAGGGGGTCGGAACTAACCGGCCCTTTTTGCGTATGGGAAAAGCACGCGGCGACTACACATTAATCCAAAGACCGGTGGAGACAACCACCCGGCCCGAATAGCAACATGTAAGGATACATTAGACGTATGTGCGCTAAAGCAACCATGGAAGAATTCGAAGCCCTCCTGGCGGAAAGCTTTGAAATTGACACGCCTGACGAAGGCTCTGTTGTCAAAGGTAAGGTCATCGCAATCGAAGCGGGCCAAGCCATCATCGACGTCGGCTACAAAATGGAAGGCCGTGTCGAGCTTAAAGAATTTGCCAATCCTGGCGAAGCCCCTGATATCGCAGTTGGTGACGAGGTCGAGGTTTTCCTTGATCGCGTAGAAAACGCGCGTGGCGAAGCGGTTATCAGCCGTGACAAAGCCCGCCGCGAAGCTGCTTGGGACCGTCTGGAAAAAGCCTACGGCGACGAAGAGCGTGTCGAAGGCGCAATCTTTGGCCGTGTTAAAGGTGGCTTCACTGTTGATCTGGGCGGCGCGGTTGCGTTCTTGCCTGGCTCTCAGGTTGATGTACGCCCTGTGCGCGATGCGGGCCCTCTGATGGGTCTGAAGCAGCCGTTCCAAATCCTGAAAATGGACCGTCGTCGGGGCAACATCGTTGTTTCGCGTCGTGCGATCCTTGAAGAATCCCGCGCCGAACAGCGCGCCGAGGTTATCGGCAAGCTGGCAGAAGGTGATTCTGTTGACGGCGTGGTCAAGAACATCACTGAATACGGTGCGTTCGTTGATCTGGGCGGCGTTGACGGCCTGCTGCACGTTACTGACATGGCATGGCGCCGGGTTAACCACCCATCCGAGATCCTGACAATTGGCGAAACCGTCAAGGTTCAGGTGATCAAGGTCAACAAAGACACCCACCGCATCAGCCTTGGCATGAAGCAGCTGCAAGAAGATCCTTGGAGCCTGGTTGAAGGCAAGTACCCACTGGAAAGCACCCATCAGGGTCGCGTGACCAACATCACTGACTACGGCGCATTCGTTGAGCTGGAGCCAGGTGTTGAAGGTCTGGTGCACGTGTCTGAAATGTCTTGGACCAAGAAGAACGTACACCCTGGCAAAATCGTTTCTACTTCTCAGGAAGTTGAAGTCATGGTGCTGGAAATCGACAGCGTTAAGCGTCGCGTCAGCCTTGGCCTGAAGCAGACAATGCGCAACCCATGGGAAGTGTTTGCAGAAACTCACCCCGAGGGCGCGGAAGTCGAAGGCGAAGTCAAGAACATCACCGAATTCGGTCTGTTCGTTGGCCTGCCCGGCGAGATCGACGGCATGGTTCACCTGTCCGACCTGTCTTGGGACGAGCGCGGCGAAGAAGCGATCCAGAACTACCGCAAAGGCGACACGGTTCAGGCCGTTGTTTCCGAAGTGGACGTTGAAAAAGAGCGTATCTCGCTCTCGATCAAAGCCCTGGGTGGCGACAAGTTCGCTGACGCAACTGGCAGCGTAAAGCGCGGTTCCATCATCACGGTCGAGGTTACCTCGATCGAAGAAGGTGGCATCGAAGTGGAATATGAAGGCATGAAATCCTTCATCCGCCGCTCTGACCTGTCCCGTGACCGTGCCGAGCAGCGCCCAGAGCGTTTCGGCGTTGGCGACAAGCTGGACGTCCGTGTGACAAACATCGACAGCAAGACCCGTCGTTTGGGTCTGTCGATCAAAGCACGTGAGATCGCAGAAGAAAAAGAAGCCGTCGAACAGTTCGGCAGCTCTGACTCTGGCGCATCTTTGGGCGACATCCTGGGTGCGGCGCTGAAAGGCGACGAATAATCAGGACAGGCTCTAGCTTAGTCTAATACAAGTTTGGAAACCCCTGCACCGATCCCGGTGTGGGGGTTTTCTTTTGTCCATGTCTGGGCGATTCGCGCGGGCCGGGGGGCGTGTTGTGTTCCCAAAATGCCGAAAACGCGGGCCTTGGCGGGGCCATTTATGGGCCAAGGGACGGTTTTTACAGCTTTTCTTGGGGTTTCGCTTTTCACGGGCGACTTATTGGGCGTATAGTTTTCGAACAACGTATCCATAGGGAGGACGGCTGGTGATCCGGTCCGAGCTCATTCAGATAATCGCGGACGAAAACCCGCACCTTTATCAACGGGATGTCGAACGCATCGTGAATACGGTGTTTGACGAGATCGTCGAAGCGATGGCGCGGGGCGACCGGGTCGAACTGCGTGGCTTCGGTGCGTTCTCGGTCAAATCCCGTGATGCACGCGTTGGACGGAACCCGCGCACTGGCGAGGCCGTCGAGGTCGAAGCCAAGGCAGTCCCGTTCTTTAAAACTGGCAAATTGCTGCGGGACCGTTTGAACGGGCAGGACAGCTAAAGCCATGCGCTTCATCAAGTATGGGTTTCTGGCGATCCTCGCGATCTTGCTGGTGACCATCACCCTTGCCAATCGTCAGATTGTAACCCTGTCTTTGTTGCCGGGCGATATGGCGACGTTCTCGGGATTGCATGTCTCGCTCCAAATCCCGTTGTTCCTGGTTGTGATGCTGGGCGTCGTGCTGGGTTTGCTGATCGGGTTTTTCTGGGAATGGCTGCGCGAAACCAAGCACCGGTCCGAGGCGTCTGTCAAAGCGCGTGAAGCCCGCAGGCTGGCTCGTGAGGTCGAAGTGCTGAAAGCGGAAAAGCGGCGCAGCGAAGGGCATGACGATGATGTCCTGGCCCTGTTGGATGACACCAAGGCCGCCAGCTAGTCGTTGTGACCATTTCTGTAAAAATATGTGGGCTGACCCGGCCCGAAGATGTGGATGCCGCCGTGGCAGCCGGGGCCCGCTATGTGGGCTTTGTTTTCTTTGCTAAATCCCCCCGCAACGTCTCGGTCGCGCAAGCCGCCAAGTTGGCGATGGCCGTGCCCTTGGGCGTGGCCAAGGTCGCGTTGGTGGTGAATGCAGATAACGACAGGCTGGATCAGATTGTGGCCGAGGTGCCGCTGGACATGTTGCAATTGCACGGCAGCGAAACCCCAGACCGCGTGGCCGAGATCAAGGCCCGCTACGGCCTGCCGGTGATGAAGGCCGTGGGCATCGCCGGGCCCGAAGACCTGGCCAAGCTGGATCTGTATGCGACCGTAGCCGACCAGATCCTTGTGGATGCCAAACCGCCCAAAGACGCAGAATTGCCCGGTGGAAATGGCCTGACCTTTGACTGGCGTCTGATCGCCCGGCGGCGCTGGTTGACACCGTGGATGCTGGCAGGCGGCCTTGGTCCATCGAACGCGGCCGAAGCTGTGGCCCTAACAGGTGTGCGGCAATTGGATGTGTCCTCGGGCGTTGAAAGCGCACCGGGGCTGAAAGATGCCGCCAAAATCGCGGCCTTTGTCGGTGCTGTCACTCAGTAACCCCTGAAAGCGGCGTATTTCTATCCTACGGAGCACAGGCTCGGGCTTTCCCTTCTGGGTGCGGCGGGCTAGGTAGTACCTGCAAAGACGAAGGGGGCACGCTATGCCGGACGATCTTATCAACTCATTCATGACGGGCCCGGATGAAAGCGGGCGCTTTGGCGATTTCGGCGGTCGGTTCGTTTCCGAAACCCTGATGCCGCTGATCCTAGAGCTAGAAGAGCAATACGAGCACGCCAAGACTGACGAATCCTTCTGGGCCGAGATGCACGATCTGTGGACCCATTACGTGGGCCGTCCTTCCCCCTTGTATCACGCCGAACGCCTGACCGAAAAGCTGGGCGGCGCGAAGATTTACCTGAAGCGGGACGAGCTGAACCACACCGGCGCGCACAAGATCAACAACGTGCTGGGCCAGATCATTCTGGCGCGCCGCATGGGCAAAACCCGGATCATCGCCGAAACTGGCGCTGGCCAGCACGGCGTTGCCACCGCAACGGTCTGCGCCAAGTTCGGTTTGAAATGCGTGGTCTATATGGGCGCCCATGACGTCGAGCGCCAAGCGCCCAACGTGTTCCGCATGAAGCTGCTGGGCGCTGAAATCGTTTCCGTCACCAGCGGGCGTGGCACGCTGAAAGACGCGATGAACGACGCCATGCGCGACTGGGTTACCAATGTGCGCGACACGTTCTATTGCATCGGCACCGTGGCCGGACCGCACCCTTACCCAGCCATGGTTCGCGATTTCCAAGCGATCATCGGCAAAGAAGCCAAAGAGCAGATGATGGTCGCAGAAGGCCGTCTGCCCGACACCGTGATCGCAGCGATCGGCGGCGGGTCTAACGCGATGGGGCTGTTCTTTCCGTTCCTGGACGACAAAGAGGTCAACGTCATCGGGGTCGAAGCTGGCGGCAAAGGCGTAAATGCCAAGATGGAACATTGCGCCTCGCTAACTGGCGGGCGCCCTGGGGTTCTGCACGGCAACCGCACCTATCTGCTGCAAGACGATGACGGGCAGATTCTGGAAGGGTTCTCGATCTCGGCCGGGTTGGATTACCCCGGTATCGGGCCAGAACACGCCTGGCTGCACGAGATTGGCCGCGCGCAATATGTCAGCATCACCGATGTCGAGGCGTTGGACGCGTTTCAGCTGTGCTGCGAAATGGAAGGCATCATCCCCGCGCTAGAGCCCAGCCACGCGCTGGCCCACGTGATCAAGATCGCGCCAGATCTGCCAAAAGACCACTTGATCTGCATGAACATGTGCGGCCGCGGCGACAAAGACATCTTTACCGTCGCCAAGGCCTTGGGTCTGGACATGAACACAGGGCCTAAGAGCTGGCGCTTAAGAACTGGGGCCCAAACGCCCCGAAACATGGTTAACGAATATGGGCGGCGAGGTTACTCGTCGCCTTTTTCATGGTCCAAGGCATGTTCTTCCAGGATCTGCAGCGGGACAATGTCTAGGGCTTTCATATGGGTAGCGGCAAGGTTCACCTTTGGGGCGGCGTGATCCTCGTGGGCTTGCAGGAACCGTCCGGCGCATAGGCACCATTGATCGCCCTCTTTCAACCCGACAAACCCGTATTCCGGGCGCGGGGTGCTTAGGTCATTGCCGACATATTTCGAAAACGCCAGAAACTCGGCCGTCATGACGGCGCAAACCGTGTGGCTGCCTGCATCCGCGTCCGAGGTGTCGCAGCACCCGGTGCGGAAAAAGCCGGTCATCGGGTCGGTCGAACACGACTGCAGCGGTTGGCCAAGAACGTTGATCGAGGGGGCTTTGGGGTGGGACATAGGCGTGCCTTTGGGGCTGTTAGGGCAGGGTGGCTGTGGTCAGCTTTAGCCAGCGGCCGTGAAAATCGACGCGGCCCAGTTGGGTGGTTTTGCCGCCGGGCCATGTGGTCAGGGTTAAGGCGGCGCCGGGGGTATTATCATCGGCCTCGAAACTCAGATGGGCAAGGGGGGCGGATGCTGTGGCCTGCGCCCCGGCTTGTTCCAATGCGGCGCGGCAGGCGGCTTTGGTGGCGGGGGGGAAGTATTGGAAAGCCACGGTGTGAAACACCAGATGGACGGCCCCGGGAAAGGTTTCGCTCAGCCGTTCGGTCAACCAAGGGGCGGCGTCCCCGGCCTGGGGTTTTGGCGGTGACATGGCAAGGGCCGCACGGGTCAGGCGCAGACGCTCTGGCTGGTCGGGCCACAGGTAGGACAGCAGGCGCGTTGTGTCGGTCGGATCCAGCGGGTTCAGGTCCACGCCCGCGCGGGATTGTACGGAAAATGGTTTCGCAGGCGGTAGGGGGCCTGTCAGGTCTGGCGTCAGTTGAACGGGGCTGCTTCCGTCGCCGTATTCCCCCAGCCCGTATGCATCAAACATCAGGTTCAACCCTGCACTGGCGCCCAGTTCGGACAACACAAAGGGCATGTTGTATTTATTCGCCAGCAGGGTCGCGCCAAGGATCAGCGCGGCGGAACGTCTTACCTCGTTCGTTTGGGGCGCGCTGTCCAGCCAGTGGTGCAGATGGGCAGCTTGGTCTTCGAAGGTGGCCTCGACCGCAGACCACAGGGCATCGTCCGAGGTTTCGTTTGGCGGGTAGTGCTGCGCCAAGGGATGGCCCTGTAGAACCAAGCCGTGCAATCCGCCCGCAAGGCGCAACGGCACCGAATGCCCGGCAGAGCTGACATCGCCCTGCCAATCCAACAGACGGTCCGCGATGGAGGTTCCGGGGCGCAACCGGGTGGAGCACAGGCCCATCAAGCGGTTCATGAAGGCCGAGCCTAAGGCGTCGCAGGACTGCGCTTGCCGCTGAAAGGCACTGCACAACCGGTCGTTCATGTAAACTTGTCTTTCAGCTTTTGCAGGGCGCTTCGCGTGTCTTCAACCGGTTCTAAAATGGCGGCAGGTTTTTCTTTGGCCGCCGGGGATTTGGAGGACCGAGGCGGAGAGACGCGCAGCCCGATGGCGTTCATGAACCGGCCCGCGTCGCCCTGGGCCAGGTCTGCTGCACCATCCGAAATACCGCGCATCAAATCATCCAGCCAATCCTGATCGGCCTTGGCGAAATCATGCAGCACATAGCTTGCCACCCGGTCCTTGTGGCCGGGATGGCCGATGCCAAGGCGCACGCGGTCATAGGCGTCGGTGATATGGCCATGGATCGACCGCAACCCATTGTGCCCGGCATGGCCGCCGCCGGTTTTCACCCGCGCTTTGCCGGGGGCCAGGTCCAGCTCGTCGTGGAACACGGTCACGTCTGTGGATTCGAGCTTGTAGAAATCCAGTGCTGCGCGCACCGATTGGCCCGACCGGTTCATAAAGGTTGTGGGTTTCAGCAGCAGAACCTTTTCAGATCCCAAGCGTCCTTCGGTCAACAGGCCCTGAAACTTGGCCCGCCAGGGGGCAAAGCCGTGATCCTCGGCAATACGGTCAAGGGCCATAAACCCGATATTATGGCGGTTACCAGCGTATTGAGAGCCAGGATTTCCCAGTCCGACAAACAGTTTCATGGAACGCTCCGTTAACTTTTGGCAACCAGTTAGCGTCATTGGGGCATTTTGCACAGGGTGCGGTGCAAATTGAATGGGCCCATGGACAGCTTTTGCGCGAATTGGTATGGGATTTTTACCAATAGACGGAGTTTCCCATGCCAGTGATCACCGAAATCGCCGATTTGAAACGGATCTATAAGCGGCGTGTGCCCAAGATGTTTTATGACTACGCCGAAAGCGGCAGTTGGTCGGAACAAACCTTTCGCGAAAATGTTAGTGATTTTGACCAGATCCGGTTTCGCCAACGTATTGCGGTGGACATGACCAACCGCACAACGCGGTGTCAGATGCTGGGCCAGGATTGCGCTATGCCCGTGGCGCTGGCCCCGGTTGGGTTGACCGGGATGCAAAGTGCCGATGGCGAGATTAAAGCGGCCCGTGCGGCGGAAAAATTCGGGGTGCCTTATACGCTTAGCACGTTGTCCATCTGTTCGATCGAGGATGTGGCCGAACATACAAGCGCGCCGTTTTGGTTTCAGGTCTACACGCTGAAAGACGATGATTTTATGCGGCGGCTGATCGAACGGGCAAGGGCGGCGAAATGTTCCGCCCTTGTGATCACGGTGGATTTGCAGATTATGGGCCAGCGCCATATGGATCTGAAAAACGGCTTGTCGGCCCCGCCCAAGCTGACCCCAGCGTCGATCGCGAATATGGCAACCAAGGTGTCTTGGGGGATGGGGATGCTGGGCACCAAACGGCGGTTCTTTGGCAATGTCGTGGGGCATGCGGAGGGGGTGACGGACCCCAGCTCGCTGTCGTCCTGGATCTCCGAGGCCTTTGACGCCAGCCTTGATTGGGCGCGGATCCGTCAGATCGCCGAGATGTGGGGCGGCAAGGTGATCCTGAAGGGGATCATGGATGTCGAGGACGCCAAGAAGGCCGCGGAACTGGGCGTCGACGGGATTGTTGTGTCGAACCACGGCGGGCGGCAACTAGATGGAACGACCAGCTCTATCAAGGCATTGAGGCCCATTTTGGACGCTGTTGGTCACAACCTAGAGGTGCATATTGATAGCGGCATCCGGTCTGGCCAAGACGTGCTGCGGGCGGTCGCAATGGGCGCCAAAGGCACCATGATCGGGCGCGCCTATACTTACGGTCTGGGCGCTATGGGCGAGGCCGGTGTGACCAAAGCTTTGGAGGTTATCCACAAGGAATTGGACATGACTATGGCCCTGTGCGGACGTCGGGACATAACCGAGGTCGACCGGGATATCCTGATGATTCCACAGGATTTTGAAGGGCGCTGGGAAAAGCGCTAGATAAGAAAAAAATTGACGTATCAACCTGAGGTTGTCAAACCTTGGGCATGTTGGTTTTTATTCGACACGGTCTTGCTTATCTGGCGACGCCCAAGACGGGGACAACGGCCCTAGAGGCCGCCTTGCGACCCCATTGCAGCGTCGAAGTGCGCAACCCCCCAGGGTTGCGTCACATGTCCGCGCGGCGCTACCAAAGACAATGGGCACCGTTCTTGCGAGAGGCCCATCAATTTCACGGTGAAACCATGGCTGTGCTGCGCGAACCGGTGTCGTGGCTGGAAAGCTGGTATCGATATCGCGGCCGGGAACAGATTGCAGGAACGCCCCGCAGCACGGCTGAAATCAGCTTTGATAAATTCATCGAAGGGGTTCTGGCCGAAAAACCGCCCGCCTATGCCGATGTGGGGGATCAGAACTTTTTTGCGACCTCGGGCGAAGGGGATGTCTTGATTGATCACCTGTTTGTTTATGAACAGTTCGACCTGCCCTTGGCGTTTCTAAGCAACCGTCTGGGCCGAGATCTGAAAATTCCGAAAGCCAATATATCGCCCAAGCGCAAAATTCAGCTGGCCCCGGATCTAGAGGCTGAATTGCGCAGCAAGCGGGCGGCGGAATTTGCGCTGTACGATCAAGTCGCCAGCGCCGGGCATCTACAGGCGAACGGGGGCTGACGGGGTAGGCTGCGGGATGCGTGTCAGCAGCAACGGCAGCATCGCCAGAGCAACCGCGATCAGGCCGAAGGACACCCTTAGGCCAAATGCCTCGGCCAGCATTCCGGTGATGGGGGGGCCGACAAAAAACCCCAGATAACCGATCAGGGTCATGCGGGCGATGCCATGGGCGACGTTGCTGCGATCCAGATATTGGCCGCCAAGATTGAAAGCCAAGGGGGCAAGGCTGGAAATGCCAAGGCCCAGGCAAGCGAACCCGATATAGGCAATGGTCGGGGTAGGCGCGATGGCGGCGGTAAACCCGCCTGCGGCCCCCATCAAAGCCATGGTTGCCATGACAGGGCGCGCGCCAAACCGGTTGGCCAACCCTTGGCCGGAAAAGCGCCCCACAGCCATGGTCAGGCCCAGCATCGTGGGACCAAGCGCCCCTTGCGCGGCCCGGCCACCCAAAGTCTGTTCAATGTGAAGGGCGGCCCAAATCTCGGTCGAGTTTTCGGCAAAAAAAGCCACCATCACCATGATCGAGATTAGCAAAAGAACAGGCGGCACTTTGCTGCGGGCGGTCTTCCCGGTGCCTTGGTCATTTTGTTCAGGCTCGAACCCCGGATCGCGCAGGGTCATAAGGCTCCACCCCATGACGGCGAGGGCCAGTAGAATATAGAGTGTCGGCAAAGACAGATCGGTTTCGCGTCCCAGTCCCATGATAAAGGCGGTAATTGCGTAAAGCAGGGAAAAGCTACCGTGGGCGAGGCTCATTAAATGGCGACCAGACTGGGATTCGGTGGCGGCAATGCGGGCATTGATCAAGACATCCAGATAGCCGGTGCCGAGCCCCATCAGGAACGTGGCCATGGCCAGTTCGGTAAAATTACCTGCTTGGCCCACCAGGACATAGCCAAAGGCAAAGGGCGTAATGCCCAGGGTGATTGTACCGCGCCCGCGCCCCATCCAGGTGAACAGCTTGGGCACCAGCGCCATGGCCAGAACCGCCCCGATGGCCGCGCAAAACAGGGCAAAGCCCAGATCCGATTCTGTCAGCTCTAGCCGGTGTTTCAGGGCGGGGGTCGCGGCGGCGAATCCTCCCCAGCCGGTGCCGATTGCACAAAAGCCAGCAAGCGGGACACGGGACAGGGAAATGTCATTGCGTAAGGTCATGGCGCCGCGTTAGGCCTTGAATCCGGTAGTTGCAATCTCGGATCGACGATAGATGCCGTTTTTGAGCGTTTTGGGGTTTTAATTTGGCCGGAAACATCCTATGGGCCAGCGCTTAACCGGGGCATACACCCTTGGAGGATGCCCCTCTAATTAGATGGAGATTGTATCATGGCTGGAGAGATTCCAGATCTGATCGCCGAAGCACGCGAGGGGACAGGCAAGGGGGCCGCCCGTCAAGCGCGTCGTGACGGATACGTACCCGGGGTTGTTTATGGAGGCGGTGTTGACCCACAGTCCATCCAGATCCCTTTCAACGCCCTGCTGAAAAAGTTGCGCGCTGGCCGGTTCATGTCGACCCTGTTCAACTTGAAAGTTGAAGGTCAGGAAGACGTTCGTGTGATCTGCCGTGGTGTTCAGCGCCACGTGGTCAAAGACCTTCCGACCCATATCGACCTGATGCGCCTGCGCCGCACCAGCCGTGTGAAACTGTTCATCCATGTCGACTTTGTCGGCGAGGAAGAGTGCAAAGGCCTGAAGCGCGGCGGTGTTCTGAACGCTGTGCGCCCAGAGGTCGAACTGGAAGTTCTGGCGGGCGACATCCCTGATCACATCACAGTTGATCTGTCGGCTTTGGACATCGGCGACACAGTCACCATTTCGTCCGTTGCGTTGCCAGAAGGCGCAAAGCCAACTGTTGATCGTGACTTCGTTATCGCAACCATTCAGGCCCCATCGGGTCTGCGTTCGGCTGGCGACGATGAAGAAGAAGGCGAAGAAGCCGCAGAAGAATAATCCAACCGCCTTCGGGCTTTTGGGTAGAACGCGCGTCCCTTTGGGGCGCGCGTTTTTTTTGCGCAAAGGGTCGGGGCAAAGAAAAAGCCAGACGCTGTGGTCAGCGCCTGGCTTTGGATTATGAAAGGCGGCGAAAGGGCTTAGGCGCTGTGAGTGCCGTCCGCCAGTTCTTTGACATAGGCCAGAACCTCGGACGCGGGTTTGCCTTCCTCGTTCAGCTTTACAATGGCAGACCCAACAACTGTGCCGTCCGCAATCGCTGCGATATCGCGGGCCGCATCTGGCGTGCGGATGCCGAAGCCGACGATAACCGGTAAATCGGTAGAGGCTTTGATGCGTGCAACTTCTGGTGCCACATCTTCGGGGCTGGGGGCGGCCGCACCCGTGATCCCGGTGATCGACACGTAATACACAAAGCCCGAGGTGTTCTGCAGAACCTTGGGCAGGCGCTTTGCGTCCGTTGTCGGGGTGGCCAGGCGGATAAAGTTCAGACCGGCCGCCTGGGCGGGAATGCAAAGCTCGGAATCTTCTTCGGGCGGCAGGTCAACGATGATCAGCCCGTCGATGCCGGCCTCTTTCGCTTGGGCCAGAAACGTATCGACGCCCCGGGAATAGATCGGGTTGTAATAGCCCATCATCACGATCGGGGTCTGGTCGCCGGTGGCCCGCAAGGCCCGCGCGATGTCCAGGGTTTTGTCCAGGGTCATGCCGCCATCAAGCGCCCGTTGCCCAGCCAGCTGAATGGTTGATCCGTCGGCCATTGGGTCGGTGAAGGGCAAGCCAAGCTCGATAATATCAACGCCAGCGCCGGGCAGGCCCAGCACGATCTCTTTCGAGGTCTCGTAGTCCGGGTCCCCAGCCATCACATAGGCGACAAACGCCTTTTTTCCGTCGGCTTTCAGGCGGGCGAAGGTGTCGTCAATACGGGTCATAGGGGCCTCGGCTGTTTCGATCCTTGTGGTGTGGGCGAGCGGGCCAAAAAGGTCAAGTCTGTGCGGCCTGTGTGATGGGGCTGTTCACAGGTTCGAATTGGATGTTTCGCCACAAACCTGCGAAGATTTGGCGAAATAGCGGAGTGTGGATGATGGAAATTGAACGGATCGCGGCTTTTGCCCTGGACGGGGCAGGGGGGAACCCTGCGGGGGTTGTCGTGGGGCCGATGCCCATGGCCGAAGATATGCTGCGCATCGCGGGCGAGGTCGGGTATTCCGAAACCGTGTTTGCAGAACGGGCGATGGGTTTCGCGCGCGGTATTTCGCACCGGGCGGCGAGGTTCCGTTTTGCGGCCATGCGACGATAGCGCTGGGGGCTGCCCTTGGGGACCGGTTCGGTGCCGGTGTCTATCCGCTGCAGCTGAACGAGGCGCAGATCACGGTGGAGGCTTTAGCCGACAAAACCGTGCGCCTGATGTCGCCGGGCACGTCCCACCGCGCGATTGAACCCGGCGGGCTGGACGCTGTGTTGGATTTGTTTGGCTGGGACAGCGATGCGCTGGACCCCGCTATTCCGGCCATGCGGATCAATGGCGGGGCGGAACATCTGGTGGTCGCGCTGCGCGACAGGTCGGATTTCCAGGCGATGGATTATGATTTTGATACAGGTGCGGCGCTGATGCAGGAAATGGGCCTTGTGACCATCAGCGTGATCTGGCGCGCATCCTCGACCGTTCTGCATGCGCGCAACCCCTTTGCTGGCCACGGCGTGAAAGAGGACCCGGCCACAGGCGCAGCTGCGGCAGCCTTGGCAGGGTATTTGCGCGACGCAGGGCTGCAAGACACCCCGTTTGAGGTGATTCAGGGTGTCGATATGGGGGTGCCGTCGCGCCTGTTAGTTGCAGCAAGCGCGGGCAAAGGGGCCTCGGTCGCGATCAGCGGGGCCACGCGGCGCATCTAGCCTGCGGCTGATCTGCCCATTTTCACAGTTTCCGGGCATCCAGGATCGCCGCTGGTGTTGCACGCAGGGGCGTGTCTGCCTAGAAGGCCCGGAACGCTGTATAGGAGACGCGCAATGGGCTTCAAGATGGGAATCGTTGGTTTGCCAAATGTGGGCAAGTCCACTTTGTTC
Organism: Paracoccaceae bacterium; assembly: GCA_006844665.1. Lineage (GTDB taxonomy): Bacteria > Pseudomonadota > Alphaproteobacteria > Rhodobacterales > Rhodobacteraceae > Dinoroseobacter. The sequence continues at coordinate 19,464 of SPJP01000178.1, forward strand.
AATGCGCTGACCAAAACAGCCGCCGCACAAGCTGCGAACTTTCCGTTCTGTACGATCGAACCCAATGTCGGTGACGTTGCGGTGCCCGACGCGCGGTTGGACGCGCTGGCCGAAACCGCCGGGTCCAAGCAGATCATCCCAACACGCATGACCTTTGTGGATATCGCGGGCCTGGTTAAAGGTGCCAGCAAGGGCGAAGGCCTGGGCAACCAGTTTCTGGCCAATATCCGGGAAACCGACGCCATTGCCCATGTGCTGCGGTGCTTTGAAGACGGCGACATCACCCATGTGGATGGCCGCGTTGATCCTGTTGAGGACGCCGAAACCATCGAAACCGAGCTGATGCTGGCCGATATGGAAAGCATCGAAAAGCGCATCCAAGGTCTGTTGCGCAAAGTGCGCGGCGGCGACAAAGAGGCGATCCAGCAAGAACGCCTGCTGAAAGATGCGCTGGCCGCGTTAGAAGACGGCAAGCCCGCCCGCACAGTCGAGGTGGATGATGACGACCAAAAAGCTTGGAAGATGCTGCAGCTTCTGACCTCGAAGCCGATTTTGTACGTGTGCAACGTAGACGAAGCCTCGGCCGCGACAGGCAACGCGTTTTCCGAAAAAGTCGCTGCGATGGCGGCGGAAATCGGGGCGGCTCATGTCGTGATCTCGGCCCAGATTGAAGAAGAAATCGCCCAGCTGGAAGCCGAAGAATCCGAGATGTTCCTGTCCGAAATGGGGCTGGAAGAACCGGGATTGGATCGTTTGATCCGGGCTGGCTACGCCTTGCTGCATCTGGAAACCTATTTCACCGTCGGCCCGAAAGAAGCCCGGGCCTGGACCATTCGTGCAGGCACCAAAGCGCCGCAAGCTGCCGGTGTGATCCACGGCGATTTTGAACGCGGCTTCATCCGCGCTGAAACCATTGGCTATGATGATTTCATCACGCTGAAGGGTGAATCTGGCGCGAAAGAAGCGGGCAAGATGCGGGTCGAAGGCAAGGCCTACACCGTCAAAGACGGCGACGTGCTGCATTTCTTGTTCAACGCATAAACCGCGCTTTCGCCCTAGAAAGAGGTCTGCCCATGACATTTTCGATCGGCATCGGCCCCAATATCCGCAAGTCGGCCTATTTCGACGCCACGGTTCGCGACGGGGTGCAAAGCTTTTCGGTTTACAACCACATGTATATCCCAGCGCATTTCGGGGATCCGGATGCCGAATATGACCGTTTGCTAAACGGTGTTGCCATGTGGGACGTGGCGGCCCAACGCCAGGTGCAGCTGGCAGGCCCCGATGCAGGACGTCTGGCGCAATACCTGACCCCGCGCAATCTGACAGGCACAAAGGTTGGCCAGGGCCGCTATGTACCTTTGTGTGATCATGCGGGCTGGTTGATCAACGATCCGGTGTTGTTGAAACTGGCCGAGGATCGCTATTGGCTATCTGTGGCCGACAGCGATATTCACCTGTGGGCCGCGGCCATTGGCGCGGAAAAGGGCTGGGATGTCCAGGTGTCTGAACCTGATGTCTCGCCCCTTGCGATCCAAGGGCCAAAGGCCGTTGATTTGGCAGCGAAGCTGTTCGGAGACGACGTTCGGTCGATGCGGTATTTCGGATTTCAGGAATGTAGTCTGCGGGGCATCCCTTTGGTTCTGGCACGCTCTGGCTGGTCCAAGCAGGGCGGGTACGAGCTGTACCTGACCGACCGCACGCGCGGGACCGAGCTGTGGGATCTTGTCAAAACCGAAGGGGCGGAATTTGGCATCGGCCCCGGTGCCCCAAATGATACGGAACGTTTGGAAAGTGGGCTGATTTCCTATGGCGCTGATATGCGGTGGCAAGACTTTCGGGCCAACCCGTACGAGATGGGCTTTGGCGGTTTAATCGATCTGGGGTCCGAGATTGATTTCGTCGGCCGCGCCGCTTTGGCCGAAATCGCGG
>SPJP01000014.1 GCA_006844665.1 Paracoccaceae bacterium
TTCATTGATAAAGGTCCCTGATCCCAGGCCAGCCCTGCGCCGAAAAAGCGGCTGCCAATCTCGGCGTCGGACTGCCCCGAGGAGACTTGTGTATTGCTAAATCCGGCTGCCAGTGTCGCTACGGTTGGCCCAAAACCATCCACCCCAAAATCGACCCCAAGTACCGGGCCCGAGGTCGTTGCCTCCCACGCGGGGGCGGTGCCGGATGCGTCGACAGATTGGCGGTGGGCCAGCCCTGTGGCCCAAACTTTCCAATCCTGCGGCAGATTATAGCCCTTGGCTGAAAACGACAGCGGCGCGCTTACAGAGCCCAGATCATCCGTCCGCAACCGTCCCACTTGGCCCGATCCGGCGTCGCCTTGATCAACTCTGCCGTCAAATACGGCCCCGTTAAACGCGAGCCCCGTGCGGGTCGCGGCCATCAAGCTGGCTGGGTGTACGTCTTTGGGGGATATTCCCCCCGAAGTCGTGGTCGTTATGTTCGGCCTTCCCTGATTTTGGGCGGCATCAACATAGCGCAAGGTCACGTCGTTGGCGTTGTAAGACACCTCAAAATCAATGTCAGGCAAGCTGTCGATCAGGGTTCCATATTGCCCGCTAACCCCGCCAGTTGCTGTCAAAATCGTGTAGGTCGGCGATGGCGAGGCATAGGTGCTTGTTGTGTCAGGTATCACCGACAAGGTCGCATTGTTGATCGTAGCCGTTCCGGTTGCCGCAATCAGGTCAGCATTGCCTGCGCCGTCCAGTTCGACCTCGTGGGTGGTGCCCGCGCCCAAGATCACATTTCCCGCCACGTTCAACGTCCCGATAGAGTTGCCGGGCCCGATCACCCCGCCTGTGGCGTTCAGCGCGCCCACAGTGCCCGTGCCGCCAAGACGGCCGCCGGATAGGGCAATCGCGCTGGTCGCAGTGCCATTGACCACCAAGGATCCGCCCTGAACGCTGGTGCCACCGCTATAGGTGTTGGCCCCGCTCAGGGTCGTGGTGCCGGAATAGACCTCGACCGCGCCATTGCCGGAAATAACGCTGTCGAAACTATAGGCTGTGTCTGTGTGGTTAAAGACAATCTTGCCCGTGCCTGATCCAAACCGGACGGTGTTCGAACTCAAAAACCCAGCAGTCGCTGCCGTATCCCCCGCCGCAGCGCCAATGTTCAAAGTGCCAGAGGATACCCCCGAATTCGCAAGGGTCAGGTTTAGAACTGCAGCTGCTTTTTCCAAAGTGCCGCCGTCGGTCAGTGTTACGGTGGCATTGCCAGCTGATCCAATGGTCATAGGTCCAAAGAAACGCAATCTGGTTCCTGTTCCCGTAATTGTCACGTTGCCAGTCGACCCCGCGTCCTGGGCGATTACGGGCGAACTGCTTTCAACATTGGCGCCGTCCGACAGGATAAGTGTGCCCGATCCTCCATGTCCGACCACAAGTGGACCGGATGTCCATTTGGACGACGCTCCGGTCACCGTGACCAGGCCAGTGGATCCGGCCACTCTGGCGATATCTGCCGAACTGCTTGTCAGCTCTGCCCCGTTTTCAACCCGCAAGGTACCATTGCCCCGGCTGCCCACCCGCAAAGGGCCTGCAGACCAGGTCGATCCGGTCCCGGTCACTGTGGCCGTGCCCACGCCCGTGGCCGCGTCGCCAATGCGGGTCGCGGCAAAGGTGGCGCTTGCGCCGCCTGACACGGTCAGTTCG
>SPJP01000015.1 GCA_006844665.1 Paracoccaceae bacterium
ACATTCTGCGCAAAACCGTACTTGGTTTGGCGCAGCTTTCCGATCCTGATCTGGCCGATTGGATTGGCACCCATGTGACCTTCCCAAACTCCATGGTTGATTGCATAGTGCCCGCAACTGGCCCGGCTGAGCTTGCGCTGGTGCAAGAATTTGGGATCGATGACGCAGCCCCCGTCACCCATGAGGATTTTCGTCAATGGGTGATCGAGGACAATTTCTGCGCAGGCCGCCCGGATTGGGACAAGGTCGGCGCGACCTTCACCGATGATGTCCACGCCTTTGAAACGATGAAACTACGGCTGCTCAATGCCGGCCACCAGATCATCGCGACGGCGGGTGAATTGCTGTCGGTGGAAACCATTGCAGGCACCATGGCGCATCCACTGATCCATGATCTTTTTGCGCGGATCGAAGCCGGTGAAATCGTGCCCCATGTCTCGGCCGTGCCAGGGATGTCGCCACAATCCTATGTCGATCTGATCACCAAACGCTTTGCAAATGCCGAAGTGCGCGACACCACACGGCGGGTCGCCTTTGATGGCAGCTCACGTCACGCGGGCTTTTTGCACCCTATCCTGCGTGATGCACTCGCCGCAAATACCCCGATTGAGGGGCTCGCCTTGGTAGAGGCGCTCTGGGCACGCATGTGCGCAGGCACCCGCGAAGATGGCAGCACAATTGAGGCAAATGACCCCTACTGGGACGCACTAGTCCTGCGAGCAGCTGAGGCGAAGGATGACCCGGCCCTTTGGATCGCGCAAACGCAATTCTACGGCGATTTGGGCCAAAACCCGCGCTTTGCCACACGCTTTACACGGTGGCTAACGCAGATTTGGGACCATGGAACCGAAGCCGCGATTCAAACATATTTGGAAAGCTGACGATATGCGTGCCATCGTTTTCGAAGATCGCAATGTCGTTGCTGTCCAAGACCGCCCTATCCCAACACCGCACGCCGATGAGGTTCTGATCGAGGTTCACGCCAGCGGCATTTGCGGCACCGATCTTGAAGTGCTTCACGGCAACTACGGCACCTCGGCCTATCCGGTTGTTCCGGGGCATGAGTATGCCGGGCTGATTGTCGAAGTCGGCGCAAATGTCACTGACTTCAAAGCTGGGGACAGGGTTGCCGTCGATCCGAACCTTGAATGCGGTCAATGTTCTGCCTGCAAACGCGGCTGGGCGCATCTGTGTGAAAACTTGGGGGCATATGGCGTCACGGTTGATGGTGGGTTTGCCGAATACAGTGCCGTAAAGGCCTCCCATGTGCATCCCATCGGTGACATGCCTTATGACATCGCCGCGCTGGCGGAGCCGCTGGGTTGCGTCATGAACGGATTGGGCGCAGGTCAAGCCGAACGCGCGAACACCGCGCTGATTTTTGGGGCCGGGCCGATCGGGCTATTGATGGCAATCGGGATGCGCCTTGCAGGCGTGAAAGGTATTTCCGTCGTCGACATCGACGAAAGCCGCCTCTCTTTTGCCGAAAGCTTTGGATTTACGGGCATCGCCGCGCAAAGCGCGCCGCTAAATAACCTTCACCGCGCGGTCGATCTTGTGGCCGATGCTACGGGCGTGCCCGCCGTCGCCGCGAATGTTATAGATTACGTTGCCAACGGCGGTGTGGGGCTGTTTTTCGGTGTTTGCCCGCAGGATGCAAAGATCGAGATCGCCC
>SPJP01000016.1 GCA_006844665.1 Paracoccaceae bacterium
AAAGGTTGCTGCAGCCAAAGGGGTGGTCGGCGCTGTGATTGACACCAATATAGGCTTTTTACATGAACGGTTTCGCACCACTCAGACCCAAACCCGGTTCTCTGCGCTTTGGCTGCAGACGAAAACCAAAACGGCTGATTTGCAAACCGGTACGCTGTGCAACACCCAGATCGCGGGCAGCGAGATTGACCGGTTGATTTCGGGAAGCTTCGTGAACGAGAATGAGATCTACGGTGTTCTGAACGAAGACCTTTTCGAAGACCCGACCTATCAGCGCCCTTTGCCCCGATCGACTCATGGAACTGCCGTTATGGACGTTGCTTTTGGCGCGGATGAGGGCGAAGCGGCAGCGCATATTCCATTGCTGGCCGTGCAAATCCCACCACAGGCAGCACAAGATACCACCGGCACAACCAGCGAAAGCTTTATCGTCGAAGGCGTGCGCTGGCTATGCGCGCGGGCGCGTCAAACCTTTCCGGGCCACGAGCTGGTGATCAATATCAGCCTTGGCGTATTGGCGGGCCAAAAAGACGGCGGACGCTTTATCGAAGAACAGATCCGGCGCGAGATTGAGACCGCGGAAACTTTGGGCCAGACTGTCCATGCGGTATTTGCCTTTGGCAACGGCCCCAATTCGCGCCAGATGGCACAGATCACATGTGGTGCCGAACCCTCGTCACTAGGCTGGGTAATACAAGCAGACAATGTCAGCCCTAGCATCTTGGAGATTTATGCAAAGAACGGCACGCTTGCCAGCCTGCCGGCAGCATTAGTATTGGAGCTGATCAATCCAAACGGTGCAGCGCTGATCTACAATACCGATGAAAGCGGCGGCTTTCTGCTGGACGACAGCGATAAGACCGGAGCACGGGTCTATGACACGCCTGGGCGCGCGTTTTCTGATCCCACTCGGCCAGAATATCATCGTCACCTTTGCGTTTTGGTGTCGCCCACTGTGCAAGAGGTTGGAATGCCCTTTGCAAGTGCTGGGACATGGACGCTGCGGCTGCACCAAAATCAAGACCGGCCCTTGGACCTGGTCTTGCAGATCCAGAATGGCGACACGGCTCCGGGCTTTCCAGCAGGGGGGCGGCAATCGTTTTTCGAGGGACCCTTGGGGCCAAACTCGTTTCCAGCAGGTGATATTTCTGTTGAAGCGCCTTTGCCGCACAAAGGCAAGGACAGCGCGCATTTCACGACCAACCACCCCAGGTACCATGCGATTGCGGCGTCCCAATCGCGGTTCGGAGATGTGGCCCCTTCTGCTTATTCGGCAATTGGGGCCACATGGTCCGGCGATCCGTACGGGGCCTCGATGGCAATGGATCATCCATACACAATGGGCGTGACAGCTGCAGGGACGATTTCCGGGACGCAAACCCAGATATCTGGCACCTCTGCGGCGGCAGCGTTGTTCAGTCGTGGCCTGGTCGAACAGCTTATCGCCACACGGTAATCTGTGATCAGGGATTCTAATCTTTCCAGATCACTCAATTGCCCTGTGACACTGCAACCCTAGTGCTTAGTTGCTTAACGGTCAGTCGCCTCTTACTAGTTGGTTAACGAAGTAACGCTGTGGCCTTGCTCTTTTCATCGTTCGTAAAACGCTGCTGGGTAGGGAGAGTTAATCGGGGTGTAGAGTAGTGTGA
>SPJP01000012.1 GCA_006844665.1 Paracoccaceae bacterium
GGCCACTGGCATAGTAAAATGGTTCAACACTACTAAAGGCTTCGGCTTTATCGCGCCAGACACTGGCGGCAGCGATGTTTTCGTTCATATCTCGGCTGTAGAACGTGCAGGCCTGACAGGTTTGGCGGACAACCAAAAAATTGAATACGAAATGCGCGAAGGTCGCGATGGCCGTTCTTCCGCTTCGGAGCTTAAGCTGATCGACTAAGTTACATCAGTTATGAAATACAAAACGCCCGCGGATCTTGCGGGCGTTTTTTGTTGGGGTCCTGGCGCCTAGTTGCCATTGCCCTTGATCCCGGGTTGGTCGAAATACGCGGGCTGAGCAGGCTGGGATTGGTAGACACGACGCTGTCCCGCAGGATGCCGCATTACGCTGCTATAGCTAGCACTTGTGGTCGGCGACCCGCAGCAGACTGTACCGTTCAGAACGATAGGCTGCAGCCCAGCCGGACAGTAGTTAACAGCCGCAGGATAGGCATAGATGGTCGGACCGGAGCCGTTCGCAAATGCCGGAGCGGCTAAAACGGTTAACGCGGTGGCCGCAAGGGTCAGACGGATAGACATGCGCGTGCACTCCTAAAACCTGTGGGTATTTGTTTAAAACATTACGCAAGAGTTAGCGCCAAGGAAAGGCATTTTCACAAGACCTAGCCCTTGCACCCTTGTTTTGTGGTTTGGCGGAAACAGTTCCAAGGCTAGCGAGGACACTGTTTAGCTTTTGGACTTAACCCCAAAGTTCTTGCATCTCGCGCCATTCGCCTTTGCTCATACCGCTGGTTTCCTGGGTCACAACTTCGCCGCGTAGGCGTCGTTGCAGCACATCCACGCCTTTGGCGCTAAGGGTCGCGCCGCCGAGGCGGTAGTCCTCAAAAGCGCTGTAGGCAGCAGGCACCCAATCGGCAACGAGGCGGCAGATCTCTTCCGCGTAAACGCGAATTTCGTATTGCGCATGGGGGTCGGCGCGCAGGCGTAGGAAGTGGAACAGGTTGTGAAGATCGACCTTCCAGTACCACTGAGTATAGATATTGGCGGGCAGGTTCATCCGCGCCAATTCCCGCGCCAAACCTTGCTGGCCGTCCTGGCTGAGCATGGCTTGGTAATTGTCATAGGACCGGCCCGCATCTGCTTTTAGGGTCTCTAAAACCCGCGCGGCTTCTTCGCCTTCCAGAACAGCGCCACGGCCCTGGTTGTTCACCCGGCTTTGGGCCGCCAATTGTTCAGGGGCGGGGATATAGAACTCGCGGTCCAAGATCGAATAACGGGCGGAGTATTCGTTTACATTTGCGGTGCGGTGGCGGATCCATTGGCGCGCTACAAAGACCGGCAATTTCACATGCAGTTTGATTTCGCACATCTCAAACGGGGTGCTGTGCCAGTGACGCATCAGGTAACGAATCAAACCGGCATCATCACGAGCTGCCTTGGTTCCGGCACCATAACTGACCCGGGCCGCCTGAACGATTGCAGAATCGTCGCCCATATAGTCGACAACCCGCACGAAACCGTGGTCCAACACTTTGTTCGCCGTATAAAGATGCGCCTCCATCCCCTCTGACACCGCGCGCAGAGTTTGCTTTGGGTTGGCGCGCAAAGCGGCGATTTCAGCATCGGGTGTCGGCAATT
>SPJP01000013.1 GCA_006844665.1 Paracoccaceae bacterium
CTATCTTGCGACGGGCGGCGAAATGAACAGCCCACTTATCGCCGCCGAGGTCAAACAATCGATCAGTAATGTTGGCGTAGCGCATATTTGGTTGCTCTCTGGTTAGAGGGTTAAGTGTTTGGTGAGCGAGCCATCCGGCAACCGCATTATGCCTTCGCAGGCATGCAGTGCGATCCGTGGCAAATCGGCGGAATCGTATAGGCCGTGGGCCAGGGAACCTTCGATCCAAAGACCGTCAACAATGCCATTCATCGCGATTGCAAGCTGGCGACATGTGGTCGAGTCATCGGGGCGGTCATTGGCGCGCAGAACCGGAAAGATCAGGGCTTCTAGGATTTCCAGAAACTCGCGATAGGCATCGCGGTGCACGTCACTATACCCGGCGTTGGATTTGTTGAGCCCGATAAAGGTTGCCCAAAGAGTCACGGCATGTTCGGAAATACTGGGCTTTGTCAGGTTGGCTTGTACGAACCGGGCAAGCGAGGCTTCGGGCTGGCCTTTGGCTTTCGCGGCCATTTCAGCGGCGCGCATAGTCAGGCCATCCATCAGATACATATAGGCCGCCCGCACCATGTCTTCTTTGGTGTCGAAATAGTGCCGGATCAGCCCTGCAGAAACACCGGCTTTTAACGCGATGCGCCGCACGCTGGCACCGGGGATGCCGTCTTGTGACACAACATCCAAGGTCGCCTCTAGCAAGGCAGTGCGGCGCACATCCTCGGTCAGGCGTTCAAAGCTTTTGCGTGTCATAAGAAATCCCCTTTTCGGTGCCTGCCAAAAATTACGCGCCGCTTGGCGCGATTTCGACAAGGAATGAAGCGTTCTTGATCATGAAACATGTCCCTTCAGATGTCTCGTCAGAGCTTTCGCTTTGGGGCAGGAAAAAGTTTTATCCGTTGCTATACATTTGTATAATAATGTGTGAAATGCAAGACAAAATGCAAAAAAATGGACCAACAAAGGGCGGTTAAAATATACAATGACCAATAAAGCCGCGATCGGCGTCTGTGATCTCTACAAAAAATTCGGCCCCCAATCTTTCCGCCACATCTGGCTTCCCCGCGCCGTATACCGGGCGCTGCCGACCTTGGCCGGAGAGATCATCCTTCAGCGAAAATCGACCCCCTTGGTTGCGACGATTGCTAAGGTGGATCTTTTTGCGATCATCTCGCGCGCGCGGCAGGCAACCTATCTGACATAAAGGCCCCTGTTGTTCCTTGTCGCGATCTATCTTTGTCTAGGGTCAGGACCCAGTCTTTGGTCTAGCTTTTGTAGCCTGGATGAACTTCGTCAAGCAGCCGTAAATGGGACGCCCATTCCAGCGCGATATCGTCATCCTCGCCCATGGGGCTGGCATATTGCTTGGCCACGTGCTGTGCGATGTCATCAGGCACCATGCGCAGGGGCTGCCCCATGGACAGGCTAGCCACTTGGATGTCGCAGGCGCGTTCCAGATAGAACATTGTGTTGAACATCTGCGCGGCTGTTGCACCCGTCGTCAGCAACCCATGATTGCGCAACACCAAGACCGGATTGCCGCCAAGGCTTGCGACCAAACGATCCCGTTCCCCAAGGTCGAGCGAGATGCCTTCATAGCTGTGATATGACACGCGGCCATAGAACTG
>SPJP01000011.1 GCA_006844665.1 Paracoccaceae bacterium
GCCTATGCCAATCGCTGGGCCGCCGCTGTGGGCCAAACAGCCGTGGTTTTCACCAATAACGACGACGGCCACCGCACCGCGCGGGATCTGCTGGCCAAGGGCGTGTCTGTCGCCGCCGTTGTCGACACGCGGCCGGGTGCCCCTGAAAATAGCTGGCCAATGGCGACTACAACGTCATCGCGGGCGGGCAGATCACCGACACCGCTGGGCGGCTGGGCCTGACCGGCATCACTGTGCAGGCTGGTGGCACAACCCAGCAGATCGCTTGCGACGCGCTGGCCATGTCCGGCGGCTGGAACCCCAACCTGCAACTGACCTGCCACCAAAGGGGCCGCCCCGATTGGTCAGACGCCATCGCCGCCTTTGTCCCCAGCGCGACCCTGCCCCAGGGCCTGTCCGCAGCCGGGGCCGCCAAGGGCGATCTGTCGACGCACGCGGCGCTCCACGGCGGCGCGAACGGGGCGGTTCAAGCCCTCGCCACCCTTGGCATTACCGCCCAAACCCCCGACCTGCCCCAGGCCGAAGACGCCCCCATCGCCATCACCCCGTTCTGGCATGTCAAAGGGGCCAAGCGCGCCTGGCTCGACCAGCAAAACGATGTCACCACCAAGGACATCACCCTGGCCCATCAGGAAAACTTCACCTCGGTCGAGCATTTGAAACGCTACACGACCCTCGGGATGGCCACCGATCAGGGCAAAACCTCGAATATGGGCGGGCTGGCCATCATGGCCGAGCTGGCCGGAAAATCCATCCCCGAGGTCGGCACAACCATCTTCCGCCCCCCCTACACCCCCACCGCCATCGGCACCTTCGCCGGACGCGCCCAGGGCACAGATTTCCGCCCGGTCCGCAAAACGCCATCCCACAAATGGGCCGAAGAACAGGGCGCGGTGTTTGTCGAAACCGGCCTGTGGCTGCGCGCCCAGTGGTTCCCGCAACCGGGTGAAACCGAATGGCGCCAAAGCGTCGACCGAGAAGTCCTGCAAACCCGCAAATCCGTCGGCATCTGCGATGTAACCACCTTGGGCAAAGTCGACGTCCAGGGCCGGGACGCGGCCGATTTTCTGAACAAAATCTACTGCAACGGCTTTGCCAAACTGGCCGTGGGCAAAACCCGCTATGGTTTGATGCTGCGCGAAGACGGCATCGCCATGGATGACGGCACCGCCGCCCGCCTGGCCACCGATCACTTCGTCGTCACCACCACCACCGCCAATGCCGTCAGCGTCTATAGGCATATGGAGTTCGCCCGCCAATGCCTGTGGCCCGACATGGATGTGCAGCTGATCTCGACCACCGAAAGCTGGGCCCAATACGCCATTGCTGGGCCCAAATCCCGCGACCTGATCCGCAAAGTCGTCGACCCCGAGTTTGAGCTGTCCAACGACGCCTTCCCCTTCATGGCCTGTGCCGAAATCACCGTCTGCGGCGGCCTGCCCGCACGCCTGTTCCGCATCAGTTTCTCGGGCGAACTGGCATATGAGCTTGCCGTCCCAACCCGCTACGGCGACGCCATGATCCGCCGCCTGATGCAGGCAGGCGCAGAATTCGACGTCACCCCCTACGGCACCGAAGCCCTGGGCGCCATGCGGGTTGAAAA
>SPJP01000177.1 GCA_006844665.1 Paracoccaceae bacterium
CGTCAAAAGAAAATCGCGCATCCCTGTGTCCGAGGCCCCGACGCAATGGTCCCGGTAATACCGCAGCACCGCAGGCACAACGCCCGCCGCCCCGTTGGTGGGGCTTGTGACCACCCGGCCCCCGGCTGCGTTTTCCTCGTTCACCGCCATGGCGTAAACGCTCATCCAGTCATTGGCGACATGGGGCTGGGCCAGGTTCAGCCCGGATTCAGCCGTCAAACTGTCATGGATCTTCTTGGCCCGGCGTTTAACGCGCAGCCCCCCCGGCAGTTCGCCCTCCATCCGCAGGCCCCGGTCGATGCAGTCGAACATGATCCCGCGAATGCGGTCGATCTGGTCGCCCAGCGCCTTGGCCCCCATCACCGCCAGCTCGTTATCCCATTTCATCTGGGCGATGGTCTTGCCGGACGCGCGGCCCATCTCCAGCATCTGGGCGGCACTGCCAAAGGGATAAGGATAGCCCGCCTGAGCGGCCTGATCGGTCATATCACCGCCATCGGCTTGGGCGGCCAGCTCCGCCTCGGTCACCACGAAACCGCCGCCAATGGAATAATAGGTTTCCTGCAAATACAGGTTCCCCGCCTGATCATAGGCCCGCAGGATCATCCCGTTGGCATGGCCCGGCAGGGTCAAATCATAGTCAAACACCAGATCCGTCGCGGGATCAAAGCGCAGCTCTGGCAGGTCGGGCGGCTGCACGGTTTTGCGGCTGGCAATCGCGGCCTCTAACGCTTCGGCGGCATCGGGATCCAACGTGTCGGGGGTGAACCCGGCAAAGCCCAGCACCACGGCCCGGTCCGTCGCATGCCCCTTGCCCGTAAACGCAAGCGAGCCGTGCAGCGACGCGCCCAGCCCCGCCAATTGCCCCGCGCCGGGTTCCTTTGTGCGCCCGCCTGCTTGAGTGGTTTCGCGCAGGTCCTGCAAGAACCGGGCCGCCGCACTCATGGGCCCCATCGTATGGGAAGAGCTCGGCCCGACCCCGATCTTGAAGATGTCGAAAATACTTAGAAACATTGGCAGATCCTTCACGTCCCCAAACCAATACGCAGCCCAGCGCCGGCCCGTGATCTGACTATCACGCAAAAGCCAAAGCAACCGCACCTCAGGACCGACACGCAAAGCAGACCTTGCGACCTTGCATGCCTCAGCCGGGCGAAATTGATTCGACTCAACAAGCCCGACACCCCGTTTTTGACCCCTTGGCCAAAAAAATTTACCACCCTGCGAAAGCCCTTAGAAACAGCGCGCTCGGGCCTGTGATATAGATCAATACCATCCGTTTTTCTGCGATTTTCGGCGCAAATCTATCGATTTGCTGCCCTTTAAGTGAAACACCACGCACCTGCTGCATCGGATGTGGACGTAGGGTCGCCGACAGACCGGCGGCTCAGGGGGGTTGCGTCGGCACAGGTTGCTACGCTCTATAGCCAAGGACTTCTGCATAAGGGCTTAGGCAATGGCGCAACCTGTATTAGAAACCAGCCCCCCGGTCTCGGACGAGGTGCGCAAAACCACCTGTTACATGTGCGCCTGCCGCTGTGGCATCAACGTGCATCTGAAAAAAGACGCCGACGGCAATAACCGCGTGGCCTATATCGAAGGCAACCGCGATCACCCCGTCAACAAGGGCGTTCTCTGCGCCAAAGGCTCTGCCGGGATCATGCAGGTCACAGCACCGTCGCGCCTAAAGGCCCCGCTAAAGCGCGTGGGCGAACGCGGCGAAGGCAAGTTTGAAGAGATCTCTTGGGACGAAGCGCTGGATCTGGCCACCGAATGGCTGGCCCCTCTGCGCGACAAAGCCCCCGAAAAGCTGGCCTTCTTCACGGGCCGCGACCAAAGCCAAAGCTTCACCAGCCTGTTCGCCCAAGCCTACGGCACCCCGAACTACGCCGCCCATGGCGGGTTCTGTTCCGTCAACATGGCCGCCGCCGGCATCTACACCATGGGCGGCGCGTTTTGGGAATTCGGCCAGCCCGACTGGGACCGCACAAAACTGTTCATGCTGTTTGGCGTCGCCGAAGACCATGACAGCAACCCGATCAAAATGGGTCTGGGCAAGCTGAAAGAGCGCGGCGCCAAGGTGATCGGCGTCAACCCAATCCGGTCCGGCTATAACGCCATCGCCGACGAATGGGTCGGCATCACCCCCGGCACCGACGGGTTGCTGATCCTGTCGCTGGTGCATTTGCTGATGAGCGCGGGCAAAATCGACTTTGACTACCTGGCCAACTACACCAACGCCGCCTGCCTGGTGAATTCGGACCCCGACAGCCCCGATTACGGCCTGATCCTGAAAGACGACGAAGGCCGCGCCCTGGTCATGGACCGCGCCGAAAAACGCCCCCGCTGCTTTGACAAACCCGACGTCCAGCCCGACCTGACAGCGGTATGGGAAAACAACGGCATCACCCACAAGCCCGTGTTCCATCTGATGCTGGACCGCTATCTGGACAAAAAATACGCGCCCGAGGCGATTGCAGATCAGGTCGGCATTTCCGCCACTCGCATCCGCGCCATTGCCGCCGAGATTGCCCGCGTCGCTTTTGATGAGGCGATCGAGCTGGACCAGCCCTGGACAGATTTCCGCGGAAACAAACACGACAAGATGATCGGGCGGCCTGTGGCGTTTCACGCCATGCGCGGGATCTCGGCCCATTCCAACGGATTCCAGACCTGCCGGTCCCTGCATATGCTGCAGATCATTCTGGGCGCTGTGGAAACCCCCGGCGGGTTCCGGTTCAAACCGCCCTACCCTAAGCCCGCAACAGCCCATCCCAAGCCCCATTCCAAGGTCACCCCCGGCGCGCCTTTGGACGGGCCCCATCTGGGCTATCCCCAGGGCCCCGGCGATCTGGCCCTGGATGCAGACGGCAATCCCATCCGCATCGACAAAGCGTTTTCCTGGGAAAACCCGCTAAGTGCTCATGGCATGATGCATATGGTCATCGCCAATGCCCATGCGGGCGATCCCTACAAGATCGACACCTTGTTCATGTATATGGCCAATATGGCGTGGAACTCGTCCATGAACACGGCCGGCACAATCAAGATGCTGACCGACAAGGACGAAAACGGCGACTATGTGATCCCAAGGTTCATTTATTCTGACGCCTATAGCTCGGAAACGGTGGCCTATGCCGATCTGATCCTGCCCGATACGACCTATCTGGAACGCCACGATTGCATTTCCCTGCTGGACCGCCCGATTTGCGAGGCCGACGCCGTGGCCGATGCCATCCGCTGGCCGGTGATCGAGCCCGACCGCAATGTGCGCGGCTTTCAATCGGTGCTGTGTGAACTGGGCGCGCGCCTGAACCTGCCGGGCTTTGTCGATGGCGAGGGCAATCAGAAATACGCCGATTACGCCGATTACATCACCAACCATATCCGTCGCCCGGGCATCGGCCCCCTGGCGGGCTTTCGGAATGCGGACGGAACCGGCGGCGGGCGCGGCGAGGCAAACCCCGACCAGCTGGACGCCTATATCGAAAATGGCGGCTTCTGGATGGAACATGTGCCCGAAGAGGCGTCCTATTACAAACCCTGGAACAAGGGCTATCAGGAATGGGCCGTGGCCAAAGGGTTCTTTGATGCCGAACAACCCTATCTGTTCCAGCTTTATGTCGAACCCTTGCGCCGGATGCAGGCCGCCGCCGAAGGTGTGGGCGAGATCCAGCCGCCTGAGCATCTGCGCGCCCGCCTGCGCGAGGCGATGGATCCTCTGCCGATCTGGACCGAGCCTTTTGGCGAGCAGGTCAGCCATGAGGACTACCCCTTGCATGCCCTGACCCAGCGCCCCATGGCGATGTATCACAGCTGGGGATCGCAAAACGCCTGGCTGCGCCAGATCCACGGCCGCAACCCGATGTATGTGCCGACAAAGGTTTGGGAGGCCAACGGCTTTGCCGAGGGCGACTGGGCCAAGGTCAGCTCGCCCCACGGATCCATCACCGTGCCCGTGGCCCATATGGCCGCCCTGAACAGCGAAACCATCTGGACCTGGAACGCCATCGGCAAACGCAAAGGCGCCTGGGCCCTGGACAAAGACGCGCCCGAGGCCACCAAAGGGTTCTTGCTGAACCATCTGATTTCAGACCTGCTGCCGCCCAAAGAAGACGGCATGCGCTATTCCAACTCGGACCCTGTGACGGGCCAAGCCGCCTGGTTCGATCTGCGGGTGCGGGTCGAGAAGGTATCGGCCCCGACAGAGGCGCAGCCATCCTTCCCGGTGCTGCCAGATTTGGGGGTCGGACAATGAGTATTTTTGGCCAGATGAAGACGGGTGCGCGCACCGACGCAATACCGACGTTTTACCGACGCAATACAGAAGGTGGAAAATGACCCAACTGCCCGCCCTCACCGACAAAAAGCTCGGCCTTGTGATTGATCTGGATACTTGCGTTGGCTGCCATGCCTGCGTGGTCAGTTGCAAAGGCTGGAACACCGAAAACTATGGCGCGCCCCTGAGCGATCAGGATGCCTACGGGGCCGACCCGTCGGGGACGTTTTTGAACCGGGTGCACAGCTATGAAATCACCCCGAAAGATGCCCCTGCCCAAGTCGTGCATTTTCCGAAATCCTGCCTGCATTGCGAAGACGCGCCATGTGTGACCGTCTGCCCAACCGGGGCCAGCTATAAGCGGGTCGAAGACGGGATTGTGCTGGTCAATGAAGACGCCTGCATCGGCTGTGGGCTGTGTGCCTGGGCCTGTCCTTATGGTGCGCGGGAAATGGACCAGGAAGAGAAGGTCATGAAGAAATGCACCTTATGCGTTGACCGGATCTACAACGAAAACCTGCCTGAAGAAGACCGCCAGCCGGCCTGCGTGCGCACCTGCCCCGCTGGTGCCCGCCACTTTGGCGATTTCAACGATCCGGCCAGCAACGTGTCCACCCTGGTGGCCGAACGGGGCGGGATGGATTTGATGGCCGAACAAGGCACCAAGCCTGTAAACAAATACCTGCCACCGCGCCCGAAAACCGATGCGCAGCCAGAGCCCGAGATTGACATCCTAGCCCCGCTTCTTGCCCCGATTGCCAGCGATTCCAAGGGCTTCCTTGGCTGGCTTGACCGCACGCTTGACAAACTGCCCGGTGCCTAACCCCTTTTTCTGACCGAGACTTTTCCCATGCATCCAGCCCCAAGTATCATCGTTTTCACCGTGCTCTCGGGCCTGGGCTTTGGCCTGCTGGCCTTTCTGGGGCTGAACATGCCGGATGTGTCGGGCTGGGTGTTGTTTGTGTTTTTTGCTGTTGGATACGGGCTTGCGGGGGCGGGGTTGTTGGCCTCGACCTTCCATTTGGGCCATCCTGAACGGGCGATGCTGGCGTTCACCCAGTGGAAGACCAGTTGGCTAAGCCGCGAGGGCATTTTGTCGGTGGCGTGCCTGGTGGTTTTGGGGCTGTACGCGTTGCTGGCTGTCTTTTTTGACACCAAGCTGGGATGGCTGGGCGCGCTTGGGTCTGTGCTGGCTGTTGCCACGGTATTTGCGACCTCGATGATCTATGGGCAGTTGAAGACCGTGCCGCGTTGGAACCATTGGACCACGCCCGCGCTGTTTTTATCCCTAAGCATCGGGGGCGGCGCATTGCTGGCGTCGAAATCCGAATTTGCAGGGCTGGTTTTGCTGTTTGCGGCTGCCTTGCAGATCTACGCCTATTACGACGGCGACACCCGGTTCAAAGCGCGCGGGCATTCGCTGAATTCCGCCACCGGGCTGGACACTGGGCCCATGCGTTTGTTCGAGGCGCCCCATACCGGCAGCAATTATTTGATGAAGGAAATGATTCACCAGATCGGTCGCAAACACGCCCAGAAACTGCGCCTGATCGGGATGGGTTTTGGCCTGATTCTACCAGCGATTTTACTGCTGTTTGCCCATGTGGGCCATGTCCTGGTGGTGCCGATCATCCTGTCCCATTTGGCCGGTATGTTCGTATTGCGCTGGTTGTTCTTTGCCGAGGCAGAACATGTGGTTGGCCTGTATTACGGAAAGCATGGCTAGGGTCAGGACCCAAGGTCAAAGATCCGTTAATTGGTTCAAACCCTTGAACAATACCAAGGGCCTAGCAGAATCGTAGCTCTTACCCCCTGCAATAGCGGCTGAAATTTGCATTTGGTCTGCTGCTTGATTAGCAACGGTCCAACTGCACCGCCGGGGGGCAATGATGCACCGATCGCGCCACATAGATGGGCTTCGCACACTCGCTGTTTTGTGGGTCGCGCTGTTTCATTTTGCATGGTTTTGGGCACCAGCGGGCCAAGGCGCGCCGCTGGTGCCTTATGGCGACGCGCTGGCGGGCTTGCCGCTGGCCTCGGTCGGGTATTTGGGCGTGTCTTTGTTCTTTATCCTATGCGGCATGGTCATCCCGTTTAGCCTGGACAGGTGGGTCGACTTTTGGCCCTATCTGGGCGCGCGTTTGCTGCGCACATGGCCGACCTTGGCGGTCTGCGCTGTCCTGACATTCATTGTAACATGGGCCCTTGGCCCGGCCGAGCTGTCGCGCACATTGCCCGAGGCTTTGATCAGCCTAAGCTACATTTCCCCGTCTAGCATTGGTCAAATCATCGGGGCGGACTGGCAGTGGTTGGACAACGCGTATTGGGCGCTTTGGGTCCAGGCGCAGTTCTATATCGCCATCGGGTTGCTGTTCTTTATCTTCCGCGAACAATTGCTGTCAGGGTGGGTGATGTTCGCCGCGTTCTCGGCCGTTTTGAACATCGCAGGCATGTCCGGTATCGGCGTGGCCCAGGCAATTGCGGAACTTGTTTTTGCTGACTATCAACCATTTTTCAGTGCTGGAATCGCGCTGGCTTTCCTGATCAAACAGCACGAACAACGCACCGCGGCAACCTTGCTGCTGGTCAGCTGGGTTTTGGCCATTGGCTACACACCGGTGCCCGCAAATAGCCTGCTGATCGGTTCAATTTGTGGGATCTTCGCGCTGGCGATTTTTGCGGCCTTGCGCCCTGAATGGGTGTCCTTTCTGGACTGGGGCCCCTTGGTTTGGTTCGCCCCGGCCAGCTTTGCCTATTACCTGCTGCACCAGAACCTTGGATTGGCGCTATTGCTGGCCTTGCCCTTTGTAGATGGCCCCGCGATTTTTGCGATGATCGTGGTTCAGATCGGCTTGATGGCACTGTCTGTTCTGATCGCGAAAAGGGTGCAGCGCTTTACGGTCGAGCTGACTGCAAAACAGGCTGACCCATCCCCAGATCAGCTGCCAAACCCCAGCAAATAAGCCTTTTGCCACCATAGTTATGCGTTTCACACGTTGCCCTAGGCAGGGTCGCTCTGTAGATAGAGCAGACAATTCTGCAAACTAAACGGACGGTCCCGATGAGCAAAACCACGATCGGCCTGATTGGCCTGGGAACAATGGGGGCCGCTCTGGCCTCGAACATCGCGGAAAAGGGCTATCCCATCGCCGTTTGGAACCGCACCGGCAGCGTTACAACAGCGTTTCACGCAGAGTCTGGCGCATTGGCGGATAGCATCGTACCGACCCAGTCTTTGCAGGAATTTGTAGATGCAATCGAAACCCCGCGCGCGATCATATTGATGGTGCCCGCCGGCGATCCTGTGGACCAGCAGATCGCCGCATTGCGCCCCTTGCTTGGCCCCGATGATCTGATCATTGATGCGGGCAACGCGAATTTCCGCGACACCAGCCGCCGCGCGGCCGAGGCGGGCGACCTGCCCTTCCTTGGCATTGGCGTGTCAGGTGGTGAAGAAGGCGCGCGCTTTGGCCCGTCGATCATGGGCGGCGGCAAGCGCGAATACTGGGATCGCGTGTCCCATATTCTGAACGCGATCAGCGCCAAATACCAAGACACGCCTTGTGCCACATGGATGGGCGAAGAAGGGGCCGGACATTTCGTCAAGGCCGTGCATAACGGGATCGAATATGCCGATATGCAGATGATCGCCGAGGTTTACGCCGTTATGCGCGACGGTCTGGGCCAGGATGCGGCCACCATCGGCAAGACGTTCGAAGGCTGGAACGAAGGCCCGTTGCAGTCCTATTTGATCGAGATTTCGGGCAAAGTGGCCCAAGCCACAGACCCAGACACCGGCGCGCCAATGCTGGACATCATCGAGGACGCCGCAGGCCAGAAAGGCACCGGCCGCTGGACCGCGATCGAAGCCCAGCACTTAGCCGCCCCAATCCCCGCGATTGAAGCCGCTGTAATGGCGCGGAACCTGTCGTCGCGGCTGGCCGAACGCGCAGCGGGCGAAGCATTGTTTGGCACCGCCCCCACCGCAATTTCAGACCTGCCAATGGAGACGCTGGAAAGCGCCATGATTGCGGGCAAGATCCTGTGCTACGCCCAAGGCTTTGCCATGATCGAGGCCGCGTCGGAGCAGTTCGGCTGGTCCCTGCCCCTGCCCGACATCGCCAAGGTTTGGCGCGAAGGCTGCATCATCCGGTCTGCCATGTTGAACGATATGGCCCAGGCGCTGGCGGAAAACCCTGGCCGCAACCTGATGGTCGCCCCGGCCTTTGCCGACCTGTTAAAGGCCCATCACGGCGCTTTGCGCCAGGTGGTGGCCTTGGGCGCGACCCACGGGATCGCAATGCCTGCCCTGGCATCCGGTCTGGCCTATTTCGACACGATGCGCACTGCGCGCGGGTCGGCCAACATGATCCAAGGTCAGCGCGACTTCTTTGGTGCGCACGGTTTCAAGCGGATCGACGGGCACCCCGGCACCCACGGCCCTTGGGCTATGTAATCAGCGCTTTCGGCGGGCCCTTTGGGGCCTGCCACCACTACTGCTAGTCATTATCCGAATTGCCCGCCCCAGCGCCCAACTGGCGCGACAGCTCGGTCGCAGGCGCATAGGTGCGCCCGGCAAAGCGGTTCAGCGCATCCCATGTCGCCCCGTCGATCCGGCCCCGACCCATGGCGGCTAGCGGCGCGCCCTGCCCCGCTTGGCCCAATGCGCACGTTAAGGTCATAGGTTCAAAACTGGAAAGCCTTTGGTTAGGATCATCCAGCCACACAGCCGCGCCATCTGCGGCCACCTTACCTCCAACCCAAGACAGCATAATGGGCCGGCCCAGATGCCCGGCGGCCATGGCCACGAAGGGCGCCAGCAGAACCGGGTGGGACACGTCCTGGATCTCGATCGCCCCACCTTCCAGCTGCCCCGCGCAATCGCTTAGCAGCGCCCCCGCCGCGACCGGGCACAAGGTGCCGCTGGCCGAAGACCACGGGCTGGCCGTGCCTTGGGGGGCTATCGCGCCATGATCCGCACCGTCATTGCGACCCAACAGATCCACAAGCGCGGCAGCGCCGTTTAGGCCCAAGTCCGACAGAACCCGCGTGGCTTTGCCAGCCTCTTCGGCCATCCCCCAAGCCTTGCCTGCCCCACGGGCCGCTTTTTTGGCCAACGCCTCGATTTCATTCAGGGATTGGGTCATGGCAGGGCGGCATCCAGCGGCGGATAGGGCCATTCTTCGGGGCTGCTTTGCAGATCCTCTGGATACGGAGCATTGCCATACAGACAGATCCGCACCCAGCGGTCGGATCGCGGGTCAAAATGGATAGCGCCGAAAAAGGCCAGCTTGCAGCGCAGCATATCAATGGGCAGCAGGTCGGCGCTAATGGTGTTGTCGCGGATTTCGGAATAAGGTGCATTGGCGACAATCTGGGCGCGGCGTACCATGTGGCGGTGCAGAGGTTCGCGCAGCAAAAACGCGGCCACGGGTTGATCATCGGGCCAGTCCTGCAGGGCAGCCATTAAGGCAGCCGCATCCCGACCCGGGGCAAGGGGCTGTTCGTAATCAGCAATCGGTTCTTCAAACCGTTCACCCAAACGCGGTTCCAGCTTTTCTTCGGATACGTACCAAGCCCGGGCGCAATGGGGTTTCTGGGCCCAATCAAGTTGGGTTGCCCAGCCGTATACCGATTGCAGATGGGTCTTCAATTCGCCCAAAGACTGGCTGCCATTGATCCGGAAATGATCGGTGGACCGGTCCGACATCTGGTCAGCCAGATCATCCACCAGCATGCCGTAAGGCTCCAGTATCAGCGAGGCCAGGCATTCCTGCGCGTCGATCCCCAGCTGCTGTTCGGCCCAGCACATCAGGCGGTCCCACGGGGTGTCGCTGGACAGATCGGCGGTGTCTGCGTGATCCCGCAGCTTGGCCAGATCCGGGCGCAATTGGTCCAGTTTTTCCACCTGGATCGGATGAGCAGAGCCCCACAGATCCGCTGACACGACCGAACGCGCCAGCAGATCGCGGAACTTTGCGACCTCGGCCCCTGAAGCATTGGGCAAGGACCGAACCCGCGCGATTGCGGTTTCCCGCGCAGTGATCCAATTGTTGAACAAAACCGGGTGGTTGATCAGGAACGGGGCCATGCCTAGCCCGGTGGAATTGCCGATACCGATGCGTCGGGCAATCGCGGGATCCAAGGTCACCGCAGCCTCGCCGCCCCGTGCATTGGCCATATGCTGAGCCAAGTCCCTGACGTAAGTACGGGTCAAGAAGACCGACAGCATTTCCACCTGGAACGGGGCCGAAAATTCGGGCCGGTTGGCGATGGCTTCGCGGTCTGCCGCGCCCAGTTTGCCCGACCCGTAAACCGCCGTCGTGCGCATCAAATAGCCTACCTTGGCAATCTCGGCCACGTCGGGCTGCTGGCCTGCGGCAAGGCGCGACACCACATGTTCCCATAGCCGGACCGAACGATTGGCCCGGCTGACTGACAGTTCGGCCTGGGTCACGCGGCCTGCCTCTTGCACCGGGATATTGCGGCGCAGGCGGTCGATGTCGTCTGCCGTTGGGACGCCGTCAAACAGCGTAAATGTGCTGTCCCACGCCTCGGCAATCACCCGGTCCGAGCGTTTTTCGGCAGGCAGGTCATGGGCAAAGGCCACAAGAGAGTAGGTCCGGTGCGGGGTGTGGGCGCAGTAGACCGCATGGCCAACGCCGTGATCGTCAATCTGAAAAACGGGCCGGGAAAACTGCCAATGTTCGCGGGTCATGCGGCGGGTCAGAATGCGCATAAAGGACAGCCGGGATTGGTGGAAAGACCCCAAGCGTTCCAAACGCATAACGATCCGGGGATCGCGCAGGGCAACCGGTGGCGTCACGTGCGGATCTGGCGTCATTGCGGCCCCCTAGCTGGCAATCGGCGTAAAGTTTTCAGCATAAAAGCGGTGCCAATTGTCGCCCATTATGCCTGCGACCTCGGCCTCGTTCATCCCCACGGCACGTAGGCCGTTTTCGATATTGTCAAAGTCGCGGTTGTCTTGGAACCAATCGGGCATTGGCGGGAAACCAGGGGCCGAGGCGGACCCTTCGCCAAAGTCGATCTCTTTGCTCCACCGGCCGACGCGCATCCATTCCACCACCTTGTCCGGCTGATCCTGGCACAGATCCGTGCCGATCCCCAAATGCTGGGCCCCGAATTTGTCCGCCGTCCGCGCGATCATCTGGCAAAAGCTGTCTAAAGTGCAGTCGGATTTGTCTTTCAGATGGTGGGGGTAGACAGAAAAGCCCAGCATCCCCCCGTTCGATGTCACCGCCCGGATCACGTCGTCGCGCTTGTTACGCAAGGCCGGGCACCAATCATAGGGGTTGGCATGAGTGATAGCGATGGGGCGTTCGGACAGGTCGGCAGCCTCGATGGTGGACCTGTCTGCAGAATGGCTCATATCCACGACCAGACCGACGCGGTTCATTTCCTTGATCACCTGTTTGCCCATGCGGGTGATGCCGGTGTCTTCCGCCTCGTAACAGCCCGTGGCCAGCAGGGATTGGTTGTTATAGGTCAGCTGCATGAACCGTGCGCCAAGAGTGTGCACGATTTCGACCAAACCGATATCGTCCTCGATTGGGCTGGGGTTCTGGAAGCCAAAGAAAATCGCCGTGCGCCCGGTTTCGCGCGCCAGATCCACATCGCTGGCCCATTGGCCTTTCATGATCAAGTCAGGGTATTGTTCGAACCAGCGGTTCCACTGTTCAAAATTCAGAACCGTTTCGCGAAAATTCTCGTGGTAGGAAATCGTGACATGGACCGCATCCACACCGCCCGCCCGCATTTGGCGAAAGATCTTTTCGGACCAGTTGGCGTATTGCAGATTGTCGATGCGCATCAGAAACGGCCCGTCTGCAAGAAATATGTCCGCTGTGCCACTGCCATTGTGCCGTCCTCAGTTCGCTATGGATTTGGCAAGCGTAGCAGGTGACGCAGGCGATAGCATTCCAAAATTGCGTCACCAAAGGTCGGAATTCGCCAAAGAAAACCCCCTTGGGACAGGGAACCAAGGGGGTTTTCGTTCTGGGATATTCAGGCGCGACTAGTCGGCCAATTCATCCGGCAGAATATCGTTGGCGATGTTCTGGTAGCACACCGGGCGCAGGAACCGCCGGATCGCCATTGTGCCGACCGAGGTCGCGCCGAAATTGGTCGAGGCCGGGTAAGGCCCGCCGTGGACCATGGCATCGCAAACCTCGACCCCGGTTGGGAAACCGTTGGCCAAGATCCGGCCCGCTTTGCGTTCCAGAACCGGCATCAAACGCTTGGCCACATCTGCATCGCCCGCATCCATGTGCAAAGTGCAGGTCAGTTGGCCTTCCAAAGATTTGGCGACGGCCAGCATTTCGTCTAGATCCGTGACCCGAACGATCATACCCATTGGGCCAAAAACCTCTTCCCCCAAGGCCGCGTTTTCCAGCCATTCTTTGCCTGTGGTCGCGAACAGATAGGGCGTTGCGTTGCGCAGATCGCAGGTCGAGGTCAGCACAGATTGTACGCCCGTGGCCGCCCCAATCCGGTCACGGCCCGCGCGGAAGGCATTGGCAATGCCTTCGGTCAGCATGACTTGCGCGCCGACAGCACCCAAAGCCTCGATAGCAGCATCGGTGAACGCTTGGGCGTCGGGGCCGTCGATCACAACGGAAATGCCGGGATTGGTGCAGAACTGCCCCGCGCCCATGGTCAACGACCCGGCCCAACCTTTGGCCAGATCAACGGCACGGGCAGCAAGAGCGTCTGGCAACAAGAACATCGGGTTGACCGAGCCAAGCTCGCCAAAGAACGGGATCGGTTCCGGACGCTGGGCGCAAAGATCAAACAGCGCGCGGCCTCCGCCCAAAGATCCGGTAAAGCCAACGGCGCGGATCAGCGGATGCTGGACCAAGGCCTGGCCCACATCGCGAGTGCCGCCTTGGACCAGCGAGAAAACGCCAGGGTGCAGATCGCAGCTTTTGATGGCGGCATGGATGGCTTCGGCGATAATCTCGCCCGTGCCGGGATGGGCGTCGTGGCCTTTGACGACAACCGGGCAGCCGGCGGCCAGGGCCGAGGCGGTGTCGCCCCCTGCTGTGGAAAAGGCCAGCGGGAAGTTCGAGGCACCAAAAACAGCAACAGGCCCAATCGGGCGCTGGATCATGCGGATATCGGGGCGTGGCAGGGGCGCGCGATCCGGCAGGGCCTTATCATGGCGGCGATCCAGATAATCACCGGCCAGAATATGGCTGGCAAACAAGCGCAGCTGGCCAGTGGTGCGGCCCCGCTCGCCCTGCAGGCGCGCTACCGGCAGGCCGGTTTCCTGCGACCCGATTTCAGTGATCGCATCCGCGCGCGCTTCGATTTCATCGGCGATAGCGTGCAGAAACGCCGCTCGTTCAGCGCGGGTTGAATAGCCAAAGCTCCAAAACGCTTCTTCTGCTGCCTGGGCGGCCTGATCGACCAAGTCAACGGTGCCGTGGGAAAAGGCATGCACCGGGCCTGTGGCGGGAGCCGAGTTGAACGTGACGTCAGAGCCAAGCCATTGGCCTGCAATCAAGTGTTTACCGTGGGGTTGAAAGGTCATTTTATCCTCATTTGCCCCATTTCAGGGCGATAACATCCAGTTCACGCGACAGCTGTAGAAGCCTGTCTTTGGTTCGCTGGCTCATGGGTTGTAGGGGCGCGCGGACGTGGTCGCTTTTGATCACGCCGCCATGCATCATCACGGTTTTGGCAGCCCGCAGGCCACATTGACGGTTTTCGTGGTTGATCAACGGCAGGCACAGACGCCACTGGTCCAGCGCCTTGTCGATATGGCCCTCCAGATAGTCGATCACAATGGGCCGGATCTTTTCGGGTTGCAGGGCCGAGGTCATGGTCCCGGTGCAGCCAGCATCCAGATCAGCCAACAGGGTCACGGCTTCTTCCCCGTCGAAGGGGCCGATGATGTCATCGCCGCCAGCTTCGATCAGGGCGGCCAGCTTGTCGGCGGCAAAGGGCGTTTCCATTTTGAAATAGGACACGTTTTCGATTTCTTTGGCCATGCGCACCAGCAATGGCACCGACAAAGTGACCCCTGACAAAGGTGCATCTTGCACCATGATCGGGATGTTCACTGCATCGGACACGGCCTGAAACTGGCCAAAGACCGCATGTTCCGGCGGCACAAGACCAACGCCGTGATAGGGCGGCATCATCATCAACATCGAGGCCCCGAGCGCCTGCGCCTCGATCCCGCGCTTGACCACGATTTCATTCGCGAAATGCGAGATTGTCACGATCATCGGCACGCGACCTGCCACGTGTTCCAGGCAGACCCGAGTCAGGTCTGCGCGTTCGTCATCCGACAGCAGGAACTGTTCGGAGTAATTCGCCAAAATGCAGATCGCGTCGACGCCCTGATCAATCAGGCAATCAAGAACACGCTTCATACCCTCGAAGTCGACTTGGCCGTCGTCAAAGAACGGCGTTGGCGCGACGGGCAGGATTCCAGTCAGGGCTTGTTTCATAGCAAAGGGCTTTCAATTCAGTCGTAAAAAGGGTCAATCGCCACGCGGCGTCCAAGCGCCAGCGCGTCCGAGACATGCATCATCGGGCGCAGGTCCATGTCGCTGGTGCCTTGTTTCACCAAAGCAGCCATTTTGGCGTAAAGGCGGGGGTATTCGCCGCTAAGAGGGTTGTCGTCTTGCAAGGCGTTTTCGACACCATCAACCACGATCCGCGCGCCGCCATCCAGCAAAGATAGCGTGCCTTGGTCGGTCACGGCCTCGATCTGCCAAGTCTGTTCGCCTTCGTGGCGCCAATTCAGCACGGCAGTCACGTCTGCCCCCGTGGGGTGATAGAATTGCAGGTCTGCTGCGATGGGTGTCTGGCGGTTTTCCGGCACCTCTAGGGTGGCCTTTTGCAGGTGAATATCGACAGGCAGAATTTCTGTGACGATGGACAGAGCGTTGATGCCGGGATCAAACACCCCCATGCCGCCGGGTTCCCAGATCCAGTCCTGGTTGGGGTGCCAACGACGCACGTCCTCTTTCCAGGTGACACGCAGGCTGCGCAGGGTTTTGTCCGCCAGCCAAGCCTTGGCCACGCCAACCTTTGCAGCCTCGCGGGAATGCCACGTGGCGTACAAGGACAGGCCGTTTTCTTCGGCCAGCCGGGTCAGCGCATCGCATTCCGCCAAGGTCGCCCCGGGCGGTTTTTCCAGCATCACATGACGCCCGGCCTTTAGCAGCTTGGCCGCATAGTCGAACCGGGGCACCGGTGGCAAGCATAGGGACACAACCCGAATTTCGGGGCGGTCGGCCAGCAAGCTGTCCAGATCCGTATAGCTGGCCACACCGTCCACAGATCCGCTGCGCGATACCGTGGCGTCCAGCGTCCAATCCGAGGACGCTGCGAGCGAGGGGACGTGCTGGTCCACCGCGATCTTGCCGATCCCGACGAGTGCGATTTTCATCAGTGCGAGTCCTTTCCAACAGCTGATCCACGGCAGCCTTTCAGGAAGTCGAAATCAGCGCCTGTATCGGCCCCTTGGACGTGATGCTGGTGCAACCAGGCATAGCCGCTTTCGGGTTGTTCGTGGGTGGGCACCCATTCGGCCAGCCGGGCAGTCATTTCTTCGTCTGAAATATCGACATGAAGGCGGCGGTTGGCCACGTCCAACTCGATCATGTCGCCATTGCGGATCACAGCCAAAGGCCCGCCTGCTGCGGCCTCGGGCGAGGTGTGCAGAACCACGGTGCCATAAGCCGTGCCCGACATCCGCGCGTCTGAAATCCGCACCATATCTGTGATGCCTTTTTTCAAGACCTTGGGCGGCAGGCCCATATTCCCGACCTCTGCCATTCCTGGATAACCCTTGGGACCGCAGTTTTTTAGAACCATGACGCAGGTTTCATCAATATCCAGATCCGGGTCGTTGATCTTGGCTTTGTAGTCGTCGATGTCCTCGAACACGACGGCGCGGCCTCTGTGCTGCATCAAGGCAGGCGTGGCTGCCGAGGGTTTTAGAACAGCGCCTTTCGGTGCCAGATTGCCTTTGACAACAACGATGCCGCCCGACTGGTTCAGGGCCTTGTCGGCGGGCAGGATCACGTCTTCGTTGTGGTTTACGACATCCTTGACCTCGTCCCAGATGCTTTCACCCGACACGGTCACGGCATCATTGTGCAGCAACCCGGCCTCGCCCAGACGTTTCAAGACAACCGGCAGACCGCCCGCATAAAAGAATTCTTCCATCAGGTAGTCGCCCGAGGGCATCAGGTTCACAATCGTTGGAATGTCGCGACCGCAGCGGTCCCAGTCTTCCAATGTCAGGTCGATCCCGCAGCGCCCGGCCATGGCCAGCAGGTGGATCACCGCGTTGGTGGACCCGCCGATTGCCGCATTGGTGCGGATCGCGTTTTCAAAAGCATCCTTTGTCATGATGTTAGACGGTTTCATATCGTCTTTGACCATCTGCACGATCCGGCGGCCCGACAGCTGCGCGATCACCCGGCGGCGGCTGTCCACCGCTGGGATGGCCGCATTGCCAGACAGGGCCATGCCCAAAGCTTCCGCCATGGACGCCATGGTCGACGCGGTGCCCATCGTGTTGCAGGTCCCAGTAGACCGCGACATGGACGCTTCGGCTTCGACGAATTCTTCTTGCGTCATCTCGCCCGCTTTGACCGCTTCGGAGAATTTCCAAAGATGGGTACCAGACCCGACGCGTTGTTGTTTGTAGTGGCCGTTCAGCATCGGCCCACCGGTCACAACAATGGCGGGGATATCGACCGAGGCAACGCCCATCATCAAAGACGGCGTGGTCTTGTCACACCCTACCAATAAAACGCAGCCATCCATCGGCTGGCCCCGCACGGTTTCTTCCACCGCCAAAGCACCTAGGTTCCGGAACATCATCGCCGTGGGCCGGAAGGTATTTTCCGAGGCCGAGAAAACCGGAACCTCGACCGGGAAACCACCCGCTTCCCAGATGCCCGCTTTCACCTTCTCGGCCAGCTCCTTCATGTGAATACCGTTGCAGGGCGTCAGCTCGGACCAAGTGTTCAGGATGCCAATCACAGGCCGACCGTCGAACAAATCATGGGGGTAGCCCTGATTTTTCAACCAACCGCGATGGTAGATTGAATCGCGCGATGTGCCAGCGAACCAAGATTGGCTTCTAAGTTTCCGAGGCCATTTAGCGGGTGTGAAAGACATGCGGTTTTCCTTCGCTTTACGGCCTTAGCCTTGCTTGCTTTTGTTGTAGACGTCGAAGAATACCGCCGCGAGAAGCACCAGCCCCTTGATCACTTGCTGGTAGTCGATCCCGATCCCCATGATGGACATGCCGTTGTTCATCACGCCCATGATAAACGCGCCCACAACGGCCCCGATAATCTTGCCCGTGCCGCCCGACATCGACGCGCCACCGATAAAGACAGCGGCAATCACGTCGAGCTCTAGCGCGAAGCCGGCTTTGGGGGTGGCGGTGTTCAAACGGGCCGCAAAGATCAGACCCGCAAGGGCCGCTAGAACGCCCATATTGACGAAGGCCAGAAAGGTCAGGCGGTCGGTTTTGATGCCCGACAGCATCGCGGCCTTTTCGTTGCCCCCCAGCGCGTAGACCCTGCGACCAATCGTGGTCCGTTCGGTCACAAAAGCATAGATCAGGATCAAAATGCCCATGGTCACAACAACATTTGGCAGGCCCCGGAAGGTCGACAATTTGAACATCAAGAAGATGATCGATGCACAGACGATCGCGGTCCGGGCCCAGAACAGGCCTGCGGGTTCCATATCCGTGCCGTAGGCCATGTCTTGTTTGCGTTTCTTCAAGCCGACTGCCAGCACAGCCCCTGCCGCAACCAAACCAAGCACAAAAGACAACACGTTGAATTTGCGCGATCCAACCAGTTCCGCCAGGGCAGCGCCCCAGGATTCCGGGAACAGTTCTGGCACAAATCCGGTGGACAGGATCTGAAACTCTTTCGGGAAAGGACCGACGGATTGGCCTTCTAGCAGCCACAGGGACAGGCCCCGAAACACCAGCATACCGGCCAGCGTCACGATGAACGGCGGGATACGCCAATAGGCCACGAAATACCCTTGCGAGCCGCCAATGATCCCGCCCGCCACCAGACAAATCGCGATTGTCAGGGGCACGGGCATGTCTTGGTTCACAATCAAAACCGCCGCCAGCGCCCCGATAAAACCCATGACCGAGCCTACGGACAGGTCGATGTGACCGGCGACAATGACGATCAACATCCCCAGCGCCATGATAATGATGTAGCTGTTTTGCAAGAACAGGTTGGTGATGTTCACCGGCTTCAGCAGCGTGCCATCGGTGACGATCTGAAAGAACAACATGATCGCAATCAGGGCGAACAGAAGTCCAAAGTCCCGCATATGGGCGGCCAAATGTGCTTTGATGCTTTGAGTATTTTTTTCCATAATGGAAGCCCTTATTCGTTAACGATAAGCGACATGATGCGCTCTTGGCTGGCGTCTTCGGCTTTCATTTCCCCGACGAATGCGCCCTCGTTCATAACGTAGATACGATCGCTCATGCCCAGCAGTTCCGGCATTTCGGACGAGATCATGACAACCCCTTTGCCTTGGGCCGACAGCTCGTTGATGATCGCGTAGATTTCATATTTCGCGCCCACATCGATGCCCCGGGTCGGTTCATCCAGGATCAGAACCTCGGGTGCGGTGAACAGCCACTTGGCCAGAACGACCTTTTGCTGGTTGCCCCCCGACAGATTGCCGACTTTTTGGAACACAGAGGGGGTCCGGGTGCTCAGCGCTTTGCGGTATTGTTCCGCAACCTCGGTTTCCGAATTGTCGTTCAACACCCCGCCTTTGGACACACCTTCCAAATTCGCCAAACTGGTATTGAAACGAATGTCTTCTTCCAGGATCAACCCAAGGCTTTTGCGGTCCTCGGTCACATAGGCCAGACCAGCCTTGATCGCCTTGTTGACGGTGGACACATCCGCAGGCTTGCCGTGCAATTTGATCTGCCCCTGAATGCGGCGGCCGTAAGTTTTGCCAAAGATCGACATGGCCAGTTCCGTCCGGCCCGACCCCATAAGCCCCGCAATCCCCACTACCTCGCCCGCGCGGACATTGAAGGCGATGTCTTTGATGATCTGGCGGTCCAAATGTTCGGGGTGCCAGGCGTTCCAGCCTTCGACTTCCATCAACATCTCGCCCGCGCGGCGTTCCCGTGCTGGATAACGGTCGGACATATCGCGGCCCACCATGTCGCGGACGATGTCGTCTTCGGACAGACCGTCCTTGGCATCCAATGTAGACACCGACATGCCGTCCCGGATCACGGTCACCGTATCGGCCACATAGCGCACTTCGTTCAATTTATGGGAAATGATAATGGATGTAACGCCTTGGGCCTTCAGCTCTCGCATCAGGTCCAGCAGCTTGCGGGAATCCCCTTCTTGCAAGGCGGCGGTTGGTTCGTCCAGGATCAACAGTTTCACGTCTTTGGACAGCGCTTTGGCGATTTCCACCAATTGCTGCTTGCCCACACCCAGACTGTCGATCTGGGTTGTCGGGCTTTCCTTCAGGCCGACCTTTTTCAGCAGCTCTTCGGTGCGCTGATTGGCATCGCGCCAGTTGATCACGCCCAGTGTCGCGGTTTCGTTGCCCATAAAGATGTTTTCAGCAATCGAAAGCTGCGGGGCCAAGGCCAGTTCCTGGTGAATAATGATAATGCCGCGCGCTTCACTGTCCGAGATGTTGTTGAACCGGGCCTCGGTGTCTTCGTAGTGAATTTCGCCGTCATATGTGCCTGCGGGGTAAACCCCGGACAGGACTTTCATAAGGGTCGATTTACCAGCACCGTTTTCACCGCAAATTGCGTGAATTTCGCCCGCTTCGACCTTTAGGTTCACCTGATCCAGCGCTTTCACGCCCGGAAATTCCTTGGTGATGTCCCGCATTTCAAGAAGTGTAGTCATCTAAATCCTCGACAAGGGCGCTGGCCCTTTGATCTTGCTAGCACAGTGGGTGCAAAGCGAAGGGATAAGAATAGAAAACGCGCTGCCCGAAACCGGTGCTCCGGACAACGCTTGTTCAAATCAGGTGGGAGAATTTACTTGATTTGATCCATGGAGTAGTAACCGGACCCGATCAGAACCTCTTCCCAGTTGGTCGCGTCAACGGCGACAGGCTCTAGCAGGTAGGACGGCACAACCTTGACGCCATTGTCATAGGTCGACGTGTCGTTGATTTCTGGTTCTGTACCGCCAAGAACGGCGTCAACCATGCCAACAGTCACTTTCGCCAGTTCCCGCGTGTCCTTGAAGACGGTCGAATACTGCTCGCCTGCTAGGATGGATTTGACGGAAGGCACTTCGGCATCTTGGCCGGAAACGATTGGCATCATTTGATCGCCAGACCCGTAACCAACTCCTTTCAGCGATGACAGGATACCGATGGACAGACCGTCATAGGGGGACAGAACGCCGTGTACGTTTTGGTCGGTGTAGCTGGCGGACAGGATGTTATCCATACGCGCCTGGGCTACAGCACCGTCCCATCGTAGGGTACCGACTGTGTCCATGCCCATCTGGCCGGATTGGATAACGATGCTGCCATCGTCGATCATTGGCTGAAGAACAGACATCGCGCCATCATAGAAGAAATACGCGTTGTTGTCGTCGGGCGAGCCGCCGAACAGTTCAACATTGTAAGGGCCGTCGCCAAAGCGGGCTTCCAGACCTTGAACCAAAGATGTGGCCTGCTGAACGCCGACTTTGAAGTTGTCGAATGTCGCGTAGTAGTCCAGATCGCCAGAATCGCGGATCAGGCGGTCATATGCGATAACCTTCACGCCAGCCGCAGCCGCGTTTTCCAAAGCGTTCGACAGGGTTGTGCCGTCGATGGCGGCGATCACTAGAACATCAACACCTTTGGTGATCATGTTTTCGATCTGCGCCAACTGGTTTGGAATGTCGTCTTCTGCGTACTGAAGATCGGCCTCGTAGCCTGCTGCTTCCAGCTCTTTGACCATGTTGTCGCCGTCAGCGATCCAACGTGCCGAAGATTTT
>SPJP01000154.1 GCA_006844665.1 Paracoccaceae bacterium
ATGACAATTGGCGAGCCTCAGCACGATTTTCCAGCATGGGTGCCTGATGTTTTGACAGAGGCTTCCGAAGGTTGGGGGAATTATCCGCCCAACCCCGGCTCGGACGCTTTGATGCAGTCTGTTGCGAATTGGGTGAAGGGGCGTTTCAACGTGTCGATCGACCCTATGACCCAAGTTCTGGCGTTGAATGGAACGCGTGAAGGCTTGTTTGCGTCCGCTGTTGCCTTGTGTCCTGAACAGAAGAACGGCAAGCGACCTGTCGTTCTGATCCCGAACCCCTTCTACCCGGTCTACGCCGTAGCGGCAGAAACCGCAGGGGCGGAATCTGTGTTCCTGAATGCGACCGAAGCAACGGGGTTTCTACCTGATTACAGCGCGGTAGACGAAGAAACGTTGGACCGCACAGCGATTGCGTATCTGTGTACGCCGTCCAACCCTCAGGGTGCTGTGGCGTCGCGGGCCTATCTAGAAAACCTGATCCGTCTGGCCGAAAAGCATGACTTCTTGATCTTTGCGGATGAATGCTACAGCGAGATCTACCGCGACACAGCCCCTGTAGGTACGCTGCAAGTCGCAGAGGAGCTGGGCGCCGATCCCGAACGCGTGGTGATTTTTCATTCCTTGTCCAAACGTTCGAACTTGCCCGGTTTGCGGTCTGGGTTCTGCGTCAGCGGCCTTGAAAATATCGCGGCCCTGAAACAGCTGCGCGCCTATGCAGGGGCCCCTTTGTCTTTGCCTGTGCAACAAGTGTCCACGCGGCTTTGGGCGGATGAAACCCATGTCATCGAGAACCGCGCGCTTTACGCCAAAAAATTCGAAATGACCGACGAGATATTCGAGGGTCTCCCCGGATACCAAACCCCCGAGGGTGGGTTTTTCCTGTGGTTGCCCGTCGGCGACGGCGAAGCGACCACAATCGAACTGTGGCACAAATACGGGCTTAAAGTTTTGCCCGG
The DNA here is from genome assembly GCA_006844665.1 of Paracoccaceae bacterium. Taxonomy (GTDB): domain Bacteria; phylum Pseudomonadota; class Alphaproteobacteria; order Rhodobacterales; family Rhodobacteraceae; genus Dinoroseobacter. Next base: position 957 of record SPJP01000154.1, read on the forward strand.
CGCATATCTAAGTCGAGACACGGCAACCGGAAATCCGGGTGCTGAATATATCAGGGTTGCCTTGGTTGCACCCTATGACGAGCTATGGCGCGGGTTGACCCGCCTTCGCGCCGCTCTGGATGAAATGAGGACGCGATAAATGGCCGACCTATATGCCCGCAGAGACCCGCTGTTGGATGACAATATGCAAGCCGCGTTGGAAAAACGAGGCAAGGAACTGCTGGGTCTGTTTCTGATCTGTATTTCCTTGGTGTTGTCCGTCGCCATGGGCAGCTATGTGCCTGATGATCCTAGCTGGTTGTCAGCGGGCGATGCCGCGCCTCAGAACATGCTCGGGTTGTTCGGAGCCTCGATCTCGGCACCCTTGTTCATCATTTTGGGCCATGGCGCCTGGGGCGTTACATTGGCGTGTTTCGTTTGGGGCCTGCGCATGGTGTTTCACCAAGGCGCGAACCGTTTTGTCAGCCGTATTCTGTTCTTCCCGTTCCTGGTCGCGCTGATCTCGATCTATTCGTCTGGTTTGGTCCCGGGCACCGGTTGGACCCATTCTTTCGGCTTGGGCGGGTTGTTCGGCGACACTGTCATGGGCGCTATTGTTTCGATTGTGCCCATGAGCCCGATTTTCGCAGTTAAGGC
>SPJP01000255.1 GCA_006844665.1 Paracoccaceae bacterium
CTCCTAAGGGGGACACCCCCTTTGAAAATTGCAAGCGTACCCAGGCCGGGTTCAGATCCGGTTAGGGTTACGTACGCTGGCGCTTCAAATCCCGCACCGACTGGCGCAGGGCAGTGTTCAGACGGGTCTGCCATCCTTTGGGATCATCGCCTTTGAAATAGGCAATCACGTCCGGGTCCAGACGCAGGGTGACCTGTTCTTTGGTGGGGCGACGCTGTTTGCCCCGGGTGCGGCGGGCAGGCTTTTCTGTGGGCTCGGACGCGCGAATGCTATCCCCGTCTTGGGTGATATTGCGCTGCACGGCTGCGCGGGCGGTCTCGGCTTTTTGCTCCGCTTTGGGCTCAGTCTTAAGCTCTGCCTTGAGCTCGGGCTTTTTCCCGATCTTGGCCTCGGCCTTAGGCGCGGTTTTAGATTGGGCAGTCGGTGCCGGCGCAGGTGCCAGCCTACTGCCAAAGATCGGTGGCAAATAGGCGTTTATCGTCGTGTCAGTCATGCGTTTCCCCCAGAAAAACGATAGGTCATTGGTCTGCCCCCTGGTCAGCGGCGGCGTGCAGCACATCCCTCCGCCACACGCCCAGCAGCAGGCGTTTGAAGGCAGCATAGGTGGCATCAAAAGTTTCGCGACCCCGAACATAGGTTTCGCGATTAAAATCTCGGTAATCGGCCTCGTAGATGCCGTTTACTTGTTCACCTGCCTGACCAATCAGCGCGGTGAAATCTTGGCGGTGCGGGCTAAGGGTGCGGCCCAGATAGGCTTGCATCAAAGCGGCCAGTTCGGCCTGTTGGGCCCCGTCATAGCGGGTCAGCACTGCGCGCACCGCATCCCATTCAAACGAGATCTCGTCCCGGCCCAACGCCCGGGCGGCGATGTTCTCGCCCTCTTCAATACTGGCAAAGGTGGAATGGAGCATATCAAAGAATCGCCCCGTTGAATCGAATTCCAGAAACGACGCGCCCAAAGGCACCAGCAGGATGTCGGCGGCGGCCAGCCCGTTGATTGTCAGATAGCCAAGGGCAGGCGGGGTATCGAGGAAAATCACGTCGTACTCGTCCAGCACGCCGTCGGCCTCTAGCCGTTCAGTCAGCGCATCCCACAGTTTCCAGCTGCGCGCAGTCATACGCCAAACCGGGATCTGGAATTCGGCCCAGTACAGGTTCAGCTGAGCTCCGATCAAATCGATATTGGGCCAATGGGTCGGCTGGATCACATCCTTGGCCGACAGGCTCAGCGCCTCGGACAGGGTGTCGTCCAGGGGATGGGGGGCCTCGCCCCGGTCCATGCGCGATTGGTTTTCCTGGCGCAGATGGGTGGCGTAATGGCGGGCGATCAGGGGAAACACTGTGCCCCATTCATCAGCCACCTTGCCGCCAAAGATCGAGGTCATGGATCCCTGGCTGTCCAGATCAATCACCAGGACCTTGTAGCCGTCTAAAGCTGCTGACATGGCCAGGTGGGCCGCGGTGCTGGTTTTGCCAACCCCGCCCTTAAAGTTCGCAACAGCCACCATTTTGGCGGGCATGCCTTCGGGGCGGTAGGGTTTGTATTCTTTGGCTTTGGAGCCCTCGGACGCAAAATGGGCCCGCAAGCGGA
>SPJP01000152.1 GCA_006844665.1 Paracoccaceae bacterium
CTGTCCATAACCCTGTTCCGGGCGCGATTGGGTTTCGTGTGCCAGCCAGCGTATGTTCCAGCGACCAAAAGGCCTGCCGCGCGAACAGGGGGGATCCGGCCTGGGTGACGAACATGCCCGTGGCCGACAAACGATCCAGCATCCGGGCGTAGAACTCGCGCGTGTACAGCCGGGACAAAGACAGGTTCGACGGGTCCGGCAGATCGGCGATGATCAGGTCATAGCTGGGGCCGGTTTCCGACAGGTACTGCCAGGCATCGCGGTTGTAGATCGTGACCCGCTCGTCACTTAAAGAGTTGGCGTTCAACGTAGCCAAATCGGGTTTGTCGCGGAACAGGGCGGTGACGGCGGGGTCCAGATCCACCAGGTCGATCTGCTGGACCCGGTCGTCTTTTAACACCTCGCGCGCGGCCATACCGTCGCCGCCGCCCAGGATCAACACGCGGTCGGGGGCGGCCACCTGAGCCAGCGCAGGGTGGACCAGCATTTCGTGGTAGCGGTGTTCGTCCAGGCTGTCGAACTGAATGGATTGGTTCAGAAACAGGCGGGTGCGGTCGCGGAATTTGGTGACGGTGATCTGCTGGTAAGGGGTGGTTTCGGAATAGATGACCTCGTCTTCATACAAGGTGGTGTCCAGCACCGACACAATCGCCTCGGCCCGCACAAGGGCGATCAGGCAGGCCAGCACGCAGGCCGCCCAGACAATGCGAAACCCCCAGCCCAGCTTGTCGCGAAACAGCCATAGCGACATGGCGGCTACCAACAGGTTCAGCAGACCAAAGGCCAGCGAGGCTGACATCAGCCCCAGCTGCGGGATGACCAACAGCGGAAAGGCCAGGGCGGCGGCCAAAGCGCCTAGATAATCGGCTGTCAGAACATTGGCCAAGGTATGCTTGCCCGCGCCCATGGTCGTCAAAATGCGGGTGATCAGTGGGATCTCCAGCCCCGACAGCGCGCCGCATAGAAAGACGATGACAAAAAGAACGCTGCTGATGCCTTCCAAATACGCGTAGGTCGCAAACAGCACCGGCGCGGAAAAACCGCCGATCAGGCCCAGTGCGATCTGGCTGGTGGTGAACCCGGCCTCGGCATTGGTGACAAAGCGGGACGCGAACGCGCCCACGCCCATCGAGGTTAGAAACAGCCCGATCACCAGGGAAAACTGGGTGATGCTGTCGCCCAGCAGATAGCTTGCAGCGGCGCCTGCAACCAGCTCGTAGACCAGCCCGGACACGGCCACCACAAAGGTCGCCCCCAGCAACAGGGCCGTCTTAACCGTTGTGTCGCCTTGGACGGGTGTGTCGGTCACGGGCTAGGACAGGATCACAGCGGCGACAAGGATGGACAGAGAGATAAAGATCGCGCCCATCAGCACGGCAATCGCCATGTTATGTTCGTCTTCGATTTCCCGGCGCAGGGAAAACGGCGTGATCCATTCGATAATTGCCCAGAACGCAATCATCAGGCCAAGGCCCACAAAGGCGTAGATGATGGTGCCGACAAGCTCGGCCAAAGGGACGGCTGAAAACATGAGTTTCTCCTTATTTTACACTGCGGATGCCGTAATAGGGCACGCCTGCGGAT
>SPJP01000151.1 GCA_006844665.1 Paracoccaceae bacterium
GGTCCCGGCCAGCAAAGCGGTCGAATTGGAACAGGTTGGTTTCATCCAGCTCGACCAGCAACGAATCTTCGTTGGTGTCGGTTCTTGGATCGTCCTGGGACCAAACCAGCTGTGCAACTGGTTCCAGAAAATGGGTCGCGTTGGCAGTGTACATGGCCAGTGGGAAGCGCAGTTCTGCGCCGATGACAGGGGGCAGAATGCGTGTCTGGCGCTGGGTCGTTCCTGAATTGAGGCCTGTAGAATATAAATCCGCCCCCAGTTCTGTGCGGACCTTGCCCACAAGGCCAGACTGACCGACCCATGATCTTTCCCAGTTAAGGTCCAGCAGAACACGGGGTTGGTCGCGCAGGATGCCGCTGTTGGTAAAGTCACGGACCTGGCCAAATGCAAAGGCCCGCGCCTCGCCCGTACCGCCGATGCCGGGGGGCGTGAACCTTTGGATGATCTCGCTTTCGCCGACGATTCTGGCTTCGGTCGTTTGACCGGTCGAGACGAAATAGGGAGCGTAATAGGTCAGGTTGGCAGAGATCAACTGGTCGCGGCGAAAACGGGCGATGTCCAAGGTGCTGTCTTTGCTTGAGCTGCCCTCTAATCCATAGTCACGCGAATAGCCAGCGTCGGACACGCGACCGATGTTGAAGTTAAGCGTGAAGTCGCGCGGCAGATCGAACCTACCTTGTGCCCTGAAGAACCCGCGTGTTTCCGGCATAACATCATCTTGGGTCACAGCGGCGTTTAAGGCCAGCTCGCCTGTCCGGTAGGCTTTGCGGTAGGACAGCTCTACTGTTTTAGCCCCCCCAGTTGTGAAGTAGGGCGTGACGGTTGCATCGGAAGTGTCTGACAGGACCCAGAAATACGGGATCTGGAGGCCGGTGCCGATGGTGTTTGTGTAGCGCAGCTTTGGCACAAGAAAGCCAGAGGCACGGCGCAAGCTTGGGTCGGGAAGGCGCAGGCGCGGCAGATAAAAAACCGGAATCGACCCGATTTCGACCGTCGCGTTTTCGAAATAGAGCTGACGTTCTTCTTTGTCGTGGATAACGCGCGAGGCCCGGACTTGCCAAAGGGGCGTGGACGAGTTGGCGCAGACCTTACAGCTGGAAGCCACTGTCCTGTGCAGCTGGGTGTAGCGATCATTGACGCGGTTAACCTCGGCCGCAGCGATTTGCATTTTTTGGTTGATCACCATCCGCGCGGACCGGATCAGGCCGTTTCGAAATTCGTCCGTTAGCTGGGCGGAATCGGCCAGGATGACCGAGTTCGGGCCATCAGTAAGGACAATGGGACCTTCGATATCCAGAACGTCAGTGGATTGATTGTATGTGACTTTCGGTGCTTTTAGCACTTGGCCGTCGGACAGGACCTCGACATTGCCTTCGGCGATCAATGTGCCGTCGGGTAGAGCGGTCACGCTGTCTGCGATCAGGGTTGTGTTGTTTTCGGTGATTTGGGCGGATGGGCGCGCTTGTGCAACGGCTTGGGCGGCCGGAATGATGGCCGTGCAGGACACCACAAGAAGCGCACTTA
>SPJP01000150.1 GCA_006844665.1 Paracoccaceae bacterium
CGTCAGATGACTGCAGCGCGGACTAAGCTGCCTTCATTTTGGTTATGGGCAATGTCCGCTTAGGCTGTACTAGATGGCTGGCAAACGATGAACTCAAACTCCTTGATCTTCGTTTTGGAACCGTTCCGATGCTTGACCGATCACATCGCGATTGAGATTCAGACCCAATCCCGGCCTTCCATCTAGTGAAAGGCGACCGTTGACTGGTGCGATATCGGGACCATCCAAAATGTTATCTTGCAAAAGCTGCCACATGATCTGGTTTCCGTCATCCAAATTTGGAATGGCTCGGCCAACGTGATGTTCCGCAACCGTAGTGATCCCTGTTGTCATAGATGAGTGGATGCAGATCTTCATACCTGCGGCCTCAGCGATCCCGGCTGCTTTTATCATGGGGCGCAGTCCGCCCATCTCACGTGGTCCAACCGCAATCATATGTGCATGGCCACCGCCAATCGCACGATAGGCCTCGTTTAAGGTGAACACGGATTGATCCGCACCAATCGGGATTGGGCTTTGCCGTGTGACTTGCCCCAGGGCTTCCAGCGACGTCGAAACGGTCGGTTGCTCAATATATTCAATATCGAACGACGCAAGACGGGAGATCATCCGTAATGCGGTGGCGGGGTCCCAGGCCTCATTAGCGTCCAGCCGCAGACGTGTGTTGCCAATAGCCTCTCGTACGGCCTTAGTCGCTGCAACATCGCGATCAGGATCAATTCCTACTTTCAGGTATATGATTGGATGGCTTCGGGCGACCGCTGCCTTCGCATCCGCTACAAGCTCTTCGATGGACTGGCCCTGTAAGAAGTAGAAGTAACCGACATGTTCACGCACCGCTCCTCCCAGCAAATCCCACACTGGACGCCCTGTTGCCTGCCCCTGTAAGTCCAGCGCCGCCATGTCAAAGCCACACATCAATTGATTGGCGAAGCGTGGCATGTTGCCTCCAAACACTAAAAACTGACCGCGATAGGCTTCGGCCAGGATTTGAGAGGCTTCGAAAACCGAGCGCCCAACGAAACGCGCGCCTATCTTGCGTAAAATAATCGCCTGCGCTCCGGCATCTGGCGCGGTTGTGGTTTCTCCGATGCCTATGCTGCCATCCTCGCCAATCAGTTCGATAAGGTTGACACAAAACACGTCCTCGACCCCTTGCGACCAAACATAAGGTGTCTTCAGGGGCAGCATCATCGGCGTGACTCGAACTTCGGTGATGATCATTTGAAGGTTCCTTAAAGCTGATCGTAAAACTCGGTGATCGTGTCATATTCAAAGCGGATCGGCACCGGATCAACAATTTGCCAGACCTTGGCGGTACCACCGTTCAGCATCGTTGCGGCGCGTGCTGTGTCGCATATGCCTCCGCCGTAAAGCCTGTTGGCTAGATTTAGAATTGCCGTTTCATGCATGGTCTTGCGTCCACTTCCACACGCGTCCTTTACCAAAAGAACGCGATATCCATTGGCAATCCCATCTCGCACAGTCGCTGCTATGCAAGCCTCCGTCCAAACACCGC
>SPJP01000149.1 GCA_006844665.1 Paracoccaceae bacterium
GTCGTCCCGCGCGGTTGAGATTTTTGAACGGTTGCGGCCGGAACTGCTGGCGCGTCTGGACCGGGCGGCCAAACCGAAAGAGGCGCTGGCCCAGTTTGACGGGTTCTTGGCGGGGCTGCCTGCAGGGGTGCAGCTGTTTTCTTTGTTCGAAGCCAATCCGCAATTGATTGATTTGATTGTAGATATCTGTGCGACCTCGCCCGCCTTGGCGATTTATTTGTCGCGTAACTCGGCCGTGTTCGACGGGGTGATTGCGGGGCCGTTCTTTGAGCCCTGGCCTGGGTTGGACAGGTTGGCCGCTGACCTTAAAGTGCAGATGGATGCGGCCCGGGATTACGAGCATGGGCTAGACACATTGCGGCGCTGGAAGAAGGAATGGCATTTCCGCATTGGGGTGCATTTACTGCGCGGGCTAGTTACAGCGGCTGAGGCCGCAAAGCACTATGCCGATCTGGCCGAAACCGTTGTGCGCGGGGTGCTGCCCCTGGTGCAGTTGGATGTTGCGCGGCGTCACGGGGATGTGCCAGGTGGGCGGATTGCGATTGTGGGCATGGGCTCGCTTGGGGCGGGGGCGCTGAATGCCGGGTCGGATCTGGATATGATCGTGATCTATGACGCGCCTAAGGATGCGGTGTCAGACGGGGCGCGCAGTTTGGAAGCGCGCAGCTATTTCGCCAAGCTGGCCAAAACCTTTGTAACAGCCCTAAGCGCGCCGATGTCCGAAGGGATCGCCTATGAGGTCGATATGCGCCTGCGCCCGTCGGGGCGGCAGGGGCCGGTCGCGACCTCGCTTGCTTCTTTCGCGACCTACCAGTCGCAAGAGGCCTGGACATGGGAGCATCTGGCCCTAACCCGTGCGCGCCCAGTTGCCGGGGCTGCCGGATTGCAGCAAGCGGTCGAGGATGTGCGCCGGGACGTTCTGAGCGCGACCCGTCAGGCGGACAAAATTTTGGACGATTGGGCCGAGATGCGCGGAAAACTGATGGCGGCCAAGCCGGGCCTGTCGGTCTGGGATATGAAATCGGGCCCAGGTTCTATGATGGATATCGAGCTGTTTGCCCAAACCGCAAGCCTGTTGGCGGGGGGGCATTTGCGTGGAACCCTTGACCAATTGGATTGCGCGCCAGCGGTCGGAATGGCCAATGCGGTTGAGGTGACAGACCTGCGCCAACAATACACACGGCTGCAGCAGTTGCAATTATCGGCACGCTTGTTGACAGAAGGGGCAATGGATCCGGGCAAAATCGGCGAAGGGGGGCGGGCGTTTTTGCTGCGGGATACCGGCGCGGACGGCGTTGAGGGGTTCGAAAAGGATCTAAGCGAAACGGCAGATCACGCCGCCCAGATCATCGGGAAAGTGGCCAAACGGTCGTAAATGGGCCGAAATATTGCGCTGATGGCTGGCACAGTCCCGCAAACCCGTGGAAACTAGGGCAAATCTGCAAAGGGGCGCGGTATGGAATTTAAATCAAATGGCAAGTTGACCGGGCC
>SPJP01000176.1 GCA_006844665.1 Paracoccaceae bacterium
CACTGGTTTAATAACAGAATATCTTTGCCGCGTGGGGGAACCACCCGTGTTCCTCGCGATGCCCCGAGTCAACTTCAACGCTATGGAACGTGAGGATGCATACATTGCCGCGATGGAGCGGCAAGGGTTCACACCAGAAATTTTGGGCACCGAAATGCTTGCTGAAAACTGGCATTTTGAAAGCCACGGCGAGGCTGTGCTTGATGCAGAGTTTGCTAGCGGGCGCCTGATCGAGCGGTCGATTCTTTGCGCAAATGACCGCGTTGCGATTGGCGCATTGCGCGCCGCAGCGCGGCACGGCCTCACCCCTGGGCGTGGCGCTAAGGGAGGTTTGCGGATAGCGGGGCACGACGACTACCCGCTGTGCCCATATCTTAACCCCGCCTTAACCACGGTGGCGCAGAACACCGATGCGATTGGAAAGAAAGCAGTTTCCCGACTGCTGCAAATTATCAATGGGGAAGCCATCAGTGACACGCCCGAAGTTACGCTGTTCGACGGCCTCCTAAAGCTTCGTGAATCTGCCTAGGCATCGCGCTACGCCGCATTGCAGTAATTCGGCGCTCGAAAGTTTCACTTGACTCGTTAACCAGCGCCTCCCAATATTTACATGCGTAAAAAATGGGAGGACGCCATGTCTATCAAAAGAACGCTACTGACGACTGCGGTTGGCTTTGGGTGCGCAATCACAAGCGCATCTGTCGTTTCGGCCGACGAGATCACAATCGCGACGGTGAACAACGCCGACATGATTACGATGCAAGAACTTGCCCCTGCTTGGGAGGAAGCAACGGGCAACACCATCAATTGGGTTGTACTGGAAGAAAACGTTCTGCGTCAGCGCACAACGACAGACATCGCAACAGGTGGTGGGTCGTTCGATATTATGTTCATCGGTGCGTACGAAACGCCGATTTGGGGCGCCAAAGGCTGGCTGACTCCTCTGGACGATTTTGCTGATGATGCGGATTACAATCTGGATGATATTTTCCAGCTCGTCCGCAATGGCTTGTCTGCAGATGGCAGCCTCTATGCTGTTCCGCTCTATTCAGAAACGTCCTTCACGTTCTACCGCACCGATCTGTTTGAAGCGGCAGGTGTAGAAGTTCCAACTGAGCAAATCTCTTACACCGAATTTGCAGAGATGGCGGCAGCCCTCCATGACCCAGACAATGGTATCTATGGAACATGCCAGCGCGGCAAAGCCGGCTGGGGTGAGAACATGGCCTTTGTTGGCACTTTGGCGAACGCCTTCGGTGCACGCTGGTTTGACGAAGATTGGCAGCCACAGCTGGATTCCCCAGAATGGAATGCCGCGGTTACCTACTATGTCGATCTGATGACTGCATCGGGCCCTCCCGGTGCATCTGCAAACGGTCACAACGAAAACCGTGCTTTGTTCAAAGACGGCAAATGTGCCACTTGGGTTGATGCGACGTCCGCCGCTGGCGACGTACGCAACCCGGCAACATCCACGGTTGCGGATGTGACTGACTTCTTCAAAGCACCGATGCAGGCCACCAACAAAGGAACCGGTTGGTTCTGGTCTTGGGCACTTGCGATCCCTGCAAGTTCGCAGAAAACCGATGCTGCCAAGGACTTCTTGAAGTGGGCGACATCTCAGGAATACTTTGAGATGGTTGGCGAAACCAAAGGCTGGGTTGCTGTTCCAAGCGGCACACGTCAGTCCATCGAAGAAGATGCACGCCGCGTTGAGGCCGCTCCTTTTGCGCCCGCAGTCGTGGATGCAATCCTTTCGGTTGACCCTGCCGATCCAACGCTGCTCCCTGTTCCATACACAGGCGTTCAGTTCGTAGCGATCGAAGAGTTCCAAGGCATTGGTAACTATGTCGGTCAGCAAGTTGCTGCTGCTTTGGCAGGTCAGTCAACTGTTGAGGAAGCTCTGGCAAACAGCCAAACTTTTGCGGTTCGTGAAATGACCCGCGCTGGCTACATCGAGTAAGCTATACTCCCAGAATGTTGGGCCGAGGCGTCAAGCTTCGGCCCAGCGTTCGTTTCACACCTGAAATTTAGTATTTTGGCAAAGACCTGCTACGGTCTTTCCTCAAGTTCTAATATGCATGTCTTCTTGGAGGAGGGTCCCGCATGTCAACCAAAGCGTCCAGAACCGCCGCGCGGCTGATGATCTCCCCCGCCGTCATTCTGCTCTTGGGCTGGATGATCGTACCACTGGGGATGACGATCTATTTTTCATTCCTGCGATACAATTTGTTGCAACCGGGCAATAATCCCTTTGTCGGCTGGGAAAACTATTATTGGTTCTTTACCGACCCAAGCTTTAGCGCCGCGATGTTTAACACGCTTATCCTTGTGGGCGGTGTCTTAGCCATCACGACAATTGGGGGGATTTGCTTTGCCTTGCTGCTTGATCGGCCAATGTTTGGCACAGGCATCATTCGCATCATGGTCATTGCCCCGTTTTTCGTGATGCCGACCGTGTCTGGCTTGGTGTGGAAAAACATGTTTATGAACCCAGTAAACGGAATTTTCGCCGCCTTCGCGAACGCTCTTGGGTTTCAGCCGATCGACTTTTTTGGCCAAATCCCGCTGGCCTCGATCATCTTCATCGTCTCATGGATGTGGCTGCCTTTTGCGACTTTGATCTTGCTGACGGCGCTACAATCGCTTGATCAGGAACAAATGGAAGCCTCCGAAATGGATGGGGCCAGCTGGCTGAACCAGTTCTGGTATTTGATCTTGCCGCATATGGCGCGGGCCATCACTGTCGTGATCTTGATCCAGACGATCTTCCTGTTGTCGATCTTTGCTGAAATTCTTGTGACCACCAACGGTGGGCCAGGCACGGCAACGACAAACCTGACCTATCTGATCTATGTTTCGTCCTTGCTGCAGTTTGATGTGGGCTTGGGCAGTGCCGGTGGCGTGGTCGCCATCATTCTCGCCAATATTGTTGCGATCTTCCTGATGCGGATGATCGGCAAGAACCTCGACGCTTAAAGGAGAGACAGACATGGCACGCGCAGTCTCAACCCGAACAAAGGTCACAAATACAGCCATCGCCGGAACGCTCGGCTTTATGATGTTTTTTCCGATCCTTTGGATTCTGGTCCTGTCTTTCAAGACCGAAGAGGACGCGATCCGCGCGCCGCTAGAAGTCTTGTTCAGCTCGGATTGGTCGCTGGATAGCTTTGCGGCCGTGCAGGCCCGCTCAGACTATTTCAAGCATTTCATGAATTCGGTGATCATTGCTGGCGGCTCAACCCTTGCTGGCCTGATAATCGCAGTACCCGCGGCCTGGGCCATGGCTTTTGTCCCCGCCAAACGCACCAAAGACGTCTTGATGTGGATGCTATCGACCAAAATGCTGCCGCCCGTCGGTGTGTTGATCCCAATCTATCTGCTGTTCCGCGACACGGGCCTTCTTGATACCCGCATTGGTCTTGTAGGTGTGCTGATGATGATCAATCTGCCGATTATCATCTGGATGCTGTACACCTATTTCAAGGAAATCCCCGGCGAGATCCTTGAGGCCGCCCGTATGGACGGCGCCAGCCTGCGTGAAGAAATCATCTATGTGCTAACGCCCATGGCGATCCCAGGCATAGCCTCAACCTTGCTGTTGAACGTCATCCTTGCCTGGAACGAAGCCTTCTGGACGCTAAACCTCACGGCCGCGAAAGCCGCCCCGCTCACCGCATTCATTGCCAGCTATTCAAGCCCTGAAGGATTGTTCTACGCCAAACTCAGCGCGGCCTCGATTATGGCAATCGCGCCGATCCTCATCATGGGCTGGTTCAGCCAGAAACAACTTGTCCGAGGCCTGACCTTCGGTGCTGTTAAGTAAGGAAATAAACTATGGGACGAATACAGCTTAAACAGGTTCAAAAGAAATTCGGCGAAGTAGAAGTCATCCCGCCGTTGGACTTGGAAATTGTAGATGGGGAATTTGTTGTCTTCGTCGGGCCGTCAGGCTGTGGTAAGTCAACGCTCCTGCGCCTGATCGCGGGCCTAGAGGACACCACAAACGGCAATATCGAAATTGACGGCGAAGATGCTACAGACTTGCCACCTGCCAAGCGCGGTTTGGCGATGGTGTTCCAATCCTACGCGCTTTACCCACATATGTCGGTGCGCAAGAACATCGCCTTCCCGATGAAAATGGCGAAGCTGGATCAAGCGACCCAAGACGCCAAGATTGAGGCTGCTGCGAAAGCCTTGAACCTGACCGACTATCTGGATCGCAGGCCCGGCCAACTGTCCGGCGGTCAGCGGCAACGGGTTGCGATTGGCCGCGCGATTGTGCGCGAACCTGCCGCCTTCTTGTTTGATGAACCTCTGTCCAATCTCGATGCCGCCTTGCGCGTGGGAATGCGGCTCGAAATTATGGAGCTGCACAAAAAGCTCGCCACAACAATGATCTACGTGACACATGATCAGGTCGAGGCCATGACCATGGCTGACAAGATCGTTGTGTTGCAGGCTGGCGTGATTGAACAGGTCGGCAGCCCGCTCGAGCTATATCACTCGCCGCGCAACGTCTTCGTCGCTGGTTTTATCGGCTCCCCCAAGATGAACCTGATTTCGGGTGAGGAGGCCAAGAAGCACGACGCCGAGACAATTGGCATCCGGCCCGAGCACTTAACTGTGTCAACGACTGAGGGCGCGTGGAAAGGCCGCGTTGGTGTGGCTGAACATCTAGGGTCAGACACGTTCATTCACGTCCATGACACCGGTTTGATGGACATGATGACCGTCCGCATTTCGGGCGACATACAAGTACAACACGGCGATACGATCTATCTAACGCCGGACAACGATCAAATTCATCGCTTTGATGCGGAAGGACTTCGCAAATCATGAAACGGCTTGAAGGAAAAGTGGCGATTGTCACCGGCGGCGCGCGCGGCATCGGCAAAGCAATTTGCGAAGCTTACGCAGCTGCAGGAGCCAAAGTTGTCGTCGCTGATTTGCGCGAAGACGATGCACGCGCCACTGCGCAGGGGATCGACGGTATGGCCGTGGCCATGAACGTCGGCGATGTCTCTTCGATCCAAGCGGCGGTTGCGCAGGTCGAGGACAAGTTGGGCGGCGTCGATATTCTGGTCAACAATGCGGGTATCTTCAACATGGCCTCGATCGATAAGGTCACGCATGATGATTATCGCAAACAATATGACGTAAACGTTGCGGGCACTATCTTTGCCATTCAAGCAGTCGTGCCATCTATGCGCAAACGCGGCGGCGGGGCTATTGTGAATTTCGCCAGCCAAGCTGGCCGCAGAGGCGAGCCGAACATCGTTCTCTATTGCTCGACCAAAGCCGCCGTAATTTCAATCACGCAGTCGATGGCGCTGGAACTGGCCAAGGACAATATCCGCGTCAACGCGATTGCGCCGGGCGTCGTCGATACGCCCATGTGGGATGTGGTCGATGCGCAGTTTGCGGAATATGAAAACAAACCAAAGGGCCAGAAAAAGCGCGAAGTCGGCGAGGCTGTGCCGCTTGGGCGTATGGGCGATCCGCGTGATGTCGCGGACCCTTGCGTGTTCCTCGCCTCTGACGAAGCCCGCTATATCACGGCACAGACATTGAATGTCGATGGCGGGAATTGGATGAGCTGACATGAGACTGTCTGCTACAACTCTGCCTGACCTGCCCGACGATGTACTGCGCCCCACCTATGACAGGTCGAAGCTGACACCTGGCATCGTTCACATTGGGTTGGGAAATTTTCATCGCGCCCATCAGGCGTGGTATCTGCACCGCTTGATGCAAGACGGGCTGGCGCAGGATTGGGCCATTCTAGGCGCTGGCGTCCGCGCCGGTGATGCCGCCATGCGTGACCGTTTGCTGGCGCAGGACTGCTTGACAACTTTGATAGAGCTGTCCCCACAGGGCAAATCCGCCGAAGTTACAGGGTCCATGATCGGGTTTATCCCTGTGGAAGCTGATAACGCTGCCTTGATCGCGCAGATGTCTGATCCGGCCATTCGCATCGTGTCTTTAACCGTGACCGAAGGTGGCTACTACGCCGCCGCAGACGAAAGCTTTGATGCGGCCCACCCCGATATTCAGCACGACGCCGCCAATCCCGAGACCCCTAAAACAGCCTTTGGTGCGATCATTGCCGCGCTTGGCGCGCGCAGGGCGGCGGGCAGCGGCCCGTTCACCTGTCAAAGCTGCGATAACCTGCAAGGTAATGGCGACATTCTGCGCAAGACAGTGCTTGGTCTGGCCCATCTGTCCGATCCAGATCTGGCCGATTGGATTGGCACCCATGTGACCTTCCCAAACTCCATGGTTGATTGCATCGTGCCCGCAACTGGCCCGGCAGAGCTTTCTCTGGTGCAGGAATTTGGGATCCAAGATGCGGCCCCCGTCACACACGAAGATTTCCGACAATGGGTGATTGAAGACAATTTCTGCGCAGGCCGCCCGGATTGGGACAAAGTCGGCGCGACCTTCACCGATGATGTCCACGCCTTTGAAACAATGAAACTAAGGCTGCTCAATGCGGGCCACCAGATCATCGCGACAGCTGGTAAATTGCTCTCGGTAGAGACCATCGCAGGCACCATGGCACATCCGCTGATCCACGATCTTTTCGCGCGGATCGAAGCCGATGAAATCGTGCCGCACGTCTCGGCGGTGCCGGGGATGTCACCGCAATCTTATGTCGATCTGATCTCCAAACGCTTTGCAAATCCCGAAGTACGCGACACCACGCGGCGGGTTGCCTTCGATGGCACCTCGCGTCACGCGGGCTTTTTGCACCCGATCTTGCGCGATGCTCTCGCCGCAAATACCCCGATTGAGGGGCTCGCATTGGTAGAGGCGCTTTGGGCACGCATGTGTGCAGGCACTCGCGAAGATAGCAGTACAATTGAGGCAAATGACCCCCACTGGGACGAACTGCTCCTGCGCGCGGCAGAGGCGAAGGATGATCCAGCTGTCTGGATCGCGCAGACACAATTCTACGGTGACTTGGGCCAAAACCCGCGCTTTGCCAAAAGTTTTGCGCAGTGGCTGACACAGATTTGGGACCACGGAACCGAAGCCGCTATTCAAACTTACTTGGAAAGCTAACGATATGCGTGCCATCGTTTTCGAAGACCGCAATGTCGTCGCCATTCAAGATCGCCCTACCCCGACACCGCGCGCCGATGAGGTTCTGATCGAGGTTCACGCCAGCGGCATTTGCGGCACCGATCTTGAGGTGCTTCATGGCAACTACGGAACCTCGGCCTACCCCGTTGTTCCGGGGCATGAATACGCCGGGCTGATTGTCGAAGTTGGCACAAACGTCACTGATTTCAAAGCTGGGGACAGGGTTGCCGTCGACCCGAACCTTGAATGCGGTCAGTGTTCCGCCTGCAAACGCGGCTGGGCGCATCTGTGTGAAAACCTGGGGGCTTACGGCGTCACGGTTGACGGTGGTTTTGCTGAATACAGCGCTGTAAATGCCTCTCACGTGCGCCCCATCGGTGACATGCCCTATGACATCGCCGCGCTAGCGGAACCGCTGGGCTGTGTCATGAACGGATTAGGCGCAGGTCAGGCCGAACGCGCAAACAACGCGTTGATTTTTGGGGCCGGGCCGATCGGGCTTTTGATGGCCATCGGGATGCGCCTTGCAGGTGTGAAAGATATTTCCGTCGTCGACATCGACGAAAGCCGCCTCGCCTTCGCCGAAAGCTTTGGCTTTACGGGCATTGCCGCGCAAAGCACGCCGCTAAAGACCCTTCGCCGCGAGGTCGACCTTGTGGCCGATGCCACCGGCGTCCCAGCCGTCGCTGCAAACGTGATCGACTATGTTGCCAACGGCGGTGTAGGGCTGTTTTTCGGCGTTTGCCCGCAAGATGCAAAGATCGAGATCGCCCCGTTTGAGCTCTTCCGCCGTCAAATTACGTTAGCTGGATCGCACTCTCTGAACCACAACATCCCGCAAGCGCTAGAAGGGCTAATAGCCTTTGGCGACGACATCGCCCGCGTGGTGTCGCACCGGATGCCGCTTGAAGGCATTGCACAGGTGCTTGACGGAAACACCCCAAAGGGCAGCTTGAAAATACAATTTTCCAGATCACCCTAACTTCAATATGACAGCGCAGAGCCCCCCTCCGCATCCGCAAAAGTTTTAAAAACAACGCTTTCGCATAGAAACGCATCAACCTGAGGAATACAAAATGAAATCGGCCCGTCTTAACCGTCTGTTCGGAATGTCCGGCAATTGTTTCGATGTCGCGATCGACCACGGCATGTTCAATGAACGCACATTCCTTGGCGGCATTGAAAACATGAGCGATGCAATCGACATTGTTGCAAATGCCGCGCCAGATGCGATCCAGCTCCCACCCGGAACAGCGCCGATGCTGCAAGAACGCAAAGGGAAAGAGCGGCCCGCTCTTGTGCTGCGGACGGATATTGCGAACGTTTACGGCACGCCGCTTCCCGACGTTTTGTTTTCCGAAGTGATTGATAAACCGGTCGAGCAAGGCGTGCGCTTGGACGCTGCTTGCGTCGTTGTAAACCTTCTGAGCCTCCCCGGGCAGCCCGAGGTTTACCGCCAATGCATTCGCAATATCAACGCGTTGAAACATGTCTGCGATCTGGCAAGCATGCCGCTTATGGTCGAACCTTTGGTCATGCAAGACAACTCCAAAGGCGGCTATATGGTCGACGGCGATCTGGAAAAAATCCTGCCGTTGGTCCGCCAAGCGGTTGAGCTTGGCGCGGACATCATCAAGGCCGATCCCTGCACCGATGTCAGCCAATACCACAAGGTGATTGAGATCGCACAGAACATCCCTGTTCTGGTGCGCGGTGGCGGCAAGGTCTCTGACGAAGAAATTCTGACGCGAACCAAAGAGCTGATGAACCAAGGTGCGCGCGGCATCGTTTATGGCCGCAACGTGATACATCATGACAAGCCCGCTGCGATGACATCGGCCCTTATGGCCATCGTTCATGATGGCGTTTCAGTCAAAGACGCTTTGGCAATGGTGGTATAACCCATGAAAACGATCCGTTTCGGTATCATCGGCTGTGGCCTTATGGGGCGCGAATTTGCCTCAGCCGCAGCACGCTGGATGCACCTTACCAACACCCGCGCGCGGCCGGAAATTGTCGGTGTCTGTGACACGCAAGAGACCCTTATGGGGTGGTTTACCACGCATCTGCCAAGTGTCACCCAAACCACAACCGACTTTCGCGAGCTCCTTGCCAACCCAGATATCGACGCGATTTACTGCGCTGTGCCCCATGTTTTGCACGCGGACATGTACCCGCAGATACTGGCCGCCGGAAAACACCTTTTGGGCGAAAAGCCCTTTGGAATGGATGCGGGTCAAAACGCAAAGATCATGGATGCCATCGCAAAGCACCCGGATGTCTTGGTGCGCTGTTCGTCCGAAATGCCCTATTTCCCCGGCGCGCAACGAGTTATCGACTTTGTGAAATCAGGGGCCGCCGGCAACATTCTAGAGGTCGAATCTGCCTTTTTGCATTCCTCGGACATCAACCCCGACAAAGTAATCAACTGGAAACGGATGATCGACGTTAACGGTGAATACGGCTGCATGGGCGATCTGGGCATGCATGTTTGCCACGTTCCGCTGCGCCTTGGCTGGAAGCCCAAAACCGTTCATGCAAGCCTTGTGAAACAGGTCACCACCCGCCCCGATGGCAAGGGCAACACTGTGCCTTGCGAAACTTGGGACAATGCGACGATTACCGGGCATGTTGAAGCTGAGGGTGGGAATTTCCCGCTTGTCCTCAAGACGTGGCGCATCGCACCGGGTGAATCAAACACATGGTCTATACGCGTTTTGGGCATGAAAGGGTCGGCGTTCTTCACAACCAAATCCCCACGGCAATGGCAATTCATGCATTACGAACCCGGTGGTCGGCAGACATGGCAGGTCGAAGACCTTGGCTATCAATCCCTATTCCCGGCAATCACTGGCGGCATATTTGAATTTGGTTTTGCCGATGCGATCCAACAAATGTGGGCTGCTTTTGTTGACGAGCTCGCTGGCGGTAACGCCCAAGGGTTCAAATGTGCCACACCGGATGAGGCGCAGGATCACCATCAGATTATGACCGCTGCCCTTGCGTCGGGTAAATCTGGTCAAGTCCAGACAGTCGCGTATTCGTGATGAGAAGCGGGATCGTCTGTACCGGAAATTGGATTGTGGACATTGTTCACGACATTCCAGCATGGCCGACAAAGTCTGAACTTGTAGTAATCTCAGAGCAATCCATCGGCGTTGGCGGCGGTGCGGCCAATGTCGCCTTTGATCTTGCCGCGCTTGGGGGGGATTACCCTATTCAAGCCTGCGGGGTGTTGGGCCAAGACGACCATGGCGCCACTGTTTTAGACCTCTGTGAAAAGGCGGGGCTGTCCACCAAGCATCTTCAGCAACTTCGCGATGTTAAAACCGCCCATACCCATGTGATGAACGTGCCCGGCGATTGCCGCACGTTCTTTTACTACCCGGGTGCAAACGACCAGCTTGCGGCGGACAGCCTTCCCATGGATGCCATAGCAAAGACGCAGCCCCGCATGTTTTATCTGGGCTACCTCAACCTGCTGCCCCTTCTTGACGCGCCGCGCGGCGATGGGCGCACCGGTGCTGCAGAGCTTTTGGCAAGCGCGCGCGAAGCCGGGATGATCACCTGTGTCGATCTCGTTTCCTCCCAAACTGCAACCTATCGGGAAACGGTCTTTGAAACCCTGCCCCAGATTGATTGGCTCTTTTTGAATGAGATTGAAGCCTCCCGCGCCACTGGGATAGTGATCGATGGCGAAACCGACCGCGAAAACATGGAAGCCGCCGCATCACGTCTTATGGAGGGCGGTCTTAGGCAGGGATGCATTTTGCACACACCGAAACTATCGCTTTGGAAGACGGCCACACAAACGCTGTGGTTTGACGTTCCGCAGATCCCCAGCAGCGAAATTGTCAGCCATGTCGGGGCGGGCGACGCCTTCGCGGCAGGGGTAATCCATGGGTTGCATGAAGGCTGGACGCCGAGCGAGAGCGTTTCCCTTGGCAACCAACTGGCTGCCGCGTGTCTGCGCACTCCGACCGCAACCGGCGGCATTCCGACACTTGATAAACTACGCGCCACAAACACGGCCAAATAGAAGGGATAACAGTATGTATGCGACCCAATTGCTTGACATAGGTGATCTTCAAACCCGCATCGTGCCAGACCCCACCCCCGCAGCGGGGGAAATTATTGTCGAAATCGAAGCGGCGGGCATTTGTGGCACGGATCGGCATCTGTTTAAGGGCGAGTTTCCTTCAACGCCGGGCAAGACGTTGGGGCACGAGTTTTCGGGGTTGATCGTTGATACGGGTGACACCGATTTCACATTGGGCACACGTGTTGCAATTGACCCAAATATTTGGTGCAGCACGTGCGATCAGTGCCGGCGTGGCCGCGTCAACCTATGCGCCAACAATATTGCCATTGGCATCGGGCGCGATGGCGGCTTTGCCCCCTATTGCGCGGTCCCTGCCCGTCAGGCGCATGTCTTGCCGCCCGATCTAAACCCTGCTTATGGCGCATTCTGCGAACCTCTGGCCTGTACTTTGCACGGGATGGATGTCGGGAATGCCCGTCCTGGTGAAAAGGTATTGATCATCGGGGGCGGCGTGATCGGTCAACTGGCCATCCAGCTCGCCGTGCTGGCTGGGGCCGAGGTCATGTTGCTGACCCGCAGCGCAGAAAAACAAGCGATTGGCAAAGCCTGCGGGGCCAGCCATTGCGCCAGCGACACGACATCCGCGCTCCAGCAATGGCCAGAGGGCGCCGATCTAGTGGTCGAATGCGCTGGCGTATCTGCAACGGTTTCCATGGCGCCTGGGCTAACACGCAGCGGCGGGCGTATCGTTATTTTGGGTGTCCTGCCCAGCGGTCAGACTGTTCCGATTGAACCCTTTGATTTGTTGTTCCGGGAAATCAATCTGAAGTTCGCATTCCTAAACCCCTTTACCCAAGCCCGGGCAACCCAGATGATCGGTTCTGGATTGATCAACCTCGCCCCGTTGGTAAGCCGACAGATCAGCCACGATGAGGTCGCCGGGGTCATCGAAAATGCTCCGTTGCCAAGCGATATTCGAGCGATCTTGAGGTTCTAGGGTCAGGACCCTAAGCCTTCGACCGCTCACGTTCAGATTGCATGTGAAAAAACACCGTTTCTTTTACGTTCTCAAAGATCGTCACGGGTTACATTTATCTGCAATCTGAAGGGTCAGCCATGGCGGGGAAACAAGAGAAGACCAAAAGAAAAAATCCAAGCTTCGGCAAGTGGAAGTTCTTCAAGGACAAGACGCAACGATAGCGTAAGCCGTGCGTCAGATAGTCGAAAAGGCCGTCAAGGCACAAGCAGGCCGGAAAGCGTGGAAATCAACCATCAGCCCGCCGGGCCCCTTTTGCCCGGCCCATTTGCCACCAAAAAAATCCAAAACCGACCGGCCAAAAATCCAAATATGCCCTATTCCTGCCCCAATCCGTCGTTATCAATTTAGGGACAATAACATAAATCGAGCAGGATTTTCCCATGAACAAGCTAGCAGCGCTTTTTGGAATAGCACTAGGATTGGTCGCAGGCATCACACTGGCCACGGCAAGCACAGATGATGCGACCACAGACTATTTCGACGTGTCCTCCTACACCGTCGGCTAAAACCACGAAGTAACCTCCCAAGACCACGAAGACGGTCGCCTATCCTCCGGGCGGCCGTTTTTGTGTCTATACCTCTGAATACAGGCCTAAATTTCCTCGATCAGCTCGGGGCCGGCGGCTTTGTTGGAATTGACCGCGCGGCTAACGCGGTGGCGTTTGATTCGGTCCTCGGGTGCGGCCCCCATCAGCAAGGCCGCCCCCTTGCCCTGTTCGCCCAACCATTTTCCCCAGTCTTTTTCGGTCAGGGTCACCGGCTCTCGGTGGTGGACTTCGGACATAGTCGGGCCAGCCGCCGTCGAAACAATCGCGCAGGTGGTCAGGGTCTGGCCCTGCTGTTCCCAAGCCTG
Source organism: Paracoccaceae bacterium (assembly GCA_006844665.1). GTDB lineage: Bacteria > Pseudomonadota > Alphaproteobacteria > Rhodobacterales > Rhodobacteraceae > Dinoroseobacter. The sequence goes on from SPJP01000176.1 coordinate 13,024, forward strand.
CCAGATCCCGGCGAACACCAAAGGCGCGCCGCTGGGATCATAGAAGAACCAAGGCAGGCGCGTGCCGTCTTCCAGCCGTGTCCATTCGTAAAACCCGGTTGCGGGGACCAAGCATCGCCGGGTCCGGCAAGCCGCGCGAAAGGCTGGTTTTTCGGCAATGGTTTCGGCCCGCGCATTGATCAGCAAGGGCCCGTCGGTCGGCGTCTTGTACCAATGAGGCACAAAGCCCCAGCGCATGGGCCGTATACGCCGCGCCCCGTCCTCGCTGGTGACAGCGGCGATATCCTGGGTGGGGCAAACGTTAAAATTATCAGCCTCGGGCAAGTCATTGGACAACACGCCGTCAAACAGCTGCGCCATGGCATCCGTGGGCAAGGTTATCGCAAACCGACCACACATCAGACCGCCCCCTTGCCCATATCAAACCAAACCATCATGGCGCTAGGGTCAAGAAAAAGGGCGCGCCCGTCAAGGCACGCCCCCTTTCAAATCATGGGAACAGGATCAATCGACCCGTGTGATCCGACCGTCGGTGTAGGGCATATAGGTGCCAGCCGCCGCCACATAATCCGCAACAACCTGCTCCAGGCCTGGGCCAAAGTCATAGGCGTTCGGCGCATCGCGGAACATCCGGTAACCGTCACCTCCATTGCGCATGTAGTTGTTGGTCACGGCCAGATAGGTCGCTTCCAGATCAATCGGGCCAAAGCCGCCCGCGCCGTCAGACACCATCACATCCGATACCCGCGATCCAGGCTCTGCACTGGCAGAGAACGTGTAGGTGATGCCCGCAACCTGAGGGAACCGGCCGGCGCCGTCTTCCAACCGGCTGACACCGTTTTCTAGTGCTGCCACCAGATTGGCGCCAGTGGTCTCGAACGTGGCCAGCGTGTTCTGGAACGGCAGAACCGTCAGGACCTCGCCCATGGTCATTTCGCCCGCATCGATGGTCGCCCGCAAGCCGCCACCGTTTTGGATCGCAACGGTCACACCTTGGTCAGCAACACGGTCCAGCATGGCGTCGGCCACCAGGTTGCCCATGGCGCATTCCATCTGACGGCACACATCGCGGCTGCCCTCGATTGTGGCCGAGGTTTCGCCGATCACGGTTGCCTTCAGCTCTTCGATCGGGCCAGCCAGCTCGGCCACGCGGGCCAAGATTTCTGCGTTTGGCTCGACGCTGGAATCCAGCACAATGGTGTCGCCGCCCGCATATTTCAGATTGCCGTCATCATCGAATGTCAGCTCCAGATGGCCGACATATTTCGAATAGGCATAGGCCTGAACCACAGGAACCAATGTGCCGTCTTCCTGGCTGGCATAGGTTGGGTAGGCCCCAGCGCGCTTGGGGTTGGACGCGCTTAGATAGGTGTGCGAATGCCCACCCACCACAGCGTCCAAACCGGACACAGCCGCAGCAATCTCCAGATCTTTGCGCAGACCAACGTGGTTCAGCGCGATGATCTTATCCACGCCTTCCGCTGTCAGGGCCGCAACATCGGCGCTCAGGCTGTCGATTTCATCCTGAAACACAACAGTATCCCCGGGCGAAGACGTGTCCACAGTGTCCGTCGCCAGCGCGGAAATGATGCCGATCTTTTCGCCGCCAACCTCTAGCACAACATGGTTGCCGACCTTGTCTTTCAACAGATCAGACGCGCTTAGATCCAGGTTGCCGGAAATCACCGGGAAGCTGACCATATCCACAAACTCGGCCAGTTTTTCGGGGCCATCGTCAAATTCGTGGTTGCCCACAGCCATCACGTCAAAGCCAATGGCTTCCATGAACTCGGCCTCGGCGGCACCTTTATAGGTGGTGTACATCAGCGAGCCCTGGAACTGATCGCCCGCATCCAGAACGATCACGTTCTCACCGGCGGCTTTCAGCTCATCGCGCAGCTCGTTGATCTTTGTATAGACCCGCGCCACACCGCCAAAGCATTTGCCTTCGGTCTCGTCTTCGCCGGAACAGGTGGAATCGTACTTGTTGATCGACTCGATTCGGCTGTGCAAATCGTTGATGTGCAGAACGTGCAAAGTATAATCAGCCTGCGCAACACCCGCAGAAAACCCTGTAGCAAGGGCCAAAGTGGTGGCTGTGGCCATCAAACGTGAAATCATAATAATCTCCCCAGTTTTATATGACAGTCAGCTTAGGCAAGCCGCTGCCCAAGTCAAAGATGATTCACGCGGTTGCTATAATCCCCTTACGACAGCTTGGTGACAAAGCACCCCCAAACACCCCCAGTGGCGCAAATTACACCGCCGGGGCCACAAATTCGCGCGCTCTCTTGACGCGTCATTCGGGCTCGGCCATCCCACCCCTATGCTGATTTACAAAATTTTCCGCGATTCCGAATGGCAGGCCCTGCGCGCCACAGGCCGCACCCTGGGCGCCCCGATTGATCTGCAAGACGGGTATATCCATTTTTCAACTGCCCCGCAGGCGTCTGAGACCGCAGCCAAGCATTTTGCAGGCGCAGACGGGCTGTGGCTGGCAGCCGTTGATCCCACCCCCTTGGGCGCAGATCTGAAATGGGAAGTCTCTCGCGGCGGCGACAAGTTCCCCCATCTGTACCGAGAGCTGACCTTAGACGACATAGCCTGGTGCCAGGCCCTGCCGCTGGAAAACGGCGTTCACCAATTCCCCGCAGGTCTGACATGAAAGCGGTCGAGCGCACAGGCCTTGCCGCCCTGCATCTGATCGACCCCGAAGCCGCCCATGGTCTGGCCATCAAAGCCATGAACCTGCACCTGACCCCGCGCCCGGGGCCCGTCACCTCGGACCGGCTCGCCACCCAACTTGCCGGGCTGTCCCTGCCCAACCCCGTCGGTCTGGCCGCTGGGTTTGACAAGAACGCCACCGCCCTGGCCCCTCTGATGATGTCCAGCTTTGGCTTTGTCGAGGTCGGCGCCGCCACCCCCGTGGCCCAGCCCGGCAACCCAAAGCCCCGCCTGTTCCGCCTGACCGAGGATCAAGCCGCAATCAACCGCTTTGGCTTTAACAATGACGGGGCCAAGGCCATCGCCCCCCGTCTGGCCGCCCGCCCCAGCGGGGTGCCTGTGGGCCTGAACCTAGGTGCCAATAAAACCAGCACCGACAAGGCCGCCGATTTCGCAACCGTCCTGACCACCTGCGGCAATCACGTGGATTTCGCCACGGTCAATGTCAGCTCGCCCAACACCGAACGCCTGCGTGATCTTCAAGGGGCCGACGCCCTGTCCGCCCTGCTGCGCGGCGTTTTGAATGCGCGCGACAGGTTGCAGCGCTACGCACCGGTGTTCCTAAAAATAGCCCCCGACCTGACCGATGCAGAGGTTTTGGATATCGCCAAAGTCGCCCGCGACGCGCCCGTCGATGCAGTCATCACCACCAACACAACCCTGGCCCGCACCGGCCTACGCTCTGGCCACCACCTGGAACAAGGCGGTCTGTCCGGCGCGCCCCTGTTCGACCGCTCGACCCGCGTATTGGCAAAACTGCATGCCGAACTGGGCACCCAGATCCCCCTGATCGGGGTCGGCGGAATTTCCACCCCAGAACAGGCCTTCGCCAAAATCACCGCCGGGGCCTCGGCCGTCCAACTTTACACCGCGCTGGTCTATGGCGGTCTGTCCTTGGCCGGCGACATCGCCCGGGGATTGGACGACATTCTGGCGGCAAACGGGTTTGCCAATGTATCCGACGCCGTCGGAACCGCAAACAAGGACTGGCTATGACAACCATCTGGCACAACCCGCGCTGCTCAAAATCGCGCCAAACCCTCGCGCTGATCGAAGAGCATGCCCCGCAGGTCCGCCTTTACCTGCAAGACCCGCCCAGCGCCGATGAAATCCTGGCCGTTCAGGCCAAACTGGGCCTGCCCCTGATCCAGATGATGCGCCCCAAGGAAAAGGCATTTGCCGAAGCAGGCCTGTCAAAAATCAGCCCAGAGCCTGACCTTCTGGCCGCCATGACAGCCCACCCGATCCTGATCGAACGGCCCATCGTGATCACCAAAGACAAAGCCGCCATAGGCCGCCCGCCCGAAGACGTGTTAAAGCTGTTCGCCCAAGGCTAGAACGCCAGGAACAGCACGTGGTGCCGACCCCATAAAACACCGCCAGCGGCGAGCTCCGTAAAAAGCGTCACGCCGAAGGCGTGTCAATTTAACACCCCTGCGCGACCTAAAACACCTCGGCCCCTAATGCTCATCCACCCGTTTCGAAATCGCCCGGGCCAGCTTGCCACGCCCCTGGCGGCGCAGGGCGTTGATCATCCTGCGCAGCAAACGCTCGTGGCCCCGACCCAAAGCTTTGTCGGTCAAAGCATTCACATACCAAGGCAATTTCCGCCGGTCCCGGTAGGCCCGATAAAACAGATCCGGCCCCAATTCCCCCGAAACCGCCGCCTGAAACAGGGGCTGCAACAGTGTGCTGCGGCGTAAGAACAGCGCGGATTTATGTCCCGAATACCATGTCTTCAGATGTACCACCCGCGGCCCCTGATAGCGCGCCGCATGCATCCGGTCCTGCTCAACACCCGGGTCATAAACCAAAAACACACCTGCGGCCGCCGCGACCTCTGCCGCCCCGTCGCGGTACCGGCCGGCCCAATCCAAGGCGCGCGCTTTGTCAAACCGATCTTCCCAGGGCACCAACTGTCCGTCCAAGCTGGATTGCGGCGAAAACGCCAGCACTGTACAACCCGGCACGATCGAGGCAAATGCAGTCGCCCCGTAGCCCCCCATGGACACCCCGGTCAAAATCACCTTGTTGAATTTCTTGAAAAACCCAGCCGCCGCCAAGCCTTCCAGATAGTCAAACAGCGCGGCGTCCCGGTACCAATTGGCCCCCGCGCTCATCACGCCCAAATGGGACCAGCCTTGGGATTTAAAGAACGCGTAACCCCAGCTTTCCCGCCCAACCACAGACCCCGACGCGCCAGCGGCATCTTCAAAAGACATGATCAGCACATCCTGCTTGCGTTCGGCAAAATGGGCGGTGAAGGCGGTCTCTGAGTAGTAAAACCCCCGCTTGTGATCAGATTGCCTTAGATCGACTAGCCAGTTCGGCGCGAAGTCCCGGGTATGGCGCTTTGGCTTGGGATGGGCGTGGGTGAAGCCGTCGTCAATGATGACATCCTCTGCATCGAAACCACCCCGCGGCAGCATCCCCCAATGATCCAGCTCTTTCTGCGCCTTCTCTGCATAGGCCTCAAGACGCCGCTCTTTGATCCAATCCTCGTCTTGCTGGACCGAGGCCGCGACCGTTTCCGGGTTCATCAGCCGGTCCCAGGCCTCGGGATCTGACGCCCGCAACCCATCGGTCAGATCCGCGATTTTGCCGTGGAAAAAACCCACGCATTGATCATGGGCCGCCGCGATTTGGGGATGCTGCGCCCGTAAGTCCATGATCGCCTGGCGCACAGGACCCGACCAGCGCTGCAGGCTGGTGTCGGTTTGATGGTTGGTGTTGAAAAAGTCGTAATACTGGAACGTCAGCCGCTCTTGATCGCCCGTATTTGCAGCACCCCGGTAGCGTTTCATCAAGAACAGCTCGTTGGATTTGATCATGTAATGATTGATCTGGCACAGATCGAAGCCGAACACCTTGCGCGTGGCCGACCAGCCCTTGATCCGGAGCACATCCGTCACATCTTTGCCCGACCCGTTCAGCCAGATCAAATCAGCCTCGGGGTCTTGATAGGCCTCTTTCAACAACGGGCGATGCACCCCCAAACGGTCCGCGAGCCCGGGCCGGAACATGGATTTCAACCCGCTATGATCCGCCGAGATCCGATAATCCTTGGGCGAACACCGGGTGTAGTGATCCATCGCCAGACCGTCTTCAAAGCCAATTTGGCCGCCATTGCCGTAAACCACCCATTGCGCGCTGATCACATCCGGGTCGCCTATGACCCCAAACAGCGCATCCAACGTGCCGTCGCCGGAGTGGATGTTGAAAAACTCGTCCAGATCCAGCACCATCACCCGGTCGGACGCCAGCACATGGTCCATCCGCAGCGCACGAATATAGGCCCGGTTCTGGGGGTCGCCGCTGGTGTTCTCGACCGCACCAGAGTTTTCATAATACCGGATCAAGCCCGCCTGATCCAACAGCGTCAGCAGATGGTCACTCCCGTCTTCGCAATCATTGGCAAAGATCACGATATTATCAAAACCGATCAGCCGGTGGTACAGCACCCATTCCAGCAGAAACGGCCCTTCGTTCTTGGCCGTCGCAACCAAGCTGCGCACGCCACGGGAACGGGCACCAACAGGCCCAGCAGCCTTGTCCTGACTAGCTTGTGTCCCGGCGTTCATTCTGGTGCTCTTTTTCCGATGGCTTAATTACCCAAGCTTTCATGCCCAAAGCTTATGCACTTTGGCAGCAATATTTAGGGTTTAGACCAAAATAGGACCCAAACGTTAAAGAAATCGAGCCGCTGTTGTTCATTCAACCCGGTTTGCAGCGCGCTCCAACGCAGGGTAGCGCCAGGCCAATGTGATGCCACGGGCGGCGAAAAAGATCATCAGGCTGGCCCATAGCCCGTGATTGCCCAGCAGCGGAAACAAGATCCACACCGACAAAACATAGATCACAAAGGAAATCGCCATCATGTTGCGCATATCTGCGCTCCGTGTTGCCCCGATGAAAATCCCGTCCAGCATCCAGGACGCCACCCCAATCAGGGGCGCGACAATCATCCAAGGCAGATAAATCCGCGCCTCGGCCCGGACCTCCTCGGCAGTGGTCAGCAGGTCGATCCCTGCGGCCCCACCAGCTGCAAAGGAAACCGACAGAAACACAACTACGACCAAGCCCCAAAAGCTGGTCAACATCGCCCCCCGCCGCAGCCGCGCCTGGTCCATGGCCCCCAGCGCCTGACCCACCAGGGATTCAGCGGCAAAGGCGAACCCATCCAGCGCATAGGCAGTGACAAAGATAAACTGGATCAAGATCTGGTTGGCCGCCAGTTCCACATCCCCCAGGGCCGATCCGAAAAATGTGAACGAGGTAAACCCCGCCATCAGCAGGACCGAGCGGATCAGGATATCCCGGTTCACCGCCATCATGTGCCACAGTCGGATGCGGTCAAATATCAACGCCCATTTACGCCAGGCCCCGCTGGTAAACCCGCCGCGACACAGCCACATGGCCAGACCAAACCCACCCCATTCGGAAATAAAGGTGGCAATCGCCACGCCCTCGACCCCCCAGCCGAACCCCAGCACAAACAGCACGTTCAGCGCCATATTCACCAGGTTCATGCTCAGCTGGATCGTCAGAATACTTGTTGTCCGCTCTTGGGCCACCAGCCAGCCGGTCAACCCGTATAGCGCGATCATCGCAGGCGCGCTGAACACCCTGATCTGCATATAGGACCGGGCCATTGGCTCGACCTCGGCGCTGGCAGGCGACAGCCACAAGGCCCCGGCGATCAGCGGGACATGCAGCAGAATAATCGCCCCACCGGCCCCCAATCCAATGATCAACGAGCGGCTTAGCAAAGCTTCGGTCTCGTCCCGGTCTTTTGCGCCCAGCGCTTGCGCCGCCAAGCCCGCCGTGCCCATCCGTAGGAATCCGAACACCCAGTAGATCGTGGTCAGGATGGTCGCGCCTAGGGCTACGGCCCCAATGGGCGCAGCCTCGCCCAACTGACCAACCACCCCTGTATCCACGATCCCCAGCAATGGGATCGTCGCGTTCGAAATCACAATCGGCAATGAAATCGCCAGAACCCGGCTGTGGGTGATTGGATTGTCCATCCTAGTTCTCGGCCGGGCGAGGCATCAGGAAATGCGCCTGCGCTGTGGCCACCGGACGGGCGCGGTTGTCTTGCCACGCCTCGACCCGCACGCTGGCATAGCGCCGCCCGGACCGGGTGACCGTTGCGCGCGCATAGGCGTCCCTTGGCAGGCCAGACCGCAGATAATCCACCGTAAAATCAATCGTCTTGGGCAGGCGCGGCAGGGTCGAAGACGTCAGCGCATCCACGTCAATCCGTCCACTTTCCACGTCATCCCACAACATAGCCCAACTTAGCTCCACCAATGCCGTGACCTCCAGGAACGAGGCCATGACCCCCCCGTGGATCGCGGGCAACATCACATTGCCGATCAGCTTTTCGGAAAATGGCAGCACAGCGGTCAGCTCGTCGCCGTGGCGTTCGACCTCTATCCCCAGAAACTGGATATAGGGCACCCCTTCCACCAAAGCCCGCAAAGTTGCGTCCCGGCGTTTCTTG
>SPJP01000043.1 GCA_006844665.1 Paracoccaceae bacterium
CCACTGCCCCGCCTTCCAGGTCAAACCGCAAGGTCATTTCCTCGTTCCAAACTTTGGTCTCTGCCGAGGCAAGGCCAGTTGTTTTCAGAACCTGGTTCGATGTACCGATGCCAGAGATGGCCTGATCAAAGCGCAGAAACACGCCAGAGTTCGGATCCAGCCCGGTACGGCGGGTGTCATAAGTGTAGCTGTAGCCAAGGGAATGGGTGAACCGCTCGCCCGCTTCACGCTGCAAAATTGGCGAACTGCTGGTGCTGACGTCTCTTACATTCGCCTGACCGACAGATCCGGTAAACCCAAGCCGACCATTTTCCGAAACAGGGAACTCAAACCCCATTCGCAGATCAATGACTTCTGTTTTGTAAGACGTAAGAGGACCGATCGAGGTATCGTAGCCCCCCGACAGCGAAAACGTAACATCACGACCCAAGAATGCGGGATCCGAGAAGCTTGCCAATGCAGATCGGTCATTGCCGACACCGGAATATGACAGCGAAACCGCCTGACCACGTCCCAAGAAGTTCCGCTCGCTCAAATCGATAGACGCGCCGATACCGTTCTGCACCGAATAGGAACCACCAAAGGACAGCGACCCGGTGGGCGCCTCTTCGACGTCCACATCAACAATAACCTGATTTTCATTGCTACCCTGCCGGGTAGAAACGTCGGCGTTGCTAAAGAACCCCAGGGCCCGAATGCGTTCAGCCGATTGGCGAATTTCGCGCGGGTTAAACGGATCCCCTTCGGCCGAGTCAAACTGACGGCGAATAACCCGGTCCAACGTGGTCGAGTTGCCTTCGATATCAATCCGCTCAACGAAAATACGGGGGCCACGTTCCAGAACAAAGTTCACGTCCAGCGTACCGGCCGCGTTGTTCCGTTCAATCACAGGTACCACGCGCACAAAGTTCAGCTGCTGATCAACGGCCAGACGTTCCAGACGGGCAATATTATTTTCCAACAAGGACGGCGAATAGATATCGCCGCTATCGGCCTTAATGGCAGCGATATAATCAGCGATTTCGACCTCTGGCAGCTCGCTCGATGCGGTCACATTGCCCAAACGGAACTGCTGACCTTCGCGAACATTGAAGGTCAGGAAAACCCCATCACGCTGGCGCGTCAGCTGAGAGTTCACGGACAGAACCTGGAAATCAACATAACCGCGCGAAGCGTAGAAATCAGTCAGAACGCTCCGGTCAAAAGCAATACGCTCTTCGATAAAGGTGTCAGACCGGATCAAACGATGCAACAGCCCCGCCTGAGAAGTCTGGATCGCGTTGCGCAAACGGCGCTCGCTGAATTTTTGGTTTCCGACAAAGCTAATGCGCTGAACCTCGACGATCCCGCCCTCGGCCACTTCGAACACCAGATCGACGCGGTTGTCAGACCGACGGATGATCC
>SPJP01000041.1 GCA_006844665.1 Paracoccaceae bacterium
AAGGTGCAGAACAGCTGAGCGTGGAAGTTCAGGTGCAAGTGCAACAAAGCCAGAGCCAGTCGCAATCCTGAGAAGGCGCTAGAAATGACTTATTGTGTGGGGCTTCGGTTAGACCATGGCCTTGTGTTCATGTCCGATACCCGAACCAACGCGGGCGTCGACAATATCTCGACCTTCCGGAAAATGACCAGCTGGGAAAAACCAGGCGAGCGGGTCGTGACCCTGATGACGGCGGGCAATCTGGCGACCACTCAGGCAGTTATTTCGCTGCTGGATGAACGGATGAAAGCGGCGGCGGACCGGTCCTCGACCATATACGAGGCCCCGTCGATGTTTCAGGTCGCGCGACTGGTCGGCCAGACCCTGCGCGAGGTTATCGCCGATAATGTCGACAGCGGCATGCGGGGCGACACCACGTTTAACGCGACCATTTTGCTGGGGGGCCAGATCAAGGGATCCGAACCGCGCCTGTTCCTGATCTATCCCGAAGGCAACTTTATCGAGGCCAGCGCCGACAACCCCTATTTCCAGATCGGCGAGACGAAATATGGCCGCCCGATCCTGGTCCGCGCCTTTGATCCTAGCATGAGCTTTGAGCAAGCCGTCAAACTGCTGCTGGTTAGCTTCGATTCGACCATCAAGGCCAATCTGGGGGTCGATCTGCCGCTGGATCTGCAGGTTTATTCCACCGACAGCTTCAAGCTGGGCAACACCAGCCGGATCGAACGCACCGACCCTTATTTTGAGACGATCAGCAATGGTTGGGGCAATGCGCTAAAGCTGGCCTTTGACAGCCTGCCAGATTTCAGCTTTTCCGACGATTAGGGTTTGGCTTTTAGCCGGGCCTCTAGCGCGTTCAGGCTTGCGGTTAAGTCGCCGTGCAGACCCGCCGCGCGCATTTGGGTCAGCATTTGCAGGTTCAACGTGCCCTCGGTCGCCAATGTGTTCCTAGCATCCGCCAAATGCCCGGTGCCGGATTTGGGCACGTCGCGCAAAGCGCCCGCAAACAGCATCGCAACATAGGTCTGGGCATTGGCGTCGGGGCCCAGCCAAGCCGCGACGTGATCGGCGTAGTCCAACAAGGTGCCAAGGCTGGCGCTGGCGGCGAAGTGGCGGTTCAACGCGTCTTCGGACACTTGCCCAAGAACGGTGTTTTCGGGGTCAAACAACGCCCTTAGCGTGGGGCTGTCAGGGTAGACCGGCAAGGGGCATCCGCCCTGTTCCAGAAACGCCAGGGGAATGGTCATCGCAATGTCAGTTGCGGGCGCGCAAAGCTGGCCCAGCGTGGCCAAAGACACCCCCGCCATGACCGAAATCACCACGTGATCCGTACGGAAATTCAACGGTGCAAAGGCGGCTTGGGCCTGAGGAGG
>SPJP01000042.1 GCA_006844665.1 Paracoccaceae bacterium
AATCCACACTGGCGGAAGGCCTCGTTTCCGGGCTGGTCGCGCGGGGCGCACGGGCCGTTTTGGTTCCTATGGATGGCTTTCACTACGACGATACAGTGTTAGAGGCACGCGGCCTTCGTGCTGTCAAAGGCGCACCCGACACTTTCGACGTTCAGGGTCTTCTGAGCCTGTTGACACGGCTTCGCGACAATACTGAACCCGATGTCGCCGTCCCTGTTTTTGATCGCACACTCGAGATTTCCCGAAACGCAGCGCGCATTGTTCCACAGGCGGCGGACATCTTGGTGGTCGAGGGAAACTACTTGCTGCTGAACACGCCCGGCTGGTCGAACATTGCCCCGCTTTTTGACATCACGCTCGCCCTTGATGTGCCACCCGCCGTGTTGCGTGAACGCTTGGAACAGCGCTGGCGCGACCTCGGATTTGATGAAGAAGACGTGCGCGCACGCGTGGACGGAAATGACATGCCCAACGGCCAGATCGTCATCGATCAGTCGCGATCTGCGGACATTGTCCTGTCCCCGGGGGCGCAAACTCTAAACAACATACAAATATATGAGGAAGTCACATGAACGGTTTCGACAAGGGCCCAATTTTAGTCACAGGCGCATCTGGCGGTATCGGCGGTGCCACTGTGCGGCATCTCGTGAAAGCTGGTGCAAAAGTGATCGCCAATGGCCGCAACGGCGAAGCGCTTGATGCCCTGTCGAAGGAAACCGGATGCGACACGCTTGCGTTCGATCTCGAAAGCGAAGACGAGGTGCGCGGCGCGCTCGAAAACCTTGACCTTTACGGTGTCGTCAACTGTGGCGGCTTCGGTGGTGAGATCGCGACGCCGATGGAAACCGACATTTCCGTCTTTGACAAAGTCATTTCGATCAATGCACGTGGCGCGCTTTTGGTGACCAAATATGCAAGCCAATCCATGGTACGCCTTGGAAAAGGTGGCGCGATTGTCAACGTGTCCAGTCAGGCGTCGCTCGTTGGACTACGTGGCCACATCTCCTACGGATCTTCCAAAGCGGCGCTCGATAATATCACCCGCGTTTCAGCGCTGGAGCTCGGAGAATTTGGCATCCGCGTGAATTCGGTGAACCCGACTGTGGTCATGACGCCTATGTCGGCATGGTATTGGGGCCGTCCAGAGGTGCAGGGCCCGTTCCTTGACACTATGCCGCTGCATCGTTGGGCCACCGAAGACGAAATCGCAGCCCCCATTGTGTTTCTTCTCTCCGATGGTGCTTCGATGATTTCCGGTGTGACCTTGCCAATCGACGGCGGCTTTTCCGCAGTCTGAACCATTCCACGCCAAACGGTCCTCATCCTAAACGAGGGCCGCGCTCCGGAGTTTAACCGCCGTGCTGAATTC
>SPJP01000044.1 GCA_006844665.1 Paracoccaceae bacterium
CGGAAACCGTCCAGGTCGGCACCGTGATTGGGCGGTATTGGGCGATGGATCGCGACACGCGCTGGGACCGGGTGGAACGGGCCTATAATGCGATTGTGAAAGGGCAAGGCGAGGCGGCAGCAGACCCTGTGGCCGCCGTGGCTGCGTCCTATGCCAAATCCGAGATGGACGAATTTATCGCCCCGACTGTGATCGCCGGTTATGCCGGGATGAAAGACGGCGACGGCGTATTCTGCCTAAACTTCCGCGCCGACCGCGCGCGCGAGATCTTGTCGGCCTTGTGTGATCCGGCGTTTGACGGGTTCGACGTGGCAGGCCGCCCGGCGCTGACAGCATCGCTTGGGATGGTGGAATATTCGGCCAGCCACAACGCGTTCATGGAAACTGTATTTCCCAAGCGCGATCTGGTGAATACGCTCGGCGCTTGGGTCGCCCAGCATGGCCGCAGCCAGTTTCGCCTGGCCGAGACCGAGAAATACCCCCATGTGACCTTCTTTCTGAACGGCGGCAAAGAGGTGCCAGAGGATGGCGAAGACCGGTTCATGCCCAAAAGCCCGAATGTGGCGACCTATGATTTGCAGCCCGAGATGTCCTCGGTCGAGGTGAGCGACCAATTCGTGGCGGCGATCGAGAAGGGCTATGACCTGATCGTGGTGAACTTTGCCAACCCCGATATGGTGGGCCACACCGGCGATTTGCAGGCGGCGATGGCGGCTTGTGCGGCCGTGGATACCGGGCTGGGCCGGGCGCTGGACGCGCTGGAAAAAGCAGGCGGCGCGATGATTGTGACCGCGGATCATGGCAACTGCGAAACCATGGTTGATCCCGAAACCGGCGGGCCGCACCCCGCCCATACGTTGAACCCTGTGCCGGTTATTCTGACGGGCGGCCCAAGTGGCGCGCAGCTGCGGGAAGGGGGCCGATTGGCGGATCTTGCGCCCAGCCTTTTGCAGCTGATGGGTCTGCCGCAACCGGCCGAGATGACCGGCGAAAGCTTGATCGTCCTGTGAGGCGGCTTGGCTTCTTCCTATGCGTTTGGCTGCTGGGGGCGTTGCCCTTGGCCGCCAACCCGGTGGCGGAAGCCGAAGCCGCATCGCGGGCGTTGCAATCGGCCGCAATCCAATTGTCCGAGGCCAGGGACGCCGAAGACCGTGTTATCGCCCTGACCCAAACCGTGCGGGCCTATGAAACTGCTTTGGCTGCCTTGCGGTCGGGCTTGCGCCAGGCCACGATCCGCGAACGCAGCATCGAGGCGCGCTTAAAGGCCGATGAACGCCAGACTGGGGCG
>SPJP01000175.1 GCA_006844665.1 Paracoccaceae bacterium
CCAGATCGCGGGCAATACCACGGACACCCAGCGCATCAGGGCGGTTCGGCGTGATTGCGATTTCGATCACAGGGTCCACTTTGGCCGGATCATTGGCAGCCAGCCAATCGACAAAGCTGTCGCCCACCTCGCCACTTGGCAGCTCGATAATGCCGTCATGTTCGTCTGACAGCTCCATCTCACGCTCGGACGCCATCATGCCGTAGCTTTCGATGCCACGGATTTTACCGACGCCGATTGTGGTATCAATGCCGGGCACGTAAACGCCGGGCTTGGCCACAACAACAGTGATGCCTTCGCGGGCATTCGGCGCGCCGCAGATGATCTGCAGAGCACCTTCGTCAGTCTCGACCTGGCACACACGCAGCTTGTCGGCATCGGGGTGCTTCACCGCCGAGGTGACCTTACCGATGGTAAAATCCCGCAGCTTCGCGCCCCGATCTTCTACGCCTTCGACCTCTAGCCCGAGGTCGGTCAGAGCATAGAGGATCTCGTCCAGCGAGGCTTGCGTGTCGAGGTGGTCTTTCAACCAAGAGAGGGTGAATTTCATGAGCGCGGTCCACGGGTGAAACTTTGGGTCGCGCGCGGTTTAGCCGATGGGGCGCGTGGGGGAAAGGGGGGCTACTGCGTGTTGGCCCGGATTGCGTAGGTTAAGGGGCCAAAACAGTCGCCCATGGTCATGGTAAACCCGGTTGGAAAGGACGGCTGGTCGAAACTGACCACGGCCCGGCCCCAGTTCGTGCTGGGCTGATCCCTGCCCGGAATGGTTAGAAACGCGTCGCAATAGCCCGCGCCTTCGCCGATCCAATAGGCGTCGTGCACGCCGCGATCGCTGTAATTGCCCGCAAGACCGGGGATCACCAGCGTGGCGGGATAGGCATCGACATTGGTAAAGCTAAGGATCGCGGCCCCGTTTTCTTCGGTCTGGTACACGACCTGCCCCATGTCCGAGGTCCAAACCTCGTCCGCCACGGCGGGGGTGGCAAGCAGCAGGGCGGCAAGAGTGTAACGAAGCATGGGCTGGTCCTTTTGACTGGGTCATTGGTACCGGCATCATGGGGGCAAGCATGCGGTTCTGGCAAGGGTGATCACACGTGGGCCGACTGTTCGGATGCCCTACCAAAGGGCCGCGCATGCCTGGGCGGGCGCGAATGCGCCTGCCGGGGGGCAGGCAGGCGCAGCCCGGGACGCAAGCGCCTCAAGTTAATTCAGCTTACTGACCAAGTTTACTTAGTTTGCGAATAAAAGGCCTCAAGTTGCTTTCGATGAGCTTAAGTGCTTCCAGTTGCTTCATACCCAAGGGATCGTATCGTCCGTCATAAATACCCCACGCGTCCCCATCCAACCCTTCGTAAAAATCTCTGGTGTCAGGGCTTTCATTGTCGCGATACTCACTTCTTGACGCTAGCGTTGAAATAGCGAGCATTGTCTTGTGACGAACCTCAAGGAGCACGCTTACAGCCTCGTCCAGCTCTTTGTTGTCGAGAATAGCTGAAGCACGAAGGTTCGCGTTGCGAAGTCGCTCAAAAATCTCTGTGTCTTCCTGAAACCGGTTTAGCCGCGCTTGGTAGAGCCAAGTCTTGTCATCTTTCTTATCGACCGGGGTTTGGTAGAAAGGGGACCGAAGCACACGTAGCTTTTCAGACACTTCTTGAGAGAGCACCAACAGCTCCAACGCAACATCAAACTTCAAATTGAATGAGCGTTCATCCCGCCAAGCAGAGAGTTGACGAAAAGCCACGACAACACCCAAAAATATTGCGAGGTTTCCCAGCACCTGAGAAACTGGAACAACCCAGCTGAAATCCTGACATACGTTTTGGCAAGCAGTCAGACGTTCACTCAACCTTTACAGCCCGCCGTGCAAATTCGGCTGCTGTAAGGCGCTAAAGCCGTAGTGGCGCAGCCAGCGTAGGTCGCTGTCGAAGAAGGCGCGTAGGTCTGGGATGCCGTATTTCAGCATGGCGATCCGGTCGATACCCATGCCGAAGGCGAAGCCTTGGTTGGTGGTGGGATCAATGCCGCCTGCTTGCAGAACCTTTGGGTGCACCATGCCAGAGCCCAAGATCTCTAGCCAATCGTCGCCCTCGCCCACTTTCAGAACGCCACCTTCCCAGGAACAGCGGATGTCGACCTCGGCCGAGGGTTCGGTGAACGGGAAGTGGGACGCGCGGAAACGCAGTTCCACATCATCAACGCCGAAAAAGCTTTTGACGAATTCTTCCAGAACCCATTTCAGGTTGGCCATCGAGATATCGGTATCAATCGCCAGACCTTCGATCTGGTGGAACATCGGGGTGTGCGTCTGGTCGTAATCGGCGCGGTACACGCGGCCCGGGCACACGATGCGAATCGGCGCACCGTTCTTTTCCATCGACCGGATCTGCACCGGGCTGGTATGGGTGCGCAGCACATGGGGCGGACGGTCGTCGCCCTCGGCACGCGCCATATAGAACGTGTCCATTTCCGCCCGCGCAGGGTGGTGGCCGGGGATGTTCAGCGCATCAAAGTTATACCAATCGGTTTCGATCTGCGGGCCCTCGGCCACGGCAAAGCCCAGATCGGCAAAGATCGCGGTGACCTCTTCGGTCACCTGGGAAATCGGGTGGATGGTGCCCGCGGGTCGGCCACGGCCCGGCAGCGTGACGTCCAGCCATTCGCTGCGCAGGCGTTCGTCCAGCGCCGCATCGGCTAGGGCTGCCTTCTTTGCACCCAGGGCCGAGTTGATCTCGTCCTTCAGGGCATTCAGCTTGGGGCCCATGATCTGGCGTTCTTCTGGGGTCATTTTCCCCAGTTCGCGCATCTGTAGGGCCACCTCGCCCTTTTTACCGACGGCTTGCACCCGCAGCGCTTCGATCGAGGCTTCGTCCGAGGCCTCGGCAATCAGGCCCAAATACTTTTCGCGCAGGTCTTGCATGGCTTTCCCCTTCTTGACCCCGTCCTGCTACAAAGCAAGCGGCCAGAACACAAGAGAGGCGCTTTGACCAATCGCGCCCCAAACGTGAAAAAGGCCGCCCAACAGGACGGCCTTTTCCGAATTCTTCGAATTCATCGCTTAAGCGGCCAGGGCGTCCTGAGCTTGCTTTACGATTGCGCCAAACGCGTCGGGCTCGTGTACGGCCAGATCGGCCAGGACTTTACGGTCCACTTCGATACCGGCTTTCGACAGACCGTTGATGAAGCGCGAATATGTCAGCGCTTCGTCGTGGCTGCGGACGGCGGCGTTGATACGCTGGATCCACAGAGCACGGAACTGACGCTTGCGATTCTTACGGTCGCGCGTTGCGTATTGGTTTGCCTTGTCGACCGCCTGTTTCGCGGTTTTGAATGTTGTCGAGCGGCGGCCATAATAGCCTTTCGCTGCGTCTAGGACTTTCTTGTGACGGGCGTGAGTGACGGTTCCACCTTTGGTACGGCTCATATCTAACCCTCCTTAGCGCGCGTATGGCATGTAAGACTTGACGATTTTCTCGTCAGGGGCGCTGAGCGTGGATGTACCACGGGCGTTGCGCAGGAATTTGTTTGTACGCTTGATCATGCCGTGGCGTTTGCCCGCAGGACCAGCAAGTACGCGACCATTTGCGGTCACTTTAAAGCGCTTTTTGGCGCTCGATTTCGTCTTCATCTTAGGCATTTGCGTCTCCGTTCGTATTAGAGTGCTGGCACCGAGCCACGGCATGCCATTTTCGCCGGGTCCGGGCGACCCAAAATCGGGTCAGGGGTGGCTGTTACCTAGGCTTGCGTCGTGATGCAAGCCCAAAGACAGATAGTTTTATTGGATCACGATATGAATCAGCCGCATGAAAGCCAAAGGCACATCTTCGAACTGGATCCCGTCGGGTCGCATCTGGTTGGCCCTCCATAGCAGAAACCCTGAAATCCCGCCTAGAATCACGGCGCGGGTCGGTAAAAAAAACTCGATCCACGCCGCAAGCAGGCTGGTGATTGCGAATACCCCAAATACGAGGCCCGCCACTAATGTCAGATCTTCTACCATAGAGGCAGGTTAGTTGGGTTCGGAGGCGAAAATCAAGGTGTCGTCGCAAGGCGAAACCCGCAGGATGTTGGTCGAGCCTTCCTGGTTGAACGGCACGCCCGCGATCACAAGAACATGGTCGTCCTTGGTGGCAAAGCCTTCGCCGCGCGCTGCCCGGACCGCCGCGATCACGGCCATCTTGAACCGCGTCACTTCCTCGACCACCACAGTATGAGCGCCCCATGTCAGGGCCAAACGGCGGGCTGTGCCCAGCTTGGCGGTCAGGGCAATGATCGGAACCCGTGGCTTTTCACGGCTAACCTTGGTCACGGTAGAGCCCGACTGCGAGAAGCAGCAGATTGTTTTGATGTCCGAGGTTTCGGCAATTTCGCGGGCCGCAGCAACGATACCATCGGCAACAGTGCCTTCAGGCTTTGTACGGGACGCTTCGATCACCTGGCGATATGTTGGGTCCGCTTCAACCTCGATCGCGACGTTGTTCATGGTTGTGACGGCTTCGATCGGGAAATCACCGGCGGCGGATTCAGCGCTTAGCATAACCGCATCGGCGCCTTCATAGATCGCGGCGGCAACGTCGGACACCTCGGCGCGGGTTGGAACCGGGCTGGTGATCATCGATTCCAGCATCTGGGTCGCAACGATCACAGGCTTGGCGGCTTTGCGGGCCCCACGCACCAACTGCTTTTGGATCGGCGGAACTTTCCAAACCGGCAGTTCAACCCCCAGGTCGCCACGAGCAACCATGATACCATCGGAAACCGCCAGAATTTCAGGATAGGCATCAACGGCTGCAGGCTTTTCGATTTTCGAGATAATCGCAGCCCGGGTTCCGGCCAATTCGCGCGCTTCCAGAACGTCTTCGGGACGCTGCACGAAGGACAACGCCAGCCAATCCACACCCAAAGTGCAGACAAACTCCAGATCATCGCGGTCTTTGTCAGACAGCGCGGCCACAGGCAGGACAACGTCAGGGACGTTCACGCCTTTGCGGTTCGAAATCTCGCCGCCCACAGTGACTGTGCATTCAGCAAAGTCATCACCGAACGAGTCCACATTCACACAAACCTTGCCATCATTAATCAGCAGGCGTGTGCCCGCTTCCAAAGCCTGGAAAATCTCAGGATGAGGCAAGCAAACGCGGGTCGCATCGCCCGGTGTTTTGTCCAGATCAAACCGGAATTTTTGCCCAACGGTCAGATCATAAGGGCCATCTGCGAATTCACCGCAACGGATTTTGGGGCCCTGCAAGTCGGCGAGGATACCGATGGGGCGGCCCGTATCACGCTCGACCTGACGAATAATCTCGTGGCGTGCGATGATTTCGGGGTGGCTGCCGTGGCTCATGTTCAGGCGGAACACGTCAGCACCGGCCTCGGTCAAGGCGCGGATGGTTTTGTAATCAGACGAGGCTGGACCAAGTGTAGCTACAATTTTCAAATTTCTCAGGCGTCGCATGGGGGCTTCTTCAATCTACTAAGAGTGTTAGCGCTAGCAATATCATTCTGGGTCAGCCTATGAATGATTTTCGCGCGTTCTTCAACTGGTACTATACCATAGTAAGCGATATGTGCGACGTAGGAATGACACTTGGACAGATAAGTTGCAGCAGCCCTATTTTATTCAACAGCCCAATGCTGAAAAATTACGCGCTGACTGGATCATCACCTGTGAGCATGCCAGCAATCTGGTCCCTGATACGGTAAACGGCGGGGATCTGGGATTGCCTGCGGAAGATATGGCGCGCCATATCGCCTATGATCCAGGCGCTGCGGGGGTATCCAAAGCATTGGGCCAAGCCCTTGGCGGGCCGGTCATTCTGTCGAACTTTTCGCGGCTGGTGATCGATCCGAACCGCGGCGAAGACGACCCAACCCTGTTGATGCGTCTGTATGACGGCACAATCATTCCTGCCAACCGCCATGCAGATCAGGCCGAGCGTACCCGCCGTCTGGATCTGTTCCACCGCCCCTATCACGATGCCCTGACCGGGCTGCTGCTGAACAATCCCACCGCGGCTTTGGTGTCGATCCACAGCTTTACCCCGCAACTGCGGGGCCGCCCACCGCGCCCTTGGGAAATCGGCGTGCTCTATGCATCCGACACAAGGCTGGCTGATCGGGTTCTGGCCCGGCTGCACGATCAGGGGGATCTGTGCATCGGCGACAACGAACCCTATAACGGCGAGCTTCCGGGCGATGCCATGGACCGCCATGGTATCCAAACCGGCCGCCCCCATGTATTGCTGGAACTGCGCAACGACCTTATCGCCGACCCTGCCGCCCAATCCGCTTGGGCCGCGCGGCTGGCCCCGGTGCTGGACGCGGCATTGAACGACATCAGACAGGAGCACCCCAATGGATGACCAAACCCAACTTGAACTGGAAGCGGCCGCCTTTCGCGCGTTGAAAAAGCACCTGATGGAAGAACGCACCGACGTTCAGAACATTGACCTGATGAACATGGCCGGGTTCTGCCGCAACTGCCTGTCGCGCTGGTACCAAGAAGCCGCCGCCGAGCGCGGAATCGAGATGTCCAAGGATGAGGCCCGCGAAAGCTTTTACGGCATGACCATGGCCGAATGGAAAACCAATTTTCAGACCGAAGCGACCGAGGCGCAAAAGCAGGCTTTTGCGAAGTCCCACGACTAGCCCCTACTGAAGAACTGCGCACATGCGATCTATCGCACGCCGAACCTCTGGCAGATGCCGGTCGTCTTGATGGGTGACGATCCATTGGTCATGAGCCAGCTCGGGCACCGCCGGGCCTTTGCGCGCAAGCTGGGGATAGGTCTCGGCAATGAATGTCGGCAGCAAGGCGATCCCCATACCCGCTAGGGCCAGCTCCAACCTGTTGCGCGGGGCGTTGACCTCGCACAGCGCGTCATTGCCCAAAGTTTTGTCCAGCCACCGGGCCGACGGCGTATCCCCGACAACCTTGATCCAGCGTTCCGGGGCGTCGGGCAAACCGTAGGGCGCAAATTCCACCCGGGACAGCCTGCGCCCGGCCAAGCCGTCTGTTGTGGGGCGCTGGTTGCGAAACCCTATGGCGACCTCTCGGTGCTGCAGATCCAAAACCTGTTCGGCGGACACAAAGCGCAGCCGTATATCAGGCGGATCCCCCAGCAGATCATCCAACCGGTTCAACAGCGCCAAGCTGGTCCAAGTCCCGGCCGAGACCTTGACCAAAGGCCGCACCGCCGCGCCCAAAGGCTGGGCCAAGCGGTTGATCCGGGCCTCTACATCGCTCAGGTCCTGCAGCAGGCGGCGGCCATCTTCGGTCAGCTCGTAACCGCGATCATGGCGTATGAACAAATCCCGGCCCAGCGCACGTTCCAACGCCAGCGTCTTACGCCCCAGGGTCGCGGCACTGCGCCCGGTGGCCCGGGCGGCCGCCGACAACCCGCCTTCCCGCGCGATTGAAAGGAACAGATGCAGGTCTTCCCAGTTCGGATTCTTTTCATTCATGAAAAGAGCTTTGCAAAACGTTTCATTCCACGCAACCCAACAAGCTGGTAGAAAACGCATGGGTCCACCCCTCTCCTCCCTTGGGCACGACCCAGAAAGGCACCCCATGATCCCAATCCTCCGCCCTCTCGAGAGCCACATCCCAAAGACCGGCCAGAAAGCCACCCAGCGCCAAGAAGATCAGTTCTATGAAAATTTCGGCACGCCGAGCAATGCGCGCCTGTATCGCTTGATCACGGCCATCAGCGATTGGTTTGACACCACCCCGCGCGGAAAGCGCCGGCGACCCCCAATCAGCGCCGATACGAAACAGCCAGCACCGCAATTAAGCGAGGCTGGCTGATTTCTGTCAAAAACTGCAGTGAAGGCGCGCTTAGATCGCTTCCTTGCGGCTTTCGTCCAGATAAATCTCGCGCAAGCGGCTGGCGATTGGGCCGACCTTGCCTGTGCCGATGTCTTCTCCGTCAATCTCGACCACGGGCATCACAAAGGTACTGGCCGAGGTGACGAACGCTTCGGCCGCGTTTTGCGCTTCTTCGATGGTGAAGGGGCGTTCCTCGATGGTCATCTGCGCCTCGGCCGCCATTTTCAGAACGGCGGCGCGGGTGATTCCGTGCAGGATCTCGTGGGACAGCTGGCGAGTAACGATGGTGCCCGATTTGGTGACGATATAGGCGTTGTTCGAGGTCCCTTCGGTCACAAACCCGTCTTCTACCATCCACGCATCATGGGCCCCGGCGGCCTTGGCCATCATTTTGCCCATGGACGGGTATAGTAGCTGCACGGTTTTGATATCGCGGCGGACCCAGCGTTGGTCTTCGATGCTGATGATCTTCATGCCCACATCCGCAAGCGGGTTGTCGACAAGGCCCTTGGACTGGGTGAACAGAACCAGGGTCGGTGTGGCATCGGTGGGATAGGCAAAGTCGCGATCCGCAGCGCCACGGGTGACTTGCAGATAGATCATGCCTTCGACCAGATCGTTGCGCTTGACCAGTTCGCGGTGGATTTCCAGCAGCTCTTCTTTCGTGACGGGGGCGTCCATGTCCAGTTCGGACAAAGACCGCGCCAAACGATCCGCGTGGCCGTCAAAGGCGATCAGCTTGCCATCCAGAACCGAGGTCACCTCGTACACGCCATCCGCGAACAGAAAGCCGCGATCAAAAACGGAGACTGTCGCCTCTTCTTCGGGGACATAGGCACCATTTACATAGACAGTTCGGCTCATGGGGATCTCCTGATATTTTCACACGGGTTTACGCCTCTGCCACCGCAGGTCAAGCGCTTGCGGGTCTAGCCCCATAAACGGGCGGATGGGGGGTGCACGCCTTTGGCGTCAAACTGCAACGGGGCTGCGCGGTCTGCGGCCAATAACAACGGACCGTCCAGATCGGTGATTTCGGCACCTTGGGCCACTAAAACCGCCGGGGCCATAGCCAGGCTAGATCCCACCATACAGCCCACCATCACCTGGTACCCCGCAGCTAGGGCCGCCTGTCGCAAGGCCAAGGCCTCGGTCAACCCGCCGGTTTTATCCAGCTTGATATTGACCATATCATATTTGCTCTTGAGCCCCGGCAGGGACGCGCGGTCATGGCAGCTTTCATCAGCACAAACCGGCAAAGGCCGGGCGATTTCGGCCAGCATCTCGTCATGGCCCGCGGGCAACGGCTGTTCCACCAGCGCCACGCCCAGGCGGATCAGATGGGGGGCCAGGTCGGAATAGACCGCCGCATCCCAGCCCTCATTGGCATCGACAATGATCCGCGCATCGGGCGCGCCCCGGCGGACCGCTTCTAGCCTTGGCATATCGTCCGGCGTTCCGAGTTTGATCTTTAACAAAGGGCGAAAGCTATGCTTGCGGGCCGCAGCCTCCATCTTGGCGGGTTCGTCCAAGGACAGGGTAAAGGCGGTAATTTCGGGATGCAGCGGGTCCAGCCCGGCCCGTTGCCAGACCGGAACGCCGGTTTGCTTGGCTTCCAGATCCCACAGGGCGCAATCCAGCGCGTTTCTTGCAGCCCCGGCGGGCAGAGCGTCTTGCAGATCGGCGCGGCTGATATCCGGCGGCAAGGATAAAACCTGCGCTTCGACCGACGCCAAGGTTTCCCCGTAGCGGGCATAGGGCACGCATTCGCCCTGCCCTGTCGCCCCGTCCCGCGTCACAGAAACCGTCAAAACCTGGGCTTCCGTCCGGGCCCCGCGCGCGATGCGGAACACCTCGGCCAATGGGAACACGTCCCGGTCTACTTTGATCATGGATCGTCTTTCCTTCTTCGCCCTACCCTAACCCGAAAGGTCAGATCGCGGCCAGCGCATCGACCAGGCGGTCGGCCCCGTGGCGGAACGGATCCACCGCAGGCAGGCCAAGGCGCGCTTCGACCTCGGCCAGATAGGCTGTGGCCTCGGCGTCCGACAAGGCCTTGGTGTTGACCGAGATCCCAACCACCTGACAACCCGGATTGACCACATGGGCCAGGGTCAGGGCCAAATCGCGCAAAGCCTCAAGCGTTGGTAACTGGTAGCCCGGCAGGCCGCGCATATGTTCCCGGGTCGGCTCGTGGCATAGGATCAACGCATCAGGGGCCCCGCCATGGATCAACGCCATGGTCACGCCGGAATAGCTGGCGTGGAACAGGCTGCCCTGACCTTCGATCAGGTCCCAGTGATCCGCGTCATTGCTGGGGGTTAGCCACTCAACCGCACCGGCCATAAAATCCGCGATCACCGCATCCAACGGCACGCCGCCGCCGGTGATCAGAATGCCGGTTTGCCCCGTGGCCCGAAACGTCGCGTTCATGCCGCGCGTGGTCATCGCCGCTTCCATCGCCAAGGCAGTGTACATTTTCCCGACCGAGCAATCGGTCCCGACCGCAAGGCAACGCTTTCCGGTCCGCTTGGTGCCGTCGGCAATCGGGTAGTCCACGCTGGGCACGCGCACGTCAAACAGGGTGCGCCCTTCGGCCTTGGCCGCGGCGACCAGCTCGGGTTCGTCCCGCAACAGGTTGTGCAGGCCCGACGCGATATCGAAACCGGCCTTCAGCGCATCCACCAGCACAGCTTTCCAAGCGTCCGAAATTACCCCACCCCGGTTGGCCACGCCAATCACCAAGGTGCGCGCGCCTGCCGCGTAAGCCTCGGGCAGAGTCATGTCTGGCAGCGCCATATCTGCCTTGCAGCCGTCCAGACGCAGCTGACCCAGGGCAAAATCAGGGCGCCAGTCGCGAATGCCTTGGGCGACCTTAGCGGCCAAAGGGTCGGGCGCGTCGCCCAGGAACAACAGATAAGGAGTTTGGATCATGGCTTTGGACCTGTGCAAAAGGGATTGCGCAAAGCCTAGCAAAGCCCCATGGGATTTCTTCGCTATATCTGCGGTGCAGCATTCAAATTTTGCACGATGCTTCGAAGAAATGTGGTCTATGCGCAGGTTTCTTGATCGACGGCAGCGAAGCCAGCAGGAATCGTCCCACATAGCGAAAAACGCTGACCCCATCGCAACGGGGCCAGCGCTAAATTCTCAGGTGTTCTTAGATGGCTTAGGCCGCCAAGCCCTTTGCGCCAAGCTCTAGGAACTTTTTACGGCGGTCTGCCAGGATCTTGTCGCCGGACTTTCCGTCAAAGCCCTTGATCATGCTTTCCAGCACTTTACCGACCGAGGTGATGGTGTCGTCCCGGTTACGCTGGGCCCCGCCAACGGGCTCGGGGATGATTCGATCCGTGACGCCCAGTTTCAACAGGTCCTGAGCGGTCAGGCGCAGGGCTTCGGCGGCCTCGCGCATTTTGTCCGAATCCTTCCACAGGATCGACGCGCAGCCTTCGGGCGAGATCACCGAATAGATCGAATGTTCCAACATCGCCAGCTCGCTGGCCGTTGCAAAGGCCACAGCCCCGCCGGACCCACCCTCGCCGATGATCACGCTGATCAGGGGCACTTTCAGCTGCAAACAGACCTCGGTCGCGCGGGCGATGGCTTCGGACTGGCCACGCTCTTCCGCGCCTTTGCCGGGATAGGCGCCGGGCGTGTCGACCAGAGTGATCACAGGGATGCCGAACTTGTCGGCCATGCGCATCAGGCGGATCGCTTTGCGGTAGCCTTCGGGGCGGGCCATACCAAAGTTCCGTTCGATTCGGGTCTTGGTATCGCTGCCTTTTTCGTGGCCGATGATCATCACGGGCCGGCCGTTCAAGCGGCCCAAACCACCCATGACCGCGTGGTCATCGGCAAAGTTCCGGTCGCCGGCCAGCGGTGTGTATTCTTCGATCAGTGCCTCGATATAGTCGCGGCAATGGGGCCGGTTTGGATGCCGGGCGACCTGGCATTTGCGCCAAGGCGACAGATCTTTGTACAGATCTTTCAAAAGCTGGGCGGCTTTCTGGTCCAGCGCCTCGGCCTCGCCTTCGATATCCATCTCTGGGGTCGCGCGGCCCATGGCGCGCAGCTCTTCGGCTTTGCCTTCGATCTCGGCCAGCGGCTTTTCGAATTCAAGGTAGTTTTTCATAGGGAACCCTCTTCGCTTGCCCCGTATATGGCGATCTGTGGCGGGTAGTGCAACTCGGCAAGATTTGTTCATCGGACAAAGGGCAGTGTACTGTCAGGAACGAACAGGAGCCACCCCAATGTCATCCCCTTATGAAGCCCGTCTTCGCCGCGTGTTGGACTATATCCACGACAACCCGGCGGGCGATCTGTCGCTGGACAATTTGGCCGATATTGCTGCGATGTCGCGGTTTCATTGGCACCGGGTGTTTCACGGCATGACGGGCGAAACCTGTGCCGCGGCCGTGCGTCGGATTCGCGTGCACCGGGCCGCGTGCTGGTTGATTCAGACCGACCAAAGCATTGCCCAGATCGCGAAAAAGGCGGGTTTTGAAAGTGTGCAAAGCCTGGGGCGGGCGTTCAAATCTGCCTATGGCATGGCCCCTGGCGCGTTCCGATCGCGCGGTGATTTGATGTCACCGCAAACCATACATCTGCGAAAGGACGAAAAATTGTTCAATGTTATCATAAAGGAAGCCGCCCCCAAACGGCTGGCTGCCCTATCCCATACCGGGTCCTACCTGGAAATCGGCCGCGTGTTCGAGGCAGCAAACGCCATCTTTACCACCCGCAATCTGTGGCCCGGCGCGCGGGGCGTGTCCGGGATCTATTACGACGACCCCAACGCCGTGCCAGAGGCCGACTTGCGCAGCCATGGCGGTATTGTTTTGGCTGATGGTGTTGCCCTGCCCGACGGGTTTGAAGAGGTGTCCACCCATGGCGGCAAAACCGCCGTGCTGACCTTTAAGGGCCCCTATGCCGGGCTGAAGGGGGCCTATGATTATCTGTTTGGCGTGTGGCTGCCCAGCTCGGGCCAAGAAACCGCTGAGGCCCCGGTCTACGAGAACTACCTAAACGCCCCCGCAGACACCGCGCCGGATGATCTGCTGACCGAGATCTGTTTGCCGTTGAAATAGGCCAAAATCCTGAAAAATATGCGGATATCGAGCGAAATGTGCTCGGTATCCGTGTGGACATCCCGCCCGGTGATCTCTTAAGCTGAATGTGTTCATACGAGTACGAGGATCCAGTATGCCCATCGTCATCGCAATCTTAACCGCCGTGGCCGGTGCAATTTGGTGGTGGGTGCGCAGCAATCCCCGGGATGCGCTGGACCATGCCAGCGGGGCGATCACAACTGCGATCAATGCGCCGCGCCGGATGGCGTTCAAACGGCAAACCAATGCCCATCCGGTCGACAGCATCGACGATCCCGCGATTGCAGTTGCGGTGCTGGGCCAAGCCTTTGTGCAGCTGGACGCAATGCCGACCCAAGACACCAAGAACGCCTTAACTATCGGATTACGCAAAACTTATGGCTTTTCAGATGACGACATTTCGGGCGTTTTTGCGGAAGGAAAATGGGTCTTAGACTATTGCGGCGGGCCGGAACCGACCATCGACCGGGTGGGCCGCAGGCTTTGGAAGATCGACCAAGGGCAGTCCTGGGACGATCTTCAAGCGGTGTTCATGCGCAGCGTGCAGGGTGATCTAAGCGAACGGCAGATCGACGCCGTTTTGGGCCTGAAACGCGCCTTGCGGGTGCAAACGCGCTAGGCTCAGGACCCGGCGATCATTTCCGATTGCTTGACGATGACCTCGGCCTGTTTGATCGAGGCGATGTCGACCAGGCGGCCTTTGTAGACGGTGGCGCCTTCGCCTTTTTCCTTGGCAAGCTCCATCGCTGCCAGGATTTCGCGGGCTTCGGACACAGCCTCAACCGACGGGGTAAACACTTGATTTGCCAACGCGATTTGCTTGGGATGGATCGCCCATTTGCCAACCATGCCCAATGTGGCCGAGCGTTTGGCCTGGGCGATGTAGCCTTCGTCATCGCTGAAATCGCCGAAGGGTCCGTCGACTGGCAGAACCCCGTGGGTGCGGCAGGCGGCGACGATGGCGGCTTGGGCCCAGTGCCACGGATCGGACCAATGTTTGGCCCCGTCGCGCAGCATGTAGTAGTTTTCCTGCGTCCCGCCGATGCCCGTTGTCTGCATCCCCATCGAGGCCGCAAAGTCTGCGGCACCAAGGCTCATCGCGGCCATGCGGGGGCTGCTGGCGGCGATGTCTTCGACATGGGCGATGCCCGCCGCACTTTCGATAATCACTTCAAAAGTAACGGGTTTTTTCCGACCCTTTGCGCTCTCGATCGCCGTGACAAGCGCATCAACCGCATAGACATCCGCCGCACATCCGACCTTGGGGATCATGATCTGGTCCAGCCTGTCCCCGGCCTGTTCCATCACATCCACCACGTCGCGATACCAATAGGGCGTGTCCAGCCCGTTGATGCGCACCGACAAGGTCTTGGTGCCCCAGTCGAGCGTGTTAATCGCCTGTATTACAAGGGCCCGCGCGGTTTCTTTGTCGCTGGGGGCGACACTGTCTTCCAGATCCAGATTGATCACATCCGCCGCGCTGGCCGCCATTTTCGGATGCAGTTTGGTGTTCGAGCCGGGGCCAAACAGCTGGCACCGGTTTGGTCGGACAATCGGGCTGGGTTGCAGGCGAAAACTCATTTGGGGCGGCTCCTGTTAAGGTAAGTTTATTATCCGTAAATCCGCATCAGAGTTATAAAATTGCGCAGCCCTTCGCAAGCCGGATTTCGCCCCTGCAGCAATTTGGCCCGCAAAGGCCGCAAAACGCCCTGTCTGTATCACGTCGGTAAAACGTCGGTATTGCGTCGGTGGTTCCACAGATGCGTAAAAACCCCCAACTTCAGAAGCGCAAGACGCCAAGCCTGCCAGTGATTATGCACCACAGACAAGCCCAACCAGTTTCAGCTTTGGGACAGTCTAGAACCGGATACCGATGGTCGCGCGGACCATATCACCCGAGAAATTCGTGACCCGGTAGGCTGGAACTAAGCTATCCTGAAACGAGATCTTGTCGTCTGTTTCTAGCAAGCGCAGATATTCCATCCCCAGGCTAAGGTGGTCGTTCAGACGGTACTCGCCCCCAAAACCGATAATGTTGTTGGTAAACGTGCCCTCGCCCGGAGGAGGAGCCAAACCAATAACATCGGCCGTAGCGGTGGTGTAGGCGACGCCGGCGGTGGCGTAGGCCATCAGGCTGTCTATGGGGGCAAAGCCGATACGACCCCGTAGCATGACGGTGCGGGTGACCTCCATCTCGCACCGGGTAGAGCAGCCGAAGCCGCCAGATGTAAACTCGGTATCAAAGGCGCTGCCGTTCATCACGTCGCCGGCGACACCAAAGACAAGGTTTCCCCGTTGCCAGTCATAGCCGACTGTAGCGCCCTGGAACCGGCCTTCCGGGGTGAACTGGGGCAGGTTGGGCAGGGTCGGGACAGGGTTACAATCATAGCCCACGGCGCCTTCGGCGCAGGGAATGCCAGTGCTGGTCAAATTGCCCGAGCTGGCCCCCATATAAAAGCCCGTCCAATCCGAAGCGCTGGGGGCGGGTGCTTGCTGAGCGGTGGCTGCGGACGCAAGAACGCTGGCTGCGAAAATGGCGATGGCGGAGAATATGCGGCGCATGGAATGGGGCTTTCGTCTTAAATCTGTCCTTAGCCCTTTCACAAAGTTCAGCCACTGTCCCAGCACCCAGCC
Source organism: Paracoccaceae bacterium (assembly GCA_006844665.1). Lineage (GTDB taxonomy): Bacteria > Pseudomonadota > Alphaproteobacteria > Rhodobacterales > Rhodobacteraceae > Dinoroseobacter. Next base: position 15,568 of record SPJP01000175.1, read on the forward strand.
GGGTCGAGGGGCAACTATCTACATATTGTTGCAAGACAACACCAAACCCCTTGATTTATGTAGAAATTAGACAAGTTTGGGGGAATGTATTACTGGGCCAGTCGCGGGTCCGGGACAGGGAAATCCTTGCATCTGGCGCAAGCGTTACCCCGCGCCTACCACATGGTTTTGGCGGCCCTTGGGGCCCAATCGGCGTCATATCCTGCCGCGTCGAAACCGGCTTTGGCCTGGGCCAGGGCTGTGCCGATGCTGGGCAGGTCGGGGCCGGTTTGATCGCCCCAGAGCCCGGCGCGGATGATGGCGCGGGCGCATTGGGTGTAGACCTGCTGGATATTCAGGATGATCACGGTGGTCGGCTGCTTGCCGGATTTCTCAAAGCTGGCCCGCAGGTCCGGGTCGGCGGTCAGTTGGGCGGTTCCGTTGATGCGCAGGACATTGCTATTGCCCGGCACCATCAGCATAATCGAGACGCGGCCATCGCGGACGATGTTGCGCAGACTGTCCAGACGGTTGTTGCCGCGCCAATCGGGCATGGCCAGGGTTTTGTCATCCAAGATCCCACAGACGGGTTCGTCATCGCCGCGCGGGGAGCCATCGGTGCCCTCGGGGCCGACGGTTGTCAGGACGCAAAATTTGGAGGCCAGCACCCAGTCGCGATAGGCGGGCAGCAGGTGGTCGGTGACCTTGATCAAAGACGCCTCGCCCGGGGTGCCATAAAGGGATTCGAGCGCGGAGATGTCTTTGATATAGTCGGTCATTTCTTGAAGCCTGCTTCTTCCATCAGTTTATCAGAGGCGGGTTCGATCGTTTCACGCAGCTGGACCAGAAAATCGGTCAGGGGAACGCCGGGCGGGATTGGGGGCAGAAACTCGATCACTGCAAGGCCGGGTTTGCGCAGCACGCCGTGGCGGGGCCAGAACACGCCCACATTGGTGGCCGCCGGGATAACGGTTTGGCCGAGAGCCTCGTAAAGCGCGCCGACGCCGACCTTGTAGACCTTGTCCACGCCGGGGGCGACGCGGGTGCCTTGGGGGTAGATGATCAGCTGACCGCCCTTGGGTGATTTTGGGTTTTGCATGCCCGTGACCATCTGGTTCACCGCGCGGCCGCCCTTGCTGCGGTCCACTGCGACGCAGCCGATCTGGCGACCGTACCAGCCGATGACGGGCGCGTATTTCAACGAGGCCTTCATCACGAATTTTGGCTTTGGCAGGACCGAGGACAGAATCAGGATGTCGAAAAAGCTTTGGTGTTTGGAAGCGACGATGACCTCGGTCTGGGGAACCTCGCCCCGGATCTCGCTGCGCAGTCCGACCATCCAGTGGGCACTGAAGCGAACCCAGCGGCAGTAGATATGAACAGCGAAGAACGCGCCGCGGGAACTGAACAGGGCCCAGGGGAACAGGCCGATGCCGACGATGGCCAGGGCGACATACATCTGAAGGATGAACAGGAAGGACAGCACGTATTGAAGGGCCAGTCGGGGAAAGGTCATGAAAGATTCCTAAGAGAGCGAAACGCAGCTGAACGGGTCGCGAAAAGGGCAACGGCGGCCCCCAGCAACGGGATAAGAAACGGGGTGATCCAGCCGGCGCCCTGAAAGCCAATACCGGTCAGAACAGAGTCGGACGTGCTCGCGGGCAGAAAGGCGATGGCCACCATGCCCGCGCCCGTGCCAATCATGGCCCCGACCCCGGCCCGGCGGGTAAAGCGGCGCATGAAGGCCCCGGCGATATAGGCATCACGCGCGCCCACAAGGCGCAGCACGGTGATCACTTGGGCATTGGCGGCAAGGGCGGCCTGAGCGGCCAGGGTGATCATCGCGCCCATGACGCCAAAGATCAGGATCAGCGACAGCCAGCCCAACAGGCGCAGACGGCCTGCGGCCTCGACCAAGGGTTTGCGCCAGCGGGTGTGGTCATCGAGCACAGCACCAGGGGCTTCGGCCGACAAACGCAGGCGCAAACCGTCCGAGGAGTAGCCATCCGAAGTCTCGATCACCTCGATCAGGCGGGGCACGGGGAGGGTATCGGTGGGCAGGCCGGGGCCAAGCCAGGGTTCCAACAGGGCGGCTTGTTCGTCGGAACTGAGCATGCGCGCCTCGGCCACGCCGGGGGTTGTGCGCAGGACCTCTAGCACGGCGGCGGCCTGGGCATCCATCTGGGCGGCAGGGGCGGAAATGCGGATGGTCGAGGACCGGGCGAGCGCTTCGGACCAATTGTCAGCCAAGCGCCCGGCGGCCAGGGACAAAGCCAGGGCGAACACCGCCAGAAAGGCCATGGCGGCGGCAGTGAACAAGGTCAGCCGCGCGGTAAACCCCGAAGGCGGCACAACGCGGTCGGCCTGGGCGTCGCCTTTCAGCAGCGCCAAAAGTGCGGCGAGCCCGGTCATAGATCAGCCCCCGCCAAGGTCAGACGACCGCCTTGCAGGCGCAAAACGCGGGCCTGCACATATTGGCGGCTGGCGCGGATCAGGGCCATGTCATGGGTGGCGATCAGAACGGTTTTTCCCATGCGGTTCAGTTCCACCATCAGATGCAGCAGGCGCAGGGACATTTCCCAATCAACATTGCCAGTGGGTTCATCGGCCAACAGAACATCGGGGCCGGTCATGACGGCGCGGGCCAGGGCTGCGCGTTGACGCTCGCCCCCCGACAGTTCGGGCGGGCGCTGACCCGCTTGTTGGGTCAGCCCGACCCAGGCCATAAGATCGGACAGATCATTCTGGGGCACCGGGCGATTGGACACGGTCAGGGGCAGTGCGATGTTTTCGGCCAGGGACAGATGATCCAGGAACCGGCAATCCTGATGCACGACGCCGATTTTCTGCCGCGACAGGGCCACGTGATCACGCCCCAGATCCGATCCGCTATGGCCAAAGATCCGCACCCGACCGCTGGTTGGGGTCAGTTCCAGGTAGCACAGTTTTAGAAATGTGGTCTTACCCGCCCCCGAAGGACCCGTCAGAAAATGGAACGAGCCGCGGGCCAGTTTGACCGTGAGGTCGCTCAGCAATGGCGTGCTGCGCCCATAGCTGTACCCGACGCTTTCCAACTCGATCAATGGCCCGTCCCTTTTGGCTTGTTGTGCAGTGTTACCCCCCCGTTTGCCCCGTGGCAATCGGCGCAACGCCTTGATGCGGCCTTCTCTTGGAATGCAAGCGATGTCTTGCTAAGAGTTGGTTAACCGGACGGTGTTACGGACTGGGTTTGTCTTGGGGAACGAGTGATGCGGCTAACCTGCCCAAATTGCAGCGCTGAATACGAAGTTGATGCCAGCGTCATTCCAGCCGCAGGGCGTGATGTGCAATGTTCCAATTGCAGCCATACCTGGTTTCAGGCCCCATTAGGCGGTGTTGCAGCCCCGCCCCAAGCGATTACGCCAAAGCCCGTCCCCGACAGATCCCGCGTGACCCGTACAGCCGTTGAACGTGCGGCGGTGGCCCGTCGGGAAAAGCCTTTCGCACCGCCGCCTGCTGACGGGGTAGAACGCCCGGCTGCCGATTTCATCCCGCCCCCCTTTGGCCAAACGCGCAAACCTGTGGACGAGGACGTTTTGAAGGTGCTGCGCGCCGAGGCGGAGCGAGAGCAGAAAGTGCGCCGGGGCGAGCCGGTTGATATGTTCCAGGACCAGCCCGAACTGGCCCTGACCGGGGCAGCACCACAACAGGTACGCCGGATCATCAGCGATCCCCATAGCGCCCTGGACGAAGAGCTGGTGCCAACAGGCACAATTGGCCGGCGCCGCGCGGGCGATGCGGGCCGCAATGTTTTGCCGGATATCGAGGAAATCAACTCCTCGCTTCGATCCAGCGTGGAACGACCCGATTCGGTGCCCGCCTATGTCGAGGTGGAAAAAACCATTCGCAAAATGCGCCGGGGACAGGGGTTTCGCCTGGGCTTTAGCGTTATTCTGGCCGCTATGGCTGCGGCGCTGTTCATCTATATTTTTGCGGATGAGCTGGCGACGCGCTGGCCGGAATATGCGCCCTATATTGAACGCTATGTGGCCCAGGCCAATGACGTACGAGAGATCCTGGATCAGGTGATCCGCGATCTGACGGAATGGCTGACCACTTTGATCACCGAAAACACCGGCTAAACTGGTCGTCTGCGGCGGGTTAGAACCGGTCCAGCAGGCGGTTTAGATAGTCGCGCTCGGCCTCTGGCCTGCCTTGTTCGGCAGAGCGGCGGCGAATTTCATCCAGCAGTTTCTGTGCCCGGTCTTGGGCGTTGCGGTCCGATAAGATCCCGTCTTCGGTGCCCAGACGGCCCCGGTTTCCGGCTTGGCGGCCCAAAGGATCGCTGCCATTTCGGGGCTCTTGGCCTTCGGCGCGTTCGCCTTCCTGGCCGGTTGCGCCGTTGCGGTCCGCCTCGCTCGCCATCAGCTCGCCCAGGTTTTGCATCGTGTCGCGCAGGGCATCGATGGCGCGGGATTGGCTGTCGAGTGCGTCGTTGAACTCGCCCTGTTCCAGTGCCTCGGCGGCCTCGCCCATGGAACGGGCGGCGCGGCCAAGACTGTCGCGGGCGGCGTCGCCTTCGGGGGTTCCGGCGCCGGGCAGGCTGCGGCGTTGGTCTTCGACCATGTCTTCCAATGCTTGCTGGCGCTGAGCGAGGGTATCGCCGTCCAGCTCGCCCGGCTGGCCCCCCGGTTGGCCTGAGGGGTTTTGCCCCGGTTGCTGGCCCTGTTGTTGTCCGGGTTGCTGGCCCTGTTGTCCCTGTTCGCCTTGTTGGCCGTCTTGCTGCATGTCCTGGAACGACTCGTCTGCCAGATCTTGCTGGTCACGCAGGGTGTCTTGCAGCTGGTCCATGGCCTGTTCGCCCGGGGATTGGCCGCCTTGGCCCTGGCCTTCGGACACGGTCATGTTTTCCAGCATGTCCATCAGCATTTCCAGCAGGGCCTGGGCTTCGTCCATCTTGCCTTCGTTCATCAGACGTTCGATTTCGTCCAGCATGTCCTGCAGCTGATCGCTATCCATTTGCGGGGCGTCTGGGTTGGGTTCGGGCTGCTGGTCGGGGTTGTTGCGGGCTTCTTCCGCGCGCTGGCGCAGATAGTTGTCCATCGCCTCTTGCAGCTCCTGCATCAGGCGGGCGATTTCGTCTTCGGACGCGCCGCGGCGCATGGCTTCGCGCAGCGCTTCTTGGGCCCGTTCCAGCCGTTCTTTGGCGTCTTGGAGCGAGCCTTCTTCGAACAACAAGGCCGCTTCCCACAGGGTTTCGGCGACCTCGGCCTGCAGATCCGGGGTGAGGGGCGAGTCGAGCGTGCCGATCAGGCGGGCGGTCGCGGTGGACAGGGTCAGGAAGGCGTCTTCGTTGGTCATGAAGCCGTCGGGCAGATAGCTGATCGCGCGCAGAACCTGGCTGACGCGCAGGGCGTTATCACGGCTCCATAACAGATCGCGGCGCTGTTCGATCAGGGCGGCGGCGGTGGGGTTAAAGAAGCGGCGGCCGGGCAGGACCATGGTAAAGGGGGCCGATTGGCCGGTTTGGGACAGATCGTCTTCGGCCTGCAAAACAAGGGATACGGGCAGGTTGGCCCAGGGGTGTTTGGAAAAATCCTCGGCCAGCACTTCGGAAAACCGGGCGCGGTTGCCGGTGACGGTCAGGGGGATCGGAATTTCCAAAGCGGCGCGCGGATCGGGGGCAGTGGCCAGTCCGTGGC
>SPJP01000181.1 GCA_006844665.1 Paracoccaceae bacterium
ACTTTCAACACAACACCCTGAAACTACCCCTAAGGCTTTGAACGGGAACGATATTTCTGGGGTTCTAACACCCTTTAATCGGTCAAATGGGATGCGGTCTGCGAAGACCAGTTTTAGGATGGTGCGGCGGGTGGGTACTGTGCCTTTTTCCCATAGTTTCCAAGGGTTTGAGAGGAATTGCAAAAGGGGTTCTACCTGGTCCTCAAAGGTCCCTTGCGGCACGGCCTGAATCGCTTGTTTTTCGGTCAAAAGCGCCTTGTCGCGTTCCAATTCGGCGATTTTCGCTTCGTAACGTGTGATGACTTGCGGGTTGCTTGCCGCCACGATCCGGTCGAGGACCGTGTCGATGTCTTTTTCGACCGCCTTGATCTGCGATTTTGCGGCCAAACGGATTTCTGCGGCTTGGTCTGATCTTGTGTCCCAGGCTTTGCGGAACATCGCTTTGGCCAATGCGACCAGCCCTTTGGAGGGCTGCAGTTCTTTGATCAATGCACCAACTTGGTCTTCTAGGTCGTCGCGTCTTGTCGACTTGCCGTAATGGTCGCAGCCCTTTTTGCTACACATGTAGTAGGGGAATTGTCCGCCATGGCGGCCTGTGGCGATATACGAGCGCAGTGGCGTGCTGCAACAGCCGCATGTCACGATCCCTCGCAGCGCAAAATGATCGCCAATATTGGCCCGTTTCGGGGCTTTCGCGACGCCCGCGCGGCGGTCTTGGATTTTTTGGTAAGTCTGGAGCGAGATCAACGGTTCGTGGGCCATTTTGTGCCAGGACAGCCCGTAGGCTTCGCTGTTCATATAGCCTGCATAGAGTGGCTTGATGAGCAGCTGTGTCACCCGCTCGGGCCCGACGCGCCCGGATTTTCCACGGGGAAAACGCGGGTCATTGTGCAAGAAGACCCGGACTTCGGCCTGGGTCTGGAACCGCCCGCTGGCATAGCCTTCGAGGGCCTCTTGAACGATAGAGGCGACGGGTTCGTCCCGAACAAGCATCTTGCCTTTGCCCGCAATCTTTTCGAATTTGTATCCGACCGGGGGCATGTGACACCAATAGCCCAAATCGGTGCGGACATTCATTTTCTGTTTAACCTGCCGACCGTTTTGCTTGCGTTCCAAAGCCCCTTGGGCCGCTATCACTGTCTCGACAAATTCG
>SPJP01000182.1 GCA_006844665.1 Paracoccaceae bacterium
ATTGCGTCGAGGCGATGCGTCAGACGGGCGTTGATATGCAGACGAAATACAAAGAAACCAGCCTGGGCGGTTTGGCGGTGAATTTGCCCGAATGTTAGGGGCGTTTGGGAAGGGCCAGCTGCTGGCTGGCCCCGCCCGGGGATCGGATCAGCCCATTTCATCCTGACAGGCAAGGACGCCGTCCAACCCGACCATGGTGCCGGTCAGATCAATCGCCATGACCAGGCCGCTTTCGTTATACAGGGTCATGGTTTGCTGGGCCGCGATGTCCCACAGGAATTCGGGGTTGTCGAACAGCACGTCAGCGCCGGGAACATCGTTTAGATAGAGGCCGATCGCTTCGCCGTGGTACTCTTGGCCGTCCAGATCAATCAAGATTGGGTAGGCGGCCCCTTCTTGGATATCGCCCCAATTGTAGTTGAACACGGTGACGTAGCCGCCGCCGCTGTTGCGGTCCAGACCGATGCGCACGGTGATATCATCCTGATAAAGGGCCTGGATCAGGCAGCCGTCGCCAAGGCTGGGATCGACCATGATATCCCAGCCGCCCCCTTCGCCCCAATAGCCCAGCTCTAGCGCGGCAGCGGGCGCGGTTGCGGCCATCAGGCCGATGCAGGCCGAGGCCAAAATTCTACGTGTTTTCATGATCTTTTTCCCTGAAACATTGCTTTTGGTATTGGGGAGCAAGCGTAGGGGGATTTAGGGATTCTGCCAAACAAAACCGGTCATTCGCGGCCCCGCAGCACTGTGGCCGGGCGCATGGCCAGGGGGCGCCAGGCAAAGCCGAGACCGGCCAAGAGCGTGGCGGTGGCCCCGCCTAAGATGATCGCAACAGCAGAGCGCCATTCGAAGGTATAGCTGCTGTCCATCACGAAGGTCATGATCGAAAAGCCCGCCAACCCACCGGCCAGAATGGCGACCAAACCGGCAGCGGCCCCCAGAACGGCAGAGCGCAGGGCAAAGCTGGCCAGGATCTGGCCCCGGGTCGCGCCGACGGTTTTCAGAACGGCGGCCTCGAACACCCGGGCCCGCTCGCCCGCGGCGGCAGCCCCGATCAGCACCACAAAGCCGGTCAG
>SPJP01000174.1 GCA_006844665.1 Paracoccaceae bacterium
GACCCGGTTAGACGAGATTTTTCACGGTGTTGAAACCGTAAAGCTGAACACGATCGAGGATTACCAGTCCCAGCAATTCGGCAAGTTGATGGACCGGTCTGTGCATCACCAGGTCAAAGCGGCCATGGCCTCGGCGATCATGCCTGGGCTGGTTGATATCATTGTGGGCATCGGGTTGGTGTCGGTTCTGCTGTTCGGGGCCAGCGAGATTATTGAAGGCGAAAAGACTGTCGGTCAGTTCATGTCCTTCTTTGCGGCCATTGCCCTGGCCTTTGATCCGCTGCGCCGTTTGGCCGGGATTTCCGGCGTTTGGCAAACGGCAGCCGCCAGCTTGGACCGGGTGTTTTCTTTGCTGGACCGCGAACCGCTGATCCGGTCGCCGCAGCCAGCCCTGCCTGCACCTGACGCAAGGGACTCGGCCATCCGGTTTGACGATGTGCGGCTGTCCTATGGCGACCAAGAGGTTCTGCGCGGCGTCAGCTTTGTGGCCGAACCCGGCCAGACCACCGCGATTGTAGGGCCCTCGGCGGCGGGCAAATCGACGATCTTCAAACTGCTGACCCGTCTGGTAGACCCATCGGGCGGCAAAGTTTCCATCGGTGACACCGGCGTGGATGGATTGACTTTGGAAGGCCTGCGGTCGCAGTTTTCTGTCGTCAGCCAAGACACGTTGCTGTTCGACGAAAGCCTGCGGGAAAACATCCTGCTGGATATGGCCCCTGTACCGGATGCCAAACTGAACGCTGCCCTGAAGGCGGCCCATGTCACCGACTTTATCCCGATGCTGTCTGACGGATTGGACAGCGCTGTCGGGCCTCGGGGGTCGCGATTGTCTGGAGGGCAGAAACAGCGGGTGGCCATTGCCCGAGCGTTCCTACGCGGTGCGCCGATCTTGTTGCTGGATGAGCCGACATCCGCCTTGGACGCCAAGTCTGAAAGCGCGGTACAGATCGCGCTGGACAAGCTGGCCGGCAAGCAAACCACGCTTGTGATCGCGCACCGTTTGTCCACCATCCGCGCCGCCGACAAGATCATCGTGATGGAAGCAGGCCGGGTGGTCGAACAGGGCACCCATAGCGAATTGCTGGCAAAAGGGGGCCTGTATAAGTCCCTTCACGACCTGCAAGCCGCCGGAGAAACCCCGCCCGCCGCGTAATTTCCTGTGGAGAACTTTGTCAAAAGGGTTGCGTATACGTCTCGTATGCTCAACCCTTAGACGATGAGCGCAAAAGATCTGGCCCTTGATGACCTGAAAGCCCGCATCCTGAAGATGGAGCTGCAGCCAGGCGACGTGCTAGAGGAAGCCCCTCTGTGCGAGGCATATGGCCTGTCTCGCACGCCGATGCGCGAGGTTTTCCAACGTTTGGCAGCGGGCGGGTTTATTACCCTTGCCCCAGGACGCGGCGCCGAGGTCAGCCAGATCGAGCTGGCCCGCTTGCGCCAGTTCTTTTCCACCGCCCCTTTATTGCACGCGCTGGTCGCGCGACAAGCCGCCGAGGCCACGGATGAGGCCGCATTGTACAAGCTGCGGGCGGCGCAGTCGAATGTGCGCAAAGCACGGGTGTCGCGCAACACATCCGCCATGGCATTGGCGGATTATGATTTTCACGTCACCTTGTGCGAGATCGCCGACAACCCCTATCTGGGGCCATCCTTGGAACGGTTGCTGATCGACCAAACCCGGATGTCTCATCGATTCTATGCCGGCAATGCCCCTGAAGACAGCCGCCGATTTGAGCGTGCTATGGACGAACATGACCGGATTATCGACGCTTGCAGCCGGGGCGATGCCGCCCGAGCTGTCAGTATTGCGATGGCACATTGGGAAAACCTTCGCGAGCAGATTGAAGCCTATGTCCAACCCAGCCCTTTGACTGACGAAGCCGGGTTACTGGATGATTTGAACTAGCCTGCCTTTTCGCAGTTCCCCAATGAAATCAACATGGCTAGCCGATAGCAGCCTGATGATATTGAGTATTTTTAGGACCTAAGCCACCGATTGGACAAGGATCACATGATCCGGTTTCATCCCACAGGAGGCCCTTATGAAAAAGCTTGCCAAGATTACTACAGCCACTTTGATCGCCTTGACCTTAACAATGTCCGTGTCCGAAGCCCGCCCTTGGGGACAGCGGCATCTGACAGGTCTGTGGCAAGTCAGCGGTGTTGATCGCCATGATCACTTGAATGTACGGGCCGGGCCCGGCGTTCGGTTCCCGGTGATCCGCGAATTGCGGCCCCGTGCCCGGAACCTGGAAAAAATTGTCTGCACACCGACCGTCAAGCGACGTCAGTTCTTTAACCTGTCGCCTCGGATCCGGGAGATGCTGACAGGCATGCCGACATGGTGCCTGATCAAACGAAATGACAACCAGATCGGCTGGGTCAACGCCCGCTACCTAAGCCGCTGGTAACAGCGCCCCCTGCCCCTGCGTTCAGCGCGGGGGCAGCTCGTTTTCGTAAGGTGGGTTACAACCCGCCCGGGAACAGTTGATGGCCGCAGCAGTTGCAGCGCGGGCCATCATATTTTCCAGGTCCTGGGCCGTTAACGCCCCCAGTTCTGCCCTTGTGGCAGCTTGGGTGTCTATTTCGGCCAGCAAGGTTGCCATGAAGGTGTCGCCAGCGCCGACCGTATCCATGAACGGATCGGCTTTGCCCGCCGCGACCGAAACGGTTTGACCAGCCACGGCGCCAATGGCCCCATCGCCGCCCTTTGTAACCACAATCAGATGAGCCGAAGTTTTCGTCTGCAGCAGCTCGAGCCCTTGTTCCGGCGTCGTGCCGGGATAGAGCCATTCTAGGTCTTCGTCGCTGAGCTTTAGCATATCGGTGACGGTCAGCATGTCTTCGAACCGCGCCATATAGCTGTCGCGATCCTTGATCATCAGAACCCGAATATTCGGGTCCATCGCTGTGATCATACCGCGGCTGTGGCAGTCGTGATAAACCGCCTGCCATGCGGGCGCATCGTCGCCACCGGTGATCGCCAACCCGCCCACCATCAAAAGCGAGGTCGTGTCCGGCAAGCTTGACAGAATGCTGTCTGTGGTCACGCAGCGTTCGGCCGTGCCATCGCGGTAGAAGGCATAGCTGGCCTGACCGTTGGTCAGGGATACGACCGCCATCGAGGTCGGCTCGGACCGGCGATCGGCCAGCAGCGACACGCCATCGGCCAGAACGCGGTCGGCCAGATGCTGGCCCAGCTTGTCGGTCGAAATCGGGGTGGCATAGCCTACGTCCCGGCCCTGCCGCGCGCAGGCAATCGCGACGTTATAGGGCGCGCCGCCAGGAATGGCATCAAAACGGGGCCATTGTGATGGCTCTTGTATCTGAACCATGTCGATTAGGTTTTCGCCGCCAACAACAATCATCGCTTCTTCCTATGCCATTTTAGCTCAAGTTATGTTTGCGCTAACAGAAATATCGCTTGAGTCCAATTCCGATTTAACATGTCGGGCAATTTCCAGCGCGCCTGCTGTATCCCCGTGCAAACAGATCGTGTCGATCCGGGCGGGGATAATTTTGCCAGATTGGGCGAAGATGGATTTGGCTTGGATCATCTGGACGACCCTATCTGCGGCAATTTTGGGGTCGTGGATTACAGCGCCGGGCAATGCTCGGTTCACCAACGTAGCGTCGTCATTATAGGCGCGGTCGGCGAACACCTCGGCCCCGTAGCGCGCGCCTAGGGCTTTTGCCGCCCGTTCTTGCGCGGTGCCTGCGATGGCAAAGATCAGCAGATCCGGGTCGACATCTAGCGCGGCCGAGAAGCAGGCATGAGCAAGGGCTTCGTCCCGGGTGGCCATGTTGGCCAAGGCACCGTGGAGTTTCAGGTGGTTCAAGCGACCGCCCTCGGCCCGCGCGATAGCTTGCAGCGCGCCCAGTTGGTATTGAACCATCCGCGCGACCACAGGGGCCGGGATTGCCATTTCGTGGCGGCCAAAGTTTTGTTTGTCTTCGAACCCCGGATGGGCCCCGATGGACACGCCTTTGTCCAAGGCCGCCTTAACGGTTGCGGCCATCACAACGGGATCGCCCGCATGGCCGCCGCAGGCAATATTGGCGCTGGAGATCACCCCAAGCAGGCCCAGATCGTCGCCCATTGTCCAAGGGCCATAGCTTTCGCCCATGTCCGCGTTCAGATCTACTGTGTGTGTCATGTTTCCTCCGGCCCGTGAGGTCACGATAGCGCTGTTCGGCTGCGTGCTAAACACCGAAATTTGGGACGGCGGCCAAAGTGATTGCCGGAAATGGCCCCGGGCTGGCGAGCGCCTTGCCAGCCAGCTATGCTGGCCCAGCTGACCTGTTCGAAGAAAGACGCGCCCAATGTCTGAGATGATCCAACGCATGACCCTGGAAAGCGACCAAGCCGAGGTTGCCCTTTTGTCGCTTGGGGCCGCGACCCAGAGTTGGCGGGTGGCCGATGGCCGAAACGTTATCCTCAGCCACCGCTCGGTTGAGGCGTATCGCCAGAACCCGAATTTCCTGGGGGCGATTGCAGGGCGGGTCTGCAACAGAACGGCACAGGGGCGGTTTCGGCTGGACGGGCAAGACGTTCAGCTGCCCTGCAACGATGGGGACAACCATTTGCACGGCGGGCCCGAGGGGCTTTGGACAAAAACTTGGGATATGGCGCGAGACAGCAAAGCGAACGCCATTCGTCTAAGCTATCATTCCGCGGACGGCGAAGGCGGGTATCCTGGCAACGCATGGGTTGAGATGACGGTGACCCTGACTGGGGCGCGATTGCGCTATGATATGCAAGTGACCGTGGATCGCCCTACCCCGGTCGCCCTGGCCCAGCACAATTATTACCATTTGGGCGGGCCGTGCTTTGATACCGTTTTGCAGATCGACGCGACCCATTATCTGCCCACGGACGACAGCTTGATCCCCACAGGGCAAGAGGCCCCGGTTCACGGAACAGAATATGATTTCACGAACCCGGCCCCGATCGGCAAACGGATGCAGGACGCCCATCTGATTTTGGGCAGCGCGCCTGTTGCGGCACAGGCCAGTGGCAACGGGCTGACCCTACGGATGTGGACCGACCAGCCGGGGCTGCAGTTTTATTCCGGAGCGAACCTGTCCGGCGCCCATGCCAAATGGGGCGGGTTCTGTCTGGAACCTCAGCTGCCGCCGAATTCGGCCAACACCGATCTGGATCTGATCCTTGCGACGCCCGACCGCCCTTACCGCCAGGTGACGGACGTAGAGATCCTATAAAACGCGCTACGCGTTGTCGCCGAGCAGGGACAGCAACACCGCATCCGCCGAGCTTTCGTTCACCGCAAGGCGGGTGTCATACAGGATCGCAAGCCGCAGCAAGGATTTGACATCAACGTCATGGGGTAAGGCGGACAAAGGGTCGATAAAGAACACCAGACTGTCCAGACGGTTTTCGGCGATCATGGCACCCAGCTGAGCGTCGCCGCCCTTTGGGCCGCTTTTCAGGCGAACGATGTCCAGTCCGACCTCGTCAATCAGGCGGCCGCCAGTTGTGCCGGTTCCAAACAGCGTCAGCCCCCGAAGCTGATCTGCGTTCTTTGTGGCCCACGCGACCATCTGATCCTTCATCCCGTCATGGGCAACCAGCGCCAATGTTCCTGTCATGTCTACCTTTCCAGCCGCATCAAACGCCTGTTCTTGCTATTTGTTATGTTCTTAAGCCCACGCCCATGGACGAGCAAGCTTGCTGACCCTGCAAGGGGCTTGCAACGGGGGGGCAAAACCGGTTCTCTACCCCAGATAAAGTATGTCTTTGCGGAAGGCCCCATAGATGCTGCGGCGAATTTCCTTGGTACTGGCAAGTTTGGGCCTGTTGTCGTCTTGCGTTTCAGACACCGGCCAAAGCGGTGTTTCGGGCTGTACAAGGGGCACGGCTGAGGGGGTGTTCCAACCTGGCGCGGTTACGATTGCAGCCGCAGGCGACATGCTGATGAACACGGCCGTGCAACGCGACGCGGCCCAAAATCCGGGTGGGTATGCGGCGCAATTGTCCCTGTTGGCCCCGATCATCCGGCGCGCCGATATCTCCGTGGTGAATTTGGAAACCCCGACGGCCAGTGGGCTGTTATCGGGCGGGCGGCCTGCACGATCCCCAGTCGCTGGGCTATTCGACGGGCGGGTTTATAGCGGCTATCCCAGTTTCAATGCCCATCCGTCGCTGGTCACGGCCCTTAAGGACACCGGGTTTGACATTTTACAAACCGCCAACAACCACGCGTTGGATCGGGGTCCGCAGGGGGCAGACAAAACTCTGGCCGCGATCAGGGCCTCGGGCTTGGCCGTGACGGGAACCCGGCCCACGGATGCGCCCGTGACCGCCCCGTGGCACGCCGAGGTGACCGCAAAAGGCCACCGGATTGCCTTTTTGGCCTGCACCTATGGCACCAACGGGATTCCAGACCGCCGCGGGCAAGTGCTGGGATGTTATTCGCAACGGGCGCAAGTCTTGGGGACCGTGTCGGCCTTGGCTCAGCGACCCGATATCTCGGCCGTTATTCTGTTGCCCCATTGGGGGGCCGAGAATGTGGAACAGCCAAACGCCAATCAACGGAGCCTGGCCCGGGCTGCGTTCGAGGCTGGAGCAGCCGCAATTGTCGGCGCGCACCCCCATGTTCTGCAACCGATCGAGGTATTGCGATCTGGCGACCGCACCGGTTTTGTCGCGTATTCTTTGGGTAATCTGATTTCCAGCCAGTGGCGGTTGAACCAACGCACGGGCGCGGTGGCCCTGTTTGATCTGGTTCCCGATGGGGCGGGCAGGCTGCGGGCAGATACCGCCCGCTATGTCCCCACCCGCCTGACGCCCTATTCCAACGGGTTTCGTGTAACCGCGGCAGACCAAAGCCCCGGGGGAGGTGCCAGCGTGGCCCATGCCCAGCGGATTTTGGGGCCAGGGGCGGTCAGTTCCGCCAGCCTAAGCTGCCAGTAGGGTCGCGACACGGGATTTAATATCGTCGCGAATAGGGCCAGGACGAGGCGCATCGCGCAATGTTGTGATCCAGTGGTCCAGGGGCTGTTTCGAACCCCGTTGGCCATCCCAAATCAACGCGCGCAAGACGTCCTGGGCCTTTGGCGGCAAATGATCCGGAACCTCGATCCCATTCAATGTGGCCCAGACCCCGGTCCAAAGCCTGCCGACCGACCAAGGGTTATACCCGCCGCCGCCCAGAACAAGGTAGCGGGGGCACAAGCTTTGCAGGGCCTTTACGATGGCCCAGTGGGCGTTGTTTGACAGGCTAAGACGAGACAAGGGGTCCTCTTGCACCGCGTCGGCCCCGCATTGCAGCACAAGCGCGTCGGGCTTGAAGGCTTGGACCTTGGGCAGGATCAGTTTGTCTTGAACATAGGCCATTTCATCATCGTTCAGCCCCGCAGGCACAGGCAGGTTAACTGCTGCGCCGCCTGCGGTGTTTTCAAGATGCCCCGTTCGAGGCCACAGGTTTTCCTGGTGGACCGACAGCATCAAGACATCCCCGTCCCCGTGAAATCCGGCCGCCACGCCATCGCAATGATGGGCGTCTATATCTACATAAGCGATGCGCCGCAGGCCCGACCGGCGCAAAGACAGCATCGCCAAAACCGGATCGTTCAAATAGCAAAACCCGTTCGCCCGGTCGGGCAGGCCGTGGTGCGTACCGCCTGCGGGGTGATAGATCGTGCCGGGGTCTCGCAACAGCTCGCCCGCCAGAAGCGAACCACCTGCACTGGTCGCAGGGCGGCGGAACATTTCGGGGTAGACAGGATTGGACGGGCTGCCCAAGTCATGGCGTGCGGCAACTGCTGGGGACACGTTCCCGGTCCGCTCGGCATCCTGCAAGGCCGCGATATAGTCGGGCGTGTGCCACAGATGAAGGGCAGCGGGCTTGGCCTTGGGGCTGGTGCGATATTGGTCGCGCGGCAACCATCCCAGCGCCCGCGACAGATCCATAACGGTTGAAACCCTAGGGATCCGCAGCGGATGCCATCCGCCGTAAGAGGACGACCGGTAAACCTCGGACCCCAGAAAAAGTGGGCGGCTAAGTGATGGAGATTTAAGCAATAAGCTGCATCCTGTCCGCAGGAACCGGTCCTTTTGCCTTTATTTGATCACGGAAGACACAGGTTCGCGATTTGCAAGTGATACGGTCTTCAATATCGAGGCATATACCCTATATGGTATGCTTAGGCACAAATTCTACATAGCCGACCCTATTTATGCTCCGCAGGAGAGCCACCAAGTAAATGAGCACTCAATTGAAACTTGGCCAACTTCCCTTGTCGTTGGCGCAGATCGGCAAACGCGATGTAAGAACGCAGTTTGCGGCCCTGTGCTACCGCGTTGAAAAAAAGTCGAAAACTAAGGTTCTATTGGTGACAAGCCGGACCTCTGGCAGGTGGATTGTGCCCAAAGGCTGGCCGATGGATGACCGCACCCCGACGGAATCCGCTGTGATCGAAGCTTGGGAAGAAGCCGGGGTCCATGGCAAAGCGGAACCGGGTTGCGTGGGCATCTATTCCTACGAAAAAGAGCTGGATACAGGTGTTATGTTGCCCGTAATCGTTGCTGTTTTCGGGGTTCGGGTCGAAAAATTGGACAACGACTATGCCGAGGCCACCCAGCGCGAACGCAAATGGGTATCGCCTAAAAAAGCAGCTCGTATGGTGGATGAGCCTGATCTTGCGCTGATGTTGCGTGATTTCAAGCGTCACTAATTTGTAACAATGGCGCGTTGCATTTGGCGCGTGATTGCCTAGGTTGGCCCTACAGACAGCGCGAGCTCTACAGCTCAAAGCGCGCCTTTTCACACGGTTTCTATGATAAAATACGCATTGAAATGTAGCCAGGGCCACCAGTTCGAAGGCTGGTTCCAATCGGCCGGGGCCTTCGACGACCTGCTCGGACGGGGTCTTACGTCTTGTGTTGAATGCGGTGACACCACTGTGGAAAAGGCGTTAATGGCCCCCCGGGTGCAAACGGAACCCAAGGGAAACCTGCCCGCAAAGGCCAGTGTGCCTGCAGCCGCACCCACCGGTACCGACCTGAACGTCAGCCCGCAGGAGGAGGCCGTAGCAAAGCTGCGCGCCCATGTGGAAGCAAATTCTGATTACGTTGGATCCAGCTTCGCCGAAGCTGCTCGGGATATGCATGACGGTGTGACCAAGCCTCGCGCAATCCACGGCGAGGCCAAGCTTGAGGACGCCCGCGCCCTGATCGAAGACGGTGTGCCTGTGCTTCCCCTGCCTTTTGGACCAAAAACCAAAGCCAACTGACCTGCGGCGCGTTTCACAATTGCCCCGTTCCGAGGCTTAGGCCATAGTTACCGCAAAAGAGCTATAACCGGGGCAGTGGTATGAAAATCGTGCAGTTTGGCCTGCGCTACAGCCCGAACTTGGGCGACGGGGTCATTTCCGACTGTCTGTCATATGGGTTGAGTGCCTTGCACCCCGAGGCGCAGATCGAAACCATCGATATCTCGGGCCGGGATGGCTATGGCGCGGTGACGGTGAAAAACCGCGCTTTGATCATCAGCATTCTGCACTACTTGCCTGAATTCGTGCGCCACGTTTTGGCAAAATGGAAGCTGGGCAAATTGCTAGACGGGGTCGAAGACCAGTGGCGCACCACGTTAAAGGGCGCAGATTTGGCTGTCGTGGGTGGGGGCATGTTGTTTTCTGATGCCAGCCTGAACTTTCCGCTGAAAATCGCGCGCGTGTGCAAGCTGTTGGCCCAAGAAAACACCCCTACAGCTGTCTACGGCGTCGGCGCGTCGCGCAATTGGAGCACCCCCGGCAAAGCCATGTTTCAGAAGGTCTTTAAAACTGATCTTAGACTGGTCGCCTTGCGCGATGAAACCTCGCGCCGGGCTTGGGCCGCGCAAACGCCGGTTGCCTCGTTAGAGCCCAGTTTGGTTCTGGACCCCGGCTTGTTGGCCCGTGATTGCTACGGTCCCGTTTTTGAGGCCACCGACCGCATCGGCATTTGCGTCACTGATCCCGGCCTATTGGGCCATCATGCCGACCGCGAAATCGCAGGCAGCGCGCGGGGCGCCGTTGCGTTTTACACCGATTTGATCAACGCCCTGATCGAGAACGGCCACAAAGTGACCCTGTTTACCAATGGGGCCGAAGAGGATGCCGCCGCGATGGGTCAGGTCGCCGCTGACCCTAGCATGGAATGGCACAAGAATATCGGGGCCTTGTCCGTCGCCCCGACCGCGCAATCCCCAAAGGAACTCGCTCATATCATCGGCGCAATGAAGGGTATCATTGCCCACCGTCTACACGCTTGCATTGTCGCCTATAGCTACGGCTTGCCGATTGTGGGCATGGGCTGGGATCAAAAGCTGCACAGCTTCTTTGCCCTGGTCGAGGCGCAAGATCACTTTACAGATGATCCAGAGGTGAGCGGCGAAGCTTTGGCAGGGTTAATGGATGACGCCATTGCACACCCGTCCAGCCCAGAGGACCAGGAAGAGATCCGACAACAGGCTTGGGGTGGGTTGAAAATATTGCTGGCCCAAGGCCGAAAGTATTCTGCAGCGTCGTAGACCTTAGCGCGCCTGCAACACCTGAAACCGGTAGTCTGTGACATCGCCGCGTGCGTTTCCGTTGGGGCCGATACTGATTTCGACCGTCTGGCCCGCCACCAGCTCCAAGCGCTGAAGCTGAGTTTCCGTAGCTTGCGAAATCACCTGATGTATCAGCTGTGCTCCGTCCGAGGATACCGTCAGCAATATTCCGTCTTCGCTGCGGGGCACGGGATCGACATTCAGCAGCAGGTCGACGGTTTGGGCAACTGGCGATGTGTAACGGTGCACAATCTCGACCGGGAAATCCGCGCCGTCGCTGGGCAACATTTGCTGACTCAGCAGGCGCAAGCCCTTGTCCCAATCGGTCCCGCGGTAAGGCACCCATGGCACGCCTTCCCGGCCCTGCCCGTCTTGGGTGGCAAGGATAAGCTCTCTGTCGCCAAACCGGCCGAACCGTTCGAAAGGGTCGCCTGTGGGGTCGGCCTGGCCTGGCTCTGGGTAGCCGAACTGATGATAGCTGTCGGCCAAAAGGTTTTGGGGGCCGAGCTGAATATCTGTGCTCGGGACGATCTGCGTCCCGGTGATGAGCAAGGCTTGGTCCATCGACAGGTGCGGATTTTCTACGGCGTCCCCTACCGCGTTTTGAACGGACAAATCGGCTCGTGTGATCTGGACCGCACGGGGTTCGCCCCACAAGATCAAGGTGTGATCGCCAAACAGACACCCATAGGTAAACGGGTCCGGGCGGTAGGCTTGCACTGGCTGACCGGCCAGTTTGCTTGCAACGAAATCAAAGGTCCGCCCGGTTGGGGTCAGCTTGGCCGAGGCGTCGAACAATGGGACATAGCCGTCCCCGCGAGGGTTAATCGCATACCACGCCGCCCGCGTGACACCTGACAAAGCCATCTGGCAGTAACTGCGGAGCAAGTAGGACGGGGCCAGATCCGGGTCTTGGGACCCGAATTCGGTAATCTCGACCGGGATGTCAGCCAATTCTGGAATGCGGCGCATGACCTCTATCTGGCGGAGCAGCATTTCTACCGGCGTGTCATAGGGGTGCAACACAATGGCGTCCATCCAGGCGGCGGCCCCGCGATCTATCTGTGCGGCCAAGAATCCGGTGGGAATGGAATGGACGCCACCGCCCAGGATTTTGACTTCGGGCCGGACGGCTTTGACTTGGCTGGATACGGAAGCCAACAGCGCCACATAGGCATCGGCACGCGCGGCAAGCCCGGCATCGCGCAAGGGGCCGCTGACGAAATTGGCGCTGTTAAACTCGTTACCAACCTCGACCGAGTGGATATTGGGAAAACGCTGGACCAGTTCGGCGGCATGGCGCCCGAACCGTTGCACAGCGGCTGGGGAAAGGGGCGTTGTGCCACCATCGTAGTCAGGATGACCATTATTGACGGTCAAGCTCATCCCCGCGCCCCAGCTGGCCAGCAAGGCCGGGTAGCGTGTGCTGGGCGTCGTGAACACAAAGCGGCCGTCCTGATCCACATCGTCCCAATAGACCGCATCGCGGAAATCCAGAACGGGCAAGGAACGGCCTGCGGCCAGATAATCCTGCCGTGCCCCTTGGCCGAAATTCGAAGCAGCCGCCAGTTCAGGTCCGACCGGATCCGCAACCGAGGGTACCGAGGTGCAATACAAGATCGCGCTGAATACAGCGCCTGACAATGCGAGGTGTTTCATAGCGTCAAGCTGGGTGGGATTGCCTTGTAAAGCAAGCTTTGGCCCCTGCTTGTTGCTGGATCACGAACGATCCCGCCCACCTAAGCCCTGTTTTTCTGTTTCAAGCACGGTTAAACCATCCCGAACGGCCGAACGGGCCAGAAGGAGCGTCGCAGGTGGAGATTGTTTTAAGCAGCGGTCTTGCGTTGATTTTGGTTCTGATCCTTTTGGTCAAGGGCCCCTACCGGGGTGCGCCCTGGTTTCTGGCCGCGACGCCTTTTGGAGCAGCGGCGGCCTTTAACTTGCCAGCGGCGGGGGGGGCATCAATCCTGGTGACGGACATCGCCGCTATGACGATGTTTGCTCTTGTTCTGACCAGCAGGGAGGGTCTTTCCCGGCTTGCAGGGACAGCGCGGTTCGGCCAACCGGGTCTTGCCATGTTCTTGCTGGCCCTGTTTGCCATCATCGCGACGATGCTGTTTCCAACTGTGTTCAAAGGCCAGACCGAGGTCTTTAGCATCGCGCGGATCAACAACGAATCCGGCATCGTTTCCCTACCTCTGCGCCCCTCTACCGGCAACCTGACCCAATTGTTCCGCATGATGTTGGGCGTGATCACGTTTTTCGCCGTGGCCACTGTGTTTCGCCTAAGGCCCGAGGCTGGGATGGTGCTAAAGGCCCTGGCCGTGGCGACAGTTGTTCATGTTACCTTGGGCTGGCTGGATGTAATCACCTACTTCCTTGGCATCCATGAACTGCTTTTAGACCCGATCCGCAGCGCCAATTATGCGATCTTGGTGGATCACCGGATGGTCGGGTTGAAACGAATGATAGGTGGTTTCCCCGAAGCCAGCAGCTTTGGCTTTTTCACCATTGGCCTGTTTGCATTTTGGCTGCAATATTGGCTGCTTACGCCGCGATCCCGATTGGCGACGGTCTGCTTGATCCTGACCGGAATCGCCCTGGTGCGGTCCACCTCATCGGCGGCTTATGTTTCCACCATTCTGTTCCTTGCAACCTTCGCAATGATCTCGGTAGCTATGCATTTGCGCAGCTCGATTACCAGACGCGGGGCCAAGATTGCGGGGGGATCTGTCGTGGCCCTTTGGATGGTCGCTTTGGCCCTTTTTGCGGCTTACGAACTGCTACAACCTGTCAGCGATTTTCTGGACCGGGCCCTGTTCAACAAGCTGGATGGTGCGTCGGGCAAAGAGCGCGGCAACTGGAACAGCCAAGCCTTCCGGAATTTCTTGGACACATACATGATGGGGGCGGGTTTGGGATCGGTCCGGGCGTCGAATTGGCTGCTGGCAACGATGGCCAGCTTGGGTGTTGTCGGAACCGGGCTATTCCTGTGGTTTATGTACAACATTGCCCGCCTTCCCCGACCTGAAAATGACGCCCAGCGCGCATCCGTTATCCGCAGCCTGAAGGCCGCTTGCCTGGCGTTTTTCCTGTCGTCTATGCTGACAAGTGCGACACCGGACTTGGGCGTTATTTTCTTTGCCCTTGCGGGTTTTGCGGCTGGTCTTTCACGGGGTGCAGTCGTCGAATCTCGGCAAGAGGGTAGCGCGTACTAAACGCCCCGACCCCGTGATTGTTGCCGACAATAGGTCAATCCATGGAACTGCACATCTTTGTTTTCGTTAGCAAAACGTTAACGGCAAGAAATGTGGCGTCTCGGTCAGTTTACTTGATCGGTTACAGGCCTAGGCCCAATCTGGGCCATGAAAAACGCATATTTCAAATTTAGTTCATGTGTTCGCTTGCGACTTTCCAAAAGTGACGGCCCTGCAACTGGGCTACAGTGAGAGGGGTTAATTTATGTTGAAGATAAACTCAGCTAAGACTTTCGGCCTTCTCATATCGGGAGCGCCGCAATGAACATGAGCACACGTGCGGCCTTTGAAGACGGACCTTTGTCAAATCGGCGAAATGGCGGCAACCCGCACCATTCCGATGACGATGCGGTCGATGTCCGAGAGCTGTTCCGCGTCGTATGGCGCGGTCGCTATCTGATCGGCCTGTTCATGCTGGCTTGCGCCGTCGCCACAGCATTGTTTGTGTCAACGATCACGCCAAAATACGCAGCCGCCGCCAAAGTTCTTCTGGATCCGCGCGAAAGCCAAGTGATCACGGATGATCAGGTTGTGTCCGATTTGGATCTGTCTGACCAAGTGATGGACAGTGAAATCTCGATCATCACGTCAAATCTGCTGCTGGAATCAGTGATCGAGGATCTGGGGTTGGACAGCCTTTCAGAGCTTGATTCCGCCAATCAGAGCCCCTCGCTTTTGGGCCGGATCAAATCGGGCCTTACCGGCAGCGGGGCGGAGTCTGATACTTTGTCCGGTGCCGAACATGCCGCTGCAGTTGAAAGCATGGTCTGGGCTTTGCGCAAAAAGACCGAAGTTTGGCGTCAGGGCGACAGCTATATAATTCTGATCCGCGTCGAAACCGAAAGCCCGACGCTTTCGGCTCGGCTCGCCAGCTCTATCGCAGAGCAATATATCGCGATGCAGTTGGAAGGGCGCCAAGCCACAGCGGCCCAGGCGACGTTATGGATTGAACAGCGGGTTGCCGACCTGCGAGAGCAAGTCAAAATCGCAGAAGGTGCTGTACAGGATTACCGGGCCGGCAGCCTGGAAGATGAAGGAAGCAGCGTTGATATCATCACGCAGCAAATGATCGAGCTGAACAATCAGCTGGTGAACACGCGTGTGGAACGTGTTTCCGCGGAAACCCGGTTTTCGGAACTGAAACGACTGGTCGACACCGGCGGATTGGGCGCGCCCGCTGGGCTTTTGACCTCTAGCTCATTGGAAGAGCTTGCTGCGGAACGAAACGATTTGCTGCGCCGCGACGCCCAATGGGCGGAACGCTATCCGACCACACACCCCGAACGGACTCGCATCAAGCGCCAATTGGATCAGCTGGCAGCCGTCGCCCAGGTTGAATTGCGCCGCGTCCTGGAAACCCAGCGAAACGAGTTGGACCTTGTGGTCTTGCGGGAAGAAACACTGAAAACCAGCCTTTCAGAGCTGGAACAACGCAGCATTGCCGCGTCACGCGACGCCATTGGGCTGCGCCAGTTGGAACGCGAAGCCAGTGCAGCGCGCACCTCGTACGAAGAACTTCTGTCGCGATTGGCCGAAACCCGGACACAGGAAAAATTCCAAACCGCAGATGCACGCTTGATCGAACGCGCGTCTATCCCAGGTTCGCCCTCTGCGCCGCGCCCTAAGTTGATGACCTTTGTGGGCGCGCTGATCGGCATTGGTCTGGGACTGGGCTTTGTTTTGTTCCGCGAGCTGACCAACCCAACCTTTAAATCCGTGCGAACGGTCGAGGCTGAAACCGGTCTGCCGGTTCTGTCCACTTTGCCAAAATCAAACTGGCGTTCGCCCAAGCAGGCGCTAGAGGATTTGGCCCGCAACCCCTTTGGTATAACCGCCGAACGGGTCCGAAAAATGCGGACTTCCCTGTCTTTGAACACGGACCGCATGGATGCGTCTAAATCAGTTATTCTGCTGTCCTCCCTTCCCGACGAAGGCAAGACGACACTGACATTGCTATTGGCGCAGATGTCTGAACTTGCAGACAAGACCGTGATTGTTCTGGATTTGGATCTGCGACGGTCGTCGCTGCAAGATCTGTTCAAGTGGCGCCAGCGCCATGACTTGGGCGATGTCTTGCGGGGACGGGCCAGCATCGACGACGCAATCAACTATGATACCGGGCTGGGCTTTGACGTTCTTGCTGCAAAAGGTGTGCAACCCGAAGCAGCGGACTTATTGTCGACGGACTTGATCGCGCAGATGCTGGATCACCTGAAATACTGCTACGATATCGTTTTGGTTAACAGCCCCGCCCTTTTGGCCGTATCGGACGCTTTGCTTATGGCGAAGATGGTCGACCAGCGCATCTATGTGGTCGAGCATGACAAGACCCCAAGAGATGCCGTTATGCGCGGTCTGAACACGCTATCAGATGCCGGGCTGGATGTTTCGGGGATCGTGATGACGAAAGTTGATCTTGCGCGGCACACAGAACCCTATGCAACCTCATACGAGGCCTATCATGTTTAACCGAGTTTCAGTTTCCCGAGCTGGGTCCGAGCCACGTGTCGCCTTGGTGCATTATTGGCTGATCGGGATGCGTGGCGGCGAACAGGTGCTGGAAGCGATGTGTCGTATGTTCCCGCAAGCGGACATCTTCACCCATGTTTACGATCCAGACAAAGTCTCGCCTCTGATCAATTCGCACCGGGTATATACGACTTCGGTATCCAAGATGCCCTTCTCGCGACGGATGTATCAATCCTACTTGCCGTTCATGCCACGGGCTTTGGAAGAGGTCGATTTAACAGGCTACGACCTTATTCTTTCAAGCGAGTCTGGCCCAGCAAAGGGTATCATTGCCCCACCCGATGCGCATCACCTGTGCTATTGCCATTCGCCTATGCGGTACCTGTGGGATCAGTACCACCATTATCGCAATACGGCCGGTACTTTGACACGTTTCGCCATGCCATATTTGGCCCATGGGTTGCGCAGCTGGGATGTAACCAGTGCAGCGCGTGTCGATAATATCGCTGCGAATTCCAGTCATGTCGCAGCACGGGTTCACAAATACTGGCGGCGCGAATCCTCGATCGTGCATCCTCCGGTCCAGGTCGAAAACTTTGCACCTGTACCACCATCTGACCGGGAAAATTTCTATCTGTGGGCAGGCGAGCTGGCCCCATACAAACGCCCCGACCTTGCGATAGAGGCTTTCAACCAAATGCGAAAGCCGCTGATCATGGTGGGCGGTCCGGACAAAACCGCCAAAAGGCTCCAAGCCTTGGCCGGGCCATATGTGAAAATTCTGGGCAGGGTTCCAGATGGCCAGATGCGAGAGTTGATGGCAAAGTGCAAAGCCCTGATCTTCCCAGGCGAGGAAGATTTCGGGATGGTCCCGGTCGAGGTTATGGCTTCTGGCCGGCCTGTGATCGCATATGGGCGTGGCGGGGCCGAAGACACTGTCGTGTCCAACCGCACCGGCCTGCTGTTTAAAGAACAAAGCGTTGAGGGCTTGATTCATGCGATAAAAACGTTCGAGGCCGATAAGCTGGATCAAATAGATCCAAACGTTTTGGTGGCCCATTCTAGACGGTTTAACGAGGCTGCGTTTAGGTCCGGCTTGATGAACATGCTGCCTGCCAAGTTTCAAGACAGCGCGTTTTCGCCCCGGATCAGCGTACCGGCTGAATAAGACGTTTCGCACAAAACCGACGCGCGCTAGGTTCGAGCTGTGATGACACATGCAATCGACATTTGGATTTGGGCGCTATCGGGGCCTACGGCGCAGTTT
The DNA here is from genome assembly GCA_006844665.1 of Paracoccaceae bacterium. GTDB lineage: Bacteria > Pseudomonadota > Alphaproteobacteria > Rhodobacterales > Rhodobacteraceae > Dinoroseobacter. The sequence goes on from SPJP01000174.1 coordinate 17,550, forward strand.
GACGACGTTCTGTCGCCGGATGAGCACGCCCGCGCCGACCGATTTGTGAACCCCAAGCATGGGGATGCCTACCGCACGGGCCGTGGGCGGATGCGCCAGATTTTAGCGGAATATTTGGGACTGCAACCACGGGTTCTACAGTTTCAATACAACGCTTATGGCAAGCCTAGTTTAGATCAAGGCATTCATTTCAACCTTAGCCATTCCGGCGGTTTGGCCTGTTTGGCAATGTGCAAAGACCTGCCCTTGGGCGTCGACATAGAAGCCTACCGCGCTGTTGAAACCGGGGTCGCAGAACGTTTCTTTTCTACAGCGGAATTCAATAGCCTTTCGGCTTTGCCCAAGGACCGTTGGAATGACGGTTTCTTTCGGTGCTGGACCCGCAAGGAAGCGATTGTAAAGGCCTGCGGGCCGGGCCTATCAATGCCGCTGGACAGCTTTGATGTGACATTGGGCCCAGACCAGCCCGCGCGCCTTTTGAGGCTTGAAGGCGAAGATCCGTCTGGCTGGCGGCTGCGCCATATCCAGATCACGCCGACCCTTGTTGGCGCATTGGCAATCGAGACGCGCGCCCCGATCGCAATGGTTTTAAAAGACGCCCCGCCGGAGCTGAAAGATCAGATCTTGTTCGAGTGATCAGCGAAATCTTCGATCATCTGCGCCAGCTCTGGCAAGCCTGCTTTTTTGTCACCATGGGCCGTGATCTCGTCCAAGGTTTTGGTCGATAGCAAACCGTCGGCCACCACGTTTTCCCAGCCGATTGAATGACTAAACCCTTTGAAGCTTGGGGTGATTTTTGTGACCAAATGCAGGACAGGGAAGGTCACTGGCTCTGGCCGGTAGCCAGAGCGCAAGCGCGACACATAGGCCACGAACCGTTCCTGTTCCGCGTCCAAATCACTGAGCCGGATCCGTTCAATCAAGCCGAGCACACGGGCCAGCTGCAAAATGCCGGTCATGCGCACCAAGCGGAAACCCCCTAGGAAAGCTGACAGTGTCATCTCTCCACCTCGCAATTTTCGCGCGCGATTTGCGACTGCGTGGAATTTTTCCTTCCAGTAAATCAACGTATTGCGCTTGATCGAGGCGACATAGCCCGGTTCCCACACGTCGGACATCACCACGCCGGTAATTTCTGCACCGTCTTGTTGCAAGATGCGAGCAGCCTCTAGCGCTAGGTTTCCGTGCACGCAGTTGCCATACAACAAATATGGGCCTTCGGGCTGAGCGTTGCGGATGGTGTCCGCATACAAAAGCGCCAAATCCTCGAACGAGCGGGGCCCCAGATCGATGCCGTTGCCATTGTCGAATAGACGAACCGCGCTGGTTTGGCGGGGCAGTGATCCCGCCGATCCCAGGGCTAGGGCCGTGGCGTAGTTGTTCACCGCAATCAACGGATGGGCCGTTCCTGTCCTTGAAAGACGCATGATCCGCCAATCGTTTTCCACATCATGGGGCTGTACCGGTTTCGGTTGCACCATTTTGTCGATCTGGGCGGCCATTTCGGCCAGGCTTGGATACTCGTACACAGTTGTGATTGTGGCGTCGCATTTCCATTTTTCGCGCAGCCGGGCCAACATTTTGACAACCAGCAGGGAATGCCCGCCCAGATCAAAGAAGCTGGCGTTTGGATCGGTTATTGAGGTGTCCAGCAGGTCTTCCCAAATCTGGCGCAGCTCCGACAAAGTGCTGTCTTCATCTTTGGCTTTGGCTGTTTGGGAAATGGGTATGGGATTGGCCGGCACGCGCAGCGCCGCCGTGTTCACCAAACCGCCCGCAGTTTTTGGCAGCGTTTTCAGAACGGAGATTCCACGCAAAGATAGGTTTTTGCCAGACAATTGGGCCGCCAGATCTAAGGGCAATTGGTCCAGAGGAAGAACGCCTGTTTCCCCCGGGGTGATGAATGCATGGACCTGGTCTTTAACGGTGACGCATGCGACCTCGTCCACCAATTTGGACTGTGTCAGCGCATGGACAATGTCGGCATGGTCTTGAGGCACGGATGGGACCGCAGGCGATACAGCAATGTTGGACAATGGCGCAGTGGGATCATTGAAAAGCTGCAAGAAGGCGGCTTCTACAGCATCCAGCACCCGCACAATTGTGGACGGTTTTAACAGGTTGGTCGCATATTCCGCAGCCATAGACCATTTGTCGTGGCGCCCGATTACGGCAAAGTTCAAATCGCAAATTGCGCCGGGCAGCTCGGAAGGGACCGAGCGGAGTTCGAACCCGCCATAGCTGCGCGTTTCCATGAAAACAGGTCCATGGGTGAAATTAATCGAAACCAGTGGGTTGCGCGACAGGTCACGGGGGGGGCTCAGCGCTTCGATCAAGGTGTTATAGGGCATGATTTGATGGCCCAACGCACCCTCGACCACCGGGCGCGAGGCTTTTAGAAATGCATCAAAACTTTGATCGCTTTGGGGCTTGTAGCGCAGGACCAAGTTGTTGATGAACACGCCGATCATCGGTTCCAGATCGACATCCATCCGCCCGGTCACAGGGGTGCTAAAAGCCAGATCGGCTTGCAGGGTCAAACGGTGCAACGCCGCCGCAAAAACCGCCGCACTGATGGCAAAGCTGGACATGCCGTAGCGCGCGCCCAGTTGGGTTAGTTTTGCCTCAAAATCATCAGGCAGATCGCGCAGAATTTGATCCGATGGCGACGCGAACATGGACGGTCGCGGCATGTCCGTTGGGATTTCGGTATAGGGCAATTCCTGCAGGGTGTCTTTCCAGTAAGCCAGTTCCTGATCCAGCGCGTCCGAGGCAAGGTATTCTGATTGCCACATGGCGTAGTCACCGAACTGCAATTCCAGTTCGGGCAGGTCGGGCTGCTGTTCGGCCTCTACCGCCTTGGCAATTTCGCCGATTTCACGCCCCAGCACTTTGATCGAATAGCCATCAAAGCACGTGTGGTGCGCCACATACATCAAGATTGCGCGTTCGGTCGAGGTTCGAACCAAGGCCGCCCGGATCAGGCCGGCCTGGGTCAAATCAAAAGGTCGAACCGTGATTTCTTTGGCAATCTCGCTAACACGGTCCTGCTGGCTGGTGTCTGGCATGGCCCGCAAATCGAACAGATCCAGCTTGAACGGCACCTGAGACACCACTTGTTGGCACGGCGCGCCGTCTTTTTCAACAAAGCGCGTGCGTAGAATTTCGTGCCGGTCGATTACCGTCTTGAATGCTTGTTCGATGCTGCTGGCACGAACATTACCCAACAGTTCCCAGCTGACCGAGATATTCAGTGACGGGTCCCCCGGCCGCAGCTGGTCCAGAAACCAGTCGCGGGTTTGGGTTGTCGACAAGGGAAACTCGGCAACCACATCGACGGGGTCAAGTTGGGGGTTCAGATCAAGGCTCATGCGCGGCGGGCCCCTTTGCGGAAGGCACGAAGCGAAGGCCGTGCCGGCGGCTGCGTTGCATCCCCCCGGTTGGCGTGGAACTGGGCCAATGCGCGGATGGAAGGGTGCGCCAGCATGTGCTGTGCTTCCAATCCCAAGCCTGCATCCAGCATTTTGGCCGCGATCCGGAATACTGCCAAACTGTCCATTCCCAATTCGTGGATGGTCGCTGTCACGCTGATCTGG
>SPJP01000251.1 GCA_006844665.1 Paracoccaceae bacterium
GTTGAACCCATCGACGGCGCGGTATTCCAGCCCGCGGGTCGCCATCATCTGCATGCCAACGCAGATGCCCATGAACGGCACGGCGCGGTGTTCCACCGCTTCAATTAGCGCTTCTTCCAGACCACCAAAGCCGCGCAGGCCTTCGCGGCAGGCTGGGAACGCGCCATCACCGGGCAGCACGATCCGGTCGGCCTTGGCCACCACTTCTGGGTCAGAGGTCACGACAACCGGACCACCCGAAACCTCGGCCGCCATGCGTTCGAACGCCTTTTGGGCCGAATGCAAATTGCCCGAGTCGTAGTCAATCAGGACAGTGGTCACAGCACACCTTTGGTCGACGGGATTGCATCGGCCTTGCGCGGATCAATTTCCATCGCATCCCGCAAGGCACGCGCCACCGCTTTGAACGCGGCTTCGGCAATGTGGTGGCTGTTGATGCCGTCAATGCATTCCACATGAAGGGTCAGACCAGACTGGATCGCAAAGGCGTTAAAGAACTCTCGCACCAGTTCGGTATCAAATGTCCCGATCTTTTGGGTGGTGAAATCAACCTTCCACACCAGATAAGGTCGGCCCGAGATATCCAAGGCTGCGCGCACAAGAGTGTCGTCCATAGGCAGCAAGCATGACCCGTAGCGAACGATGCCTCGTTTGTCGCCCACGGCCTGAGCCAAAGCCTGGCCCAGCGCGATGCCCACGTCTTCCACACTGTGGTGGTCATCAATATGCAGGTCGCCATCACATTCCACAACCATATCGATCAACGCATGGCGTGCTAACTGGTCCAGCATATGGTCGAAAAAGCCAACGCCGGTCTTGTTGTCATAGGTTCCTGTACCGTCCAGATCGACGGACACCCGGATAGAGGTCTCGGCGGTCTTGCGGGTTATTTCGGCGCGGCGCATGGCGGGCTCCTGTTGTTTTTGCCTATCGCGTCTATAAGACAGGCGTCAGGTAAGGCCAAGCATCTTGCATCCGAGCGCGTCATTGGTCATGAGACACCCCATGAAACGCGAACTGACCATTGTCATCCCGACCTTTAACGAACGT
>SPJP01000252.1 GCA_006844665.1 Paracoccaceae bacterium
ATCAGAGCCGAAACCAGCAAAGCCGCAGCGATGTTGCCGGGGATTCCCAGCGTCAAAAGCGGGATCAGATTAGCCCCAACAACGGCAGAGTTTGCCGTTTCCGTCGCCGCAATCCCGCGCGGGTCGCCGGTGCCGAAACTCTCTGGGTCTTTCGCGGCTTGTTTGGTGACGGAGTAGCTTAGGAAACCCGCCGTGGTCGACCCCAGCCCCGGGATCGCGCCAATTAGCGTGCCAAGGATAAAAGCCCGGATCGCAACCACGCGATTGGCGAAAAGCTCTGCAAATGTGACCGTGCGATCTTCTTTGGAGGATGACTTTAACAGAACTGACGTGGCGGGGCCGTCGTCGCGCTTTGCATGAACAATGGAATGCACGATCTCTGCCATGGCCAAAGCGCCAATGGACAAGGACGTCAGATGTAACCCGTCGTAAAGCTCTAGCATACCGAACACCATGCGTTCGGACGCAATCCCTGGATCCAACCCAACCAGCGCCAAAAGAATGCCGAATGTCGCTGCAATCAGCCCTTTGATCAGGCTATCACCGACGAGACCCGCAATGACCGTGAAGGCCAGGATCATCAGGCAGGTGATTTCAACCGGTCCCATTTTCAGCGCAATCAAGGCCAAAGGTGCCGACACCAGGATCAACACGATGTCCGAGGAAATGTCGCCGAAGAACGAGTAATACAGCGAGTATTTCATCGCCTTCAGCGGCTTGCCCTTCTTGGCCATCGGATGGCCGTCCAACGCCGTCGCCGCGCTCTCCGGTGTTCCGGGCACGTTTATCAGGATCGACGGTACAGCGCCGCCGACCGTTCCGCCCTTGTTGACCGATATCAGGAACGCGATGGC